>JAQGOC010000134.1 GCA_028293805.1 Gammaproteobacteria bacterium
CAGAAGCTGGAAGCTCGCAGCCTGCCCGCCATGAGCAAACTCGAGAGCACGACTATTGTCGTCGTCCACGTTGATCCCATACATCTGCAGGCCGGCCGACCGGTAGGTGGCGAGGCTCCGATCGAGAGCCGCGAGCTGCGTTCGGCAGGGCGTGCAGCGGCTGCTCCAGAAACTGACGACGACTACGTCGCCGCGATGCTCCGACAGCCGTACATTGCTGCCGGCGACGGCGCGTAGCGCAAAATCCGGCGCCTCACGCCCGAGCAGGAAATACGCCGGCTGCGCCAGCGCGGCCATGCCGATCCCGAATGCGATGAAGCCGGACGCCGCTGCGCCTGGCGCCGCTTTCTTGACGCACTGCCGCCACCACAGACACACACGCAACAGGGCGCCTTTCGGCCGCTGTAAGCTCAAAAAATATCCTTACGGCTGGAGAGGATGCGACCGGCTGCCGCCGTGCGGGCAACCCTCGCACAGCCTACTTAACACTGTCAACGAACCGGACGGTGGTTTCCGCAGGTAAGCGCATGAAATGCAAGCACGTGGAACAGGCGGCGCGGCCCGCCAATCGCCTATCGTGCCGTAGAAAGAGGCGGGAAAGAATATGCCGGAGCGTCGGCTTTGCGCGACAGTGCTCACGGGAAACAACGGGAGCCCTCGAGGGTGCCCACCCGGTTTCGCGACAGCGAGTCGGAGCGCTGACGCGGCAGCGCGAAGCCGGGCGACCTTCTGGTGAGCTCAGACGATCGGCGCGAACGCGGTCAAAGCGCCCTGGGAGGCGGCGCCCCCGAGTCCGTGCTTCGGGAACACGGTCTGGAAAGTCGCACTCGTCCCCTTCAGGGCCATGTAGTTGAGGACGGCCGTCTCGGCCAGCTGGGTGACCGAATTGGCGGCCGGGCTCGAAGTACTCACCACGTTGCCATCGGCACTGAAGTAGCCGATCTGCTGCTGGGCGGGGCTGAGCAGCTGCGGCCGGCCCGTCGGGCTGTAGACCAGCGTGAAAGTCGAGGCAGCCGACTGATTGTCGCCCTGCCAGGCCAGCTTGTTGCGTCCGGCGGTGCTGGTATCGAGCATGCTGCTCGAGCTCAGCGAGCCATCGCTGAACACATAGATCATCACAGGCGAGTGGACACGCTGTGCGTACTCGAGGATCGCGCCGATCATCTGGCCGGCCTTGAAATTGCGAGTCTCGCCGGTGGCGCGCGTGCTGTCGTGATAGTCGTACCCGCCGAGCGTGATGGTGCCGGCCCCCGCGAAACCACCGAGAACCAGCTTCATGACGGCCGCGGTCTTCTGGACATCGTTGTCCTGGAAGTCCGTCGCCGTGAAGATCGGCGTACCGCCGCCGATAATGTTGGTGTCCTTGGTTGGGTCCAGCTGTGAGGCGGTCAATGAATCGGCGGCATTCGCGGTTTTCACATACGCGCAACGCACGGCTTTCTTAAGCGTCGCATCCGCAGCGGAGTCCGCGCTCAGCACCACGTTCGGCGCGCTGAGCGCGCCGGTAACGGCACCCTGCGTCGTCCCACCGCTGATCCGTGTCTGCGACTCGAGCACTGCCGTGGCCACCGGGTCGACCGTCGTGGCGCCGCTGCCAGCAAGTCCTACGGCGTCGGCCGCCGTAGCAATCTTGGTCGGCTGCAGCGTCGCATCGATCTCGTTCGCCGGGGACATGGAGTTGCCACCCGACACACTGTTCTGTGAGCCGATCAGGGTGAGCACCTGGCCGGTTGCTCCGGCCTTGGCAATCCCGTAAATGGGATTGTGCGGGTTATTGCCCGTGTCGTTCTGCGACAGAGCGCAGAACACCGCGCCGTTGGTGCCGGCTGCGGTGGCCGGGGTGGTGGCCTTGCTCATGATGCCGCGCAGAATGGCGCCGTCGGCGTGCCAGGCCAGTCCCAAAGCCGTACTGATGAATGCGCTCGACGTCGGGACCATGTTTCCCGGGATGCCGAGCTTGCCGAAGCCCGCCGTCGAGAGGAAGTTCAGCTGCGGGTTGGTCGTGCCGTTGCCCCTCTGACCGACCAGGACCTCCGAGCCGACGAGGTTCGCCCCCCCGGCCAGATCGATTGCAATGAAGGGAATCTGGCCGGGGATGGCTCCCCCCGCCCGCACGCCGCATTCCACCTGTCCCAGGCTGAAGATGTCCGCCGAAAGCGCTGCGTTCGCGGTGCCCGCCTTCAGCAGCGCTCCCAGCCAGGATGGTCCGAGCACCATGGCCGGGCCGCTGAGGAGTCCAGCTCCCATGAATTCGCGGCGCGTGGTCGGACGCTTGTGATTCTCGTGCAGCAGCGGTTCGCCGAGAGCGTGAGGCTTGGGAGGCTTTTTAAGAATGAACATGTGGACTCTCTCCTGATCCGATCACTGCAACGAGACGGCGGCGCTGCCGAGAACGGCGCTGCAAGCCGCTTTGGTCGCCGTGGATACCGTGGTATTGGCGGTCGTGGCGTTGATGCCGGGGATTCTCGTGAGCAGCGCATTCAGCTCGTTGGTCACGGCCGTTGCCGTCTGCGGGTTGACGCCCGTACCGACCACCTTCGCGACGAGAGCATCGATCACGATCGGGCGATGAGTCGTGTTCGGCACGGTCGTGCCGAAGAACGCGGATGCTGTCGTGTTCGCGTTAATGGCGGCATCCAGTCCCGTGCCGAAGAAGGCATCACGGTAGCTCTGGGTATCCACGAGCTCGCCGCAGTAGGTCACGGCAAGCTGCGCGATCGCCGTCTGGTGCGAGGGCAGGAACGCATCGATGCCCGGTGCGGCTGGCAATGACTGCTGCACCGTGTTGTAGGTCGTCGCGGCTGCCGTGTTCGTGATTGGTACACCGGTGATCGTCGCCATCGCAACGTTCAACCTCTCGAACGTGGCCACGCCCCTGTCCGGTTTCGGCGTGTTATCCGCCGTTACCGGGGTCGGGGTGAAGACCGGCTCGACGAACACGTGCTGGAACGTGCCGAGCTGGTCGAATGTGAGAAAGAACAGGTCGCCGGCCGGACCCTGGCTGACCGGGATCACCGCGCCGACGTTCGACAACAACTGTCCGTGGGCGGCCGTGTAGCTCGATCCTCCGACCACCGCGTCGAGGGTCGCGTAAGACTGGCCGGATGAGCTGATCGTGCCGTTGACGCCGATCCGGATGCCCTTGATGGGCACGCTACCCGGTGCCGCATTGGGATCCAGGCTGATGAACGTCGGCGTGTTGAACAGGTAGCTGTAGCTGTCGTATTGGCTCGCCTGCATCATTACATACGACTGCGGCACGCCTGACTGGGCGCTCACGTCGAACAGCAGGAAGTAACGCTCACCGACACCCGCTGCGAAGTTCTGCTGCACCTGGGCACCGGTCAGCGCCCGGCTGTGGATGGCGGCGAACTTGATCAGGCCCACCCACGGCTCCTTGCCGGTCGTCTCGGCCCCCATCACGAGCGCGAAGGTATTATCCCACTTGGCGAGCGATCCGCCCGTGTTGGGATCCGCATCGCCGGTGAACGCGCCGTTCACGTAGATCTTCTGGCCGTTGACCGGGTCATAGGTCAGCACGACGTGCTGGAGAGCCGCCTGCGCGTTCCTGTTGCCGGCAGCCGTGAGCAGCGGGGGTGCGCCGTTCGTGTCGGTCTTGTCGCTGCGGGTGCTCGCCTGGTACTGCATCCCATGCTGCGCCAGGGTGGCGTTACGTGTCTTATCGCTGCCCGAGTAACTGACAATATACGCTTCCGTCTGCGCTACGTTCGCCGGGGCTGCCCACACCTCGATCGAGTACTCGCCCGTCGACGTGATCATCTGCGAGAGTTTCTGGCTCGCGGCCGTCGAAGCCTGTGCCTTGCCGCCCGCGGCGATGTTGATACCCCACCCTCCGGCCCATGTGACGGCGCCGGCGAGCGACAGATCGGCCGCCGGATTCACGCCGCTCGTGTCATAGGCGGTGCTGCCGGTGCCGGTCTTGAACTCGTATTTCGCGATCAGGTTCGCCTCATAACGGTTGGCACCCGAGGCGATCGTGCCCTGCGTGAGGGAGAGCGCCTTCGAGACGACCAAGGTCGAATCGATGGTCGTGGCATTGATGCCGCCGGCCATTGCAGTAACCGCCGCCAACATCGCGGCAGAGCTCCCGGTACAATCCGGCTGTCCGCCCGGCGTAATCGCCCAGCAATGGTGGAACTCCATTCCCAGCCGCACTACAAAGCGCGACTGCGCCGGATCGTTGAGGTCCATCTTGGGTTGAGCCGCGAGATACGCTTCCGCGAGGGTCGAGCTGGCAAAATACGGGGCCTGCGGAGTGGCGGCATCGGAACGGTGGCAACCCGTGCAGAATTGTGTGAGCAGCGGGTACACCGTCGTCGCGAAATTCGTCTGGCTCACATCCGCCGGGAACACCTTGCTGTTCCCCACCGTCTGCAAGGGCGGCGGAGTCAGGATGACGCCGGTGCTCGAGGACGCGCCCGCGCCGATCCAAGCCTTGATCCACGTGAGCATCGTGTCCCTGCAGGCACTCGGGTCGGCCACCCAGCAGTTGTGGCCGCTGGCGACTTTCAATACCAGTTTCGACTGGTCGGGTTGTGTGAAATTCACCAGCGGGGCCGCGGCCTGGTACGCGAGGTTCACGTCGTCCGAGCGCGCGAACATGGGGGCCTGCCCACCCTCATGGTGGCAACCGCCGCAGCGGTTGCTCACGCGGATGTTTTCCCAAAGGTTGATTTTGAAAGACTGGACATCGGCGTTCGAGGCCGCAGGTCCGGTGTACTGGTTCGCGGTGCTCGTCCCGCCGGTGGTCGGTTGGTTGACCTGGGTCGCGGGCCCGCCAGCGCTGCAGGCCGCCAGGGTCGCGACCAGTGCGACAGCGGCAGCGGCTGTAAGCGCACGGGCACCGGCGCGCGCGCCCGTAAAGGCGAGCTCAAGGCAGTTCATGTGATGCTTCCTGTTCATTGCAGCTCTCCCTACGATCCCGCGCAGGTGGCAGCGGACTGCTGGAAGACCTGTTTGAGGCTGTAGCCGGACTTGAAGCTCTGCTTGATGGATGCGACCGCTGCCTGGTCCGCGGAACTCGTCGGCGCACGGAAGCAGACCGTCTGGAACACCTTGGTGACCTGGCACTGCGCGAACTGATCGCTCGAGGCGAGCTCCTGGCCCAACGACTTGGCGCCGACGCCGCTGCCGGGGAGCATCGGATCCCACCCGAGGACCGAGTTGGATCCCTGCCGCCAGCGATTCGCCCAGCTGTTGTCCGGCGTGACGAACCCGTTCGGAAAGTTCGGGGAGTTGATCAGGTACTTCGGCTGCACCAGGTTCGCCGTATACACCAGCTTGCCGGCGGTGGCGTCGTAGTTGTAGTAGGCGAACGCCTGGGCCATGGGGTCCATGCCGCTGTGGCAGCCGATGCAGTTGTTGAGGAAGATGCGGCTATCGCCGCCGGGCGAGCGCGCCACGTCCTGGCGGATACGATCGGGCGGTCGTGTCGTATCCATGAGCGCTTCCATGTCGTTGCACAGATGATTGATCATCGTGAAGCGGAACATCGCGCGATTCGTCCCCGCGACGAAGAATGCGGATGCGGCACCGCGGGTCGTGAGCAACCCGGCGGTCGCCTCGGTGGGCAGACCGTAGGCCGCAGACTGCGTAGTGGCCACGAGAGTGGCCTTGAGGTCCACTCCGTTGGTCTCCGCCATGGCGTAATGATCGTTGTTAGCGGACGAAACTGGCGGCAGTCCGCTGGCTTTGCTCGTATAGAGCCTGTCGGCGGAGAGCGCGGTGTTGAATGGAATGTCGTCACGCACCATGCCGATGACGGTGGCCGCATAATCGTTCAGCGGCGCGAAGACCGTCTGGTCCCGATTCGTCCAGGGCATCACGAAATTCTTCAGAACTACGTTGTAGAAGGAGGGCGCGTCGGTGGCGATGGCTGCAGCGGCGACCAGGCCCGACCGGCTCGGATCGTTCGTTATCAGCGTCGTCATCTGCTGAAGCACGGTGGCCGACGGCGGCACGCCGGCGATGCGCTCGTAAATCCTTTGGGCCTGCTCAGCAGGGCCGGCAAATGCGGGTGCCGCCATTTGGGCGAGCACGATCAGCGCACACCCGGCGACAGGGGTTGATGAGCGTCGCGCCGGACACGAACCGGTTTGTCTGCTGCTTGTCTTCGTATTCATAAGGCGCCCGTCCACTCCCACGATTGCCGCTGCGCGGACCGGACTATACGGCCCGCAAGACCCCGCTCCGCTTGTCTGTTCCGGCTCACGTCGCCAGACACCGACACATTTGCTGTTAGCTCCGTCGTTAGGCCCAAACTGCGGCAAAGTGCGAGTCGGGTCACGGCGGCCCCGTGATCAAAGGACTAACTAATAGCCCGCGATCGCTGGTGCACCAACGTCACTGAAGAGAACAGGGAACCGCGCGCGCACGCCGTGATGGACTCAGCACAACGGCGAAAACCGGCCAACGGGGCTTTGAATTAAGTTACATTCGCCCGTCGCGGGGAAGGCGCAGGCGAGTCGATCTGGAGTTTCTCGAATGAACATGCGGCGCGAATGCGTGCACGGTCACACGCGGCAGGACAGGTGGGCAAGGCGCCTGAGCCGCTGCGTGGCACTGGCCACGATCGGCCTTTTGGCGGGCTCCCTGGCCGCCTGCAGCGGCGGCGGCAGCGTCAATCTGGGGAACGGCCAGGTGGCGGATCCGGCCACCGTCGATTTTCCGATTTTCTACGTGAAGCGCACGATCCCGACGCAGACGGACGATGTCCGCATGCTTCGCGATGCTTTCCCGCAGGCGGATCTCTACAAGCGTGCCAGCGCGTCCCCGAGCGCGACGGAGACCAACATCACCATCCGCGCCCGCGTCAGCGCCGATGCGGTGTATGACGTAAAGGACGTCGACACGTCCGCCGATGGGAAGAAAGTCGTTTTCGCGATGCGCGGTCCGCTCACGATAAAAATGAAGCAGAAGGATGCGCCGTCGTGGCGCATCTGGGAATACGTCATCGCCACCGACACGCTGCGGCAGGTGATCGATCCCTCCATCGATACCGGCGCGGCCACAGTGAACGACGTTTCGCCGCATTACCTCCCGGACGGCCGCATAGTGTTCTCTTCGACCCGCCAGTCGCAATCGAAGGGTATCCTGCTGGACGAAGGCAAACCGCAGTTCGAGTATCAGGACGAGGCCCGCGCCGAGCCGGCGTTCGTGCTGCACGTCATGAACGATGACGGTACGGCCGTTCACCAGCTCTCGTTCAACCAGAGTCACGACCTCGACGCGACGGTGCTCTCGAGCGGCCGCGTGTTATGGACACGCTGGGATAACGCGCCAGGCAAAGACGGGATGCATCTGTACTCGGCGAATCCGGACGGGACGGATCTCCAGCTCTATTACGGCGCCAACAGCCACATGACCGGCACGAACGCAACGGTCGTCGAATTCCTCAAGCCGCGCGAGATGCAGGACGGCCGCATCCTCGCGCTCGCCCGGCAGTACACGAAAGTCGACTTTGGCGGTGACCTCGTCATCATCGACGGTATCCATTACGTCGAGAATACGCAGCCGACGCTCGCGAATGCGGGGCTGGCCGGTCCGGCGCAGGTGCGCGCTACTCCGAACGATGTGGTGACCATACCCGGGCCCTCCCCGGGAGGACGGTTCAACTCGGCCTTTGCCCTGTGGGACGGAACGAATCGCATCCTGGTGAGTTGGGAGCAGTGTCGCCTTCTGGACGGCACGACGGCGGCGGTCGTTCCCTGCACCGATGCGCGTCTCGCGGATCCAGCCGTGCAGATCGCGCCGCCTCTCTATAGCGTATGGATGTTCGATCCCAAGCAAAACACGCTATTGCCGATCATGCAGCCGGTCGAAGGCGTCATGGTCACGGATCTCGCGGTCACGCAGCCGCGCCCGCTGCAGAACATCATTCTGGACAAGCTCGCGGGAGTCGATCTCGACCAGGACCTCGTGACCGCGGGCGTCGGCGTGCTCGACATCAAGAGCGTCTATGATTTCGATGGCGTGGACACTGTCAACATCCGCGCGGTGGCGGATCCCGCCCAGACGCCTCCCGATCAGCGCAAGGCACGCTTCATCCGGCTCGAGAAAGCGGTCTCCATCCCGAGCATGGATGTGGTGAAACTCGCGGGGGCCGCGTTCGGCGCCAGTAATGTAATGCGCGAGATCATGGGTTACGCACCCGTGGAACCCGACGGCTCCGTGCATCTGCAGGTACCGGCCAACGTGGCCTTTCAAATCAGTATTCTGGACGCAAATGGCCGGCGCATCGCGCCAGGGCAGGCCACATGGCTGCAGGTACATCCCGGTGAAACGCTGACCTGCAACGGCTGCCATACGCCGGCAACCGCACAGTCGCCCCTCTCACACGGCCGCTCCGGGCTGTTCGCGGCCGCTTACAGCGGAGCCGCGGCAACGGGATCACCCTTCCCGCATACCATTGCCACGCCCCTCACTATCGGCTCCACAACCTTGCCGGCCTTCCTGCCGACCGCCGGCGAAACCATGGCCGAGGCGCGCGCCCGCTTGACGTGCGTATCCGGCTCTGTGTGCAGCATGGTGCCGGACGTGAATGTGCTCTATACCGACGTATGGACCGACCCGGCACAGGCCGCACGGGGTACGCCGATCACCCTTCGCTACGACGATCCGCTGTTCAAGACGCTGCCGCCAACGAGCGTCCCCTGCGAGAGTAAATGGGTCGCGAACTGCCGCATCGTGATCAATTACCCCGAGCACATCCAGCCGCTCTGGGACCTGCCGCGGCAGACCCTCGTCGCGGGCGTCGTCACGGCGGATCACACCTGCTCGCGGGCCGGCTGTCACAATTCGCAAAAGGCCGATATGAGCGCGATGATTCCGGCCGGACAGCTCAATCTGACGACGGACCCCTCGAACGCGGAACCGTTGCAATTCGTCTCTTATCGCCAGCTGCTGTTTCAGCACAACCAGCAAGAAGTTAACATGGGGGCCCTCCAGGATGTCCAAGGTCCGCCGGACGCGAACGGCAACCCGACGACCAGCCCGGTGGGACCGTACCTGAATGCGGGTAGCGCGAACGGAGGGCTGTCGGCCCAGTTCATGGGTCGCTTCGCAGCGGGTTCCGGAAGCACGCACGCGGGCTGGCTGAGCCCCGCCGAGCTTCGCTTATTGTCCGAGTGGCTGGATATTGGCGCGCAATACTTCAACAACCCGTTCGACCCCGCAGTCCCTGTCAATTAGGAAGAGCTTGCGAAGTTTTCTGGTCGCCGGCCTCCTCGCGCTACTGGCGCTGTTCGCTGCCCCCGGGGTGAGCAACGCGCGGGAGCACGCGCAGGTGTTCGTAACCCAGCCCTACCTCGAATTACATTCCGGGGCTGGACGCGGCTACCCGGTTTTCCACGTGGTGCCGCGGGACGCAAGTGTGGACGTCCTCTTTCGCCGCACGGACTGGTTCAAGGTGCGTACGGAGCGCGGCGTTGAAGGATGGGCATCCCAGCAGGACATGCTCAAAACCGTCCTGGCCGACGGCTCGCCGTTCACCTTCGACCTGGGCGATCGCCAGGGCTTCACGTCGCACCGCTTCGAGCTCGGCATGTTTGCCGGGCAATACGGCGGGGCCACGCTGATATCGACGTACGGCTCGTTCTCGTTCAACTCGCAGCTCGCCGCGGAAGTGTCGCTCGGACAGTTCCTCGGCAAGTTCTCGAATGGTGTGATCGGCGACCTCGGGCTCACGCACGTGCTCGTCCCCGAATGGCGGCTTTCGCCGTTCCTGATGCTGGGAACCGGCTTCGTACATCTCGAGCCGAAGGCGACTCTCGTGCAGCCAGCCCAGCGCTGGGAGCAGTCCGCGTACGTCGGCGGCGGTGTACGCTTCTACCTCACGCGCCGCTTTTTTCTGCGCGCCGAGTACAAGAGCCACATCGTATTTACGAAGCGCAACGCAAATGAGGAAGTAGACGAATGGAAACTGGGATTCGCGTTCTTCTTCTGACGGTGGCGCTGGCCGCGCTGTCCGGCTGCGCGTCGGTGCGCAACTGGTACGACCATCGTACGGAGGTCCGGGAAGCGAACGCGGAAGCCCGCGATGAGGCGAAACGGGCCGATCAACCGCCCGACGACGACGCCAACCCGCGCGTCGTGGAGCCTCAAGTGGAACGCCGCAAGATCAAGGTGCCGAAGATCAGGAGCTCGAACGTCGAGCTCGGCCTCGACTATGGCGCGCTGTCGATCGAGGACTTCGGCACTAACCCGAGTTACGGGGCGACCCTCGCCTACCACGTCACCGAGGACTTCTTCTTTCAGGGGGAGTTCGGCCGTTCCAAGGGCGGCCGCACCAGCTTCGAGACGCTAGGCGGGAATATTCAGCTGCTGACGCCCGCTCAGAGGCGTTTCACGTATTACGATCTGTCGCTCGGCTACAACTTCCTCCCGGGCGAGGCCTTTCTCGGTCGCGGCCGCGCCCTGACGAGCGCGTTCTATCTCCTCGGCGGCATCGGCAGCACCGATTTCGCCGGAGACAAGAAGTTCACGGTCAATTTCGGCGCCGGCTTCCGGGTACTGCCGTCCGACTGGCTCGCGGTCCACATCACGGTGCAGGACCGGGTGTTCCAGTCCGCTACCCTTGGTGTCGACAAGCTCACCAACAACATCGAGATGCGCGTCGGGACGACCGTCTTCTTTTGAAGGACCGCGGAGCTAAAATGAAGAACCGTATCGCAGCAATGGCAGCCGCACTCCTCATTGCCCTGCCCTGCCTGGCCGCGAGCTCGAGCAGCCCCGCGCCGCAGTTCACCCTCGGTGCCCGGGGCGGCCGCGAAGTGAACCTGGCGCAGTACAAGGGCCAGGTGGTGATGCTCAACTTCTGGGCGAGCTGGTGCGGACCCTGCCGCCAGGAGATGCCCCTGCTCGAGAACATTTACAAGAAGTACAACAAGCTGGGCTTCACGCTGCTCGGCGTGAACGTCGAGCCGGATTCGAAGGCGGCGGACGACTGGCTGAAACAGACCCCCGTGAGCTTTCCAATCCTGTACGACAAGGAAAGCAAGGTGAGCAAGCTGTACGACGGGTCCGGCATGCCGAGCACGGTGATCATTGACCGCAAGGGCAACCTGCGCGTGCTCCACCACGGCTACAAGCCCGGCGACGAGAACGAATACCTCGACAGCATCCGATCGTTGATCCGCGAATAGCCGCGGCGGGAAATCTCATGAGAATACGCGCACTAGTGATGGGAGCCGTCGTGCTGGGAACGCTTGCCGGCTGCTCGCCGCTCGAGCCGTGGGTGAAGCCCTACGAGCGCGAGCACTTCGCGGACCCCATCATGTCCTTCAACCGCGATCCGGTCTCGAGTACGTACATCGAGCACGTGTTCGAATCGCGCGAGGGCTCGCGCGGAGCCACCGGCGGCGTGGGTGGTGGTTGCGGATGCAATTGATCGAGAGCGTGATGCGCGTGCGTGCGGCGTTCGCCGCTCGATGCGGCCAGGGTGGTGCCAAGGCACTGGTCGCGCTTTGCCTCATCGGCGCGCCGGCGCTCGCCGGCGTATTGCCGGAAGACCGCGCCGATGTTCTGGTGCACAGGTATCAGGGCGGGGGCATGACGATCAGCGGCCCCTCCGTGCTCGTACGCAAAAAGGTTGGCGACAATTTCTCGTTGTCCGCCAACTACTACGAGGACATGATCTCGAGCGCCTCGATCGACGTGAAGCTCTCCGCGAGTCCCTACAAAGAGAATCGCAAACAGGAGGGCTTTTCCGTCGATTACCTGCACGGCAAGTCGACCTATACCGCCGGATACATCCATAGCAAGGAGCCCGACTACACGTCGAACACGGCCTACTACTCGATCAGCCAGGATATGTTCGGCGATCTCACGACGGTGACGATGAGCTATCGGCGCGGCTGGGACAACGTGTTCCGCGACATCAAGAACCCGGCCACCGGCCGGCTCGCGAACGACCCCACGTTCCACCAGCAGGCCGACCATCGCGGCTACTCCCTGGCCCTGAGCCAGATTCTCACGCGTAACGCCATCCTCAACCTCAACTACGAAGCCCTCACCGATCAGGGCTACCTCGCCAACCCCTATCGCAAGATCCGCTACTTCGATCCCGCCGTGACGGGGAAGGACTTCACCCTCGCGGACCAGATCTATCCGGGCACCCGGACGAGCAACGCCGCTTCCGCGGCTTTCAAGTATTTCCTGCCCTACCGGGCGGCCGTCACAGGCCAGTACCGCTACTTCAGAGACACCTGGGGCATCGTCGGACATACAGCCGAGCTCGACTACACGCAACCGGCCTTCGGACACTGGATTTTCGACGGCAGCATCCGCTTCTACCGCCAGAATGCCGCGACCTTCTACAGCGACCTGTTCCCGCGCGCGAACTACTCCAACTTCATGGCCCGCGACCGGGAGCTGGCGGCTTTCCATAGCCTGACCCTCGGCATCGGCGCCTCGTACGAATTTCATGTGCCGCGCGCGCCGTGGATCAACAAGAGCAGCCTGAACTTCCATTACGATCAGCTGATGATCAACTACAGCGACTTCCGCAACGCGCTGTTCGCCGGCCAGGACGGCTTCAGCGCGGGCAACGAGCCGCTTTATCGGCTCAATGCCGGCATCCTGCAGGCGTTCGTCTCCATCTGGTTTTAAGCTGAACCGCCGCTGAACCGGGGCATCAAACACCTCACCTGCCCCACGGCGGCTGCAGCTGAGTTAAGCTTCGCTCCTTACGGTCGTTCGCCGCCCGCATTGCGCAAAGAATGTCGGCAGGGAGCGACGGTCAACACATGACGAGGGGATCGAAGCATGCGTACCCGCACTAATATCTCAACCGTGCTCGCCGGACTCGTGCTGGCAATCGCCGCGATTGGGCACGGAGGACTAGCCCACGCGCAGGCGCGCCAGGAGGGCAAGCTCCTCATGGCGAGCCAGGTTCTCGAGGAGTTACGTGACGCACGCGACCAGATGATCCCGGATCGCCTGCTCGAGCGCGCCTATGGCATTGCGGTCATTCCTGACATGACGAAGATTGCCTTCTTTGCCGGTGGCCGTCGTGGCCACGGCGTTCTCGTGGTCCGCGACAAAGACGGCCGCTTTACGAGCCCCGTCTTCATCACCATGACCGGCGGCAGCTTCGGTTGGCAGTGGGGCGCCCAGTCCACGGACCTGGTGCTCGTCTTCACGACCCGTAAGGGCATCGAAGGAATCACCGGCGGCAAAGTAACCTTGGGCGCGGACGCGTCCGTGGCAGCTGGCCCCGTTGGACGCACGGCTTCAGCCGATACCGATACGAGCTTCAAGACCGAGGTGTACTCCTATTCGCGCAGCCGCGGCGTGTTCGCGGGGATCGCGCTCGATGGCACCGCACTTACGATCGACGACAAGGCGAACGACGCTTTTTATAAGAAGTCGGACGTGCCCGCCTCGGATCTCATCGCCGGCACAATCAAGAGCGACGATCCGGCAGCGAAACGCTTCATGACCGCCGTCTCCGCGAGCACGCGAGGTCAACAATCAGCTTCCGCGGCGCCCCCGCCGGACGCCGCCGCCAGCCCGGCCCCGGCCGCGCCCCCGCAGCCCCGACCTCTGACGAGCGGAGCGCAAACGTTCCCGGCAGAAGACACGCAGCCGGGACGCGAGCCCAAGTAACCCCAAGCTCCGCCATCCAAGGACCGGCCGCATGCATCGGATTCAAATCTCTCCCGACCTGCTGGCGCAGGTCCGCGCGCAGCGCGGTGCGGCCCATATCTTCGACAAGCTGGATATCCGGCGCACCGCGCACCTGATCGTCGATCTGCAGAACGGCTTCATGCAGCCCGGCGCCCCGGTGGAAGTGCCGATTGCCCGGGAAATCGTCGCCTCGGTCAACACGATCAGCGCGGCGGTGCGCGAGCGCGGTGGGCAGAACATCTTCCTGCGAATGACCATCGATCAGGAATCGCAGTCGAGCTGGTCGAACTGGTTTGCCTACATGCACAGCGGCGCAAGCCGTGAAGCAATGGCGAAGGCGTTCGCGCGTGACGCCCACTACTGGGGTCTGTGGCCCGAGCTCGAAGTCCGCGGGTCCGACATCGCCATGGACAAGACTCGCTTCGGCGCCTTCGTGCCGGGCGCGAGCCGCCTCCATGAGGTCTTGCAGGAGCGCGGCATCGATACGCTCATCATCACCGGCACCCTGACGAACTGCTGCTGCGAATCGACGGCGCGGGATGCCATGCAGATGAACTACAAGATCGTCTTCGTCGCCGACGCAAATGCCGCCCTGACCGATGCGGCTCACAACGCGACTCTCGACAACATGGTCATGCTGTTCGCCGATGTCATGACGACGCAGGAAGTGCTCGCGTCCGTCAGCCGGGCGGCCTAGACCGACGCTTCGTCCGCCACCTATTGGTGCGGGCGTGTACCAGTTTGGTGCGAATGGGTCCGGTTCCCGGGCCGTATACTGCCGCCCGATGAACCGGCCCCGGCCTTGCATGCTCACAGGGCCGCCCGGCTCCGCCGGCAAAATCCAGAACACTCATACTGCCGCTGACCATCGGGTGGGAGATCCTCAGTGTCGATCCATGTCGCGCTCAATCACGTCACGCACTACCGTTACGATCGGCTCATCAGCCTGAGCCCGCAGAGCGTGCGCCTGCGGCCGGCACCGCACTGCCGGACTCGCATTCTCGCGTATTCACTCCAAGTCGAGCCCGCGGAACACTTCGTCAACTGGCAGCAGGACCCGCAGGCCAACTATCTCGCCCGCCTCACGTTTCCGGAAAAGACACGCGAGCTGCGCATCACCGTGGATCTCGTGGCCGAAATGGCCGTCCTCAATCCCTTCGATTTCTTTCTCGAGCCGCATGCGCGGCAGTTTCCCTTCGCCTATGAGCCCACCGAGCAGCGCGAACTCGCGCCCTATCTGACGAAGCTGGCTCCGGCTCCCCGCTTTACCGAGTTCCTGGAGTCGATTCCGCGCGAGCACGCAAGCCTCATCGACTTCCTCGTCGATATCAACATGCGACTTTCCCGCGACGTCGGGTATCTCATCCGCATGCAACCCGGTGTGCAGGCTCCCGAAGAGACCCTCGAGAAAGCGTCCGGTTCGTGTCGCGATTCGGCCTGGCTGCTGGTGCAGCTCCTGCGGCATCTCGGGCTCGCTGCGCGGTTCGTATCCGGCTACCTCATCCAACTCACCGCGGATGTGAAATCGCTCGATGGGCCGTCGGGACCCACGACCGACTTCACCGATCTGCACGCATGGTGCGAGGTGTATCTGCCGGGCGCGGGCTGGATCGGATTCGATCCCACTTCCGGGCTGCTGGCCGGTGAAGGGCATATCCCGCTCGCGTGTACGCCGGAGCCCTCGTCGGCCGCTCCCGTCTCGGGACTCGTCGAAGAATGCGAAGTCGAGTTCGAACACACGATGACGGTGCAGCGCATCTGGGAAGCGCCCCGTGTTACCAAACCCTATAGCGAGGCACAGTGGGAGGCGGTTGAACGGCTGGGCCATACGGTCGACGCCGACCTGACAGCGCTCGACGTGCGCCTCACCATGGGTGGTGAGCCCACATTCGTCGCCAGCGACGATCCGGATGGCGAGGAGTGGAACACGGCCGCTCTCGGAAAGACCAAGCGAGCGCGCGCGGCGGAGCTTTACCATCGCCTGAAAGAGCAGTACGCACCGACCGGGCTCGTGCACTTCGGACAAGGAAAATGGTATCCCGGCGAGCCGCTGCCGCGCTGGTCGCTGAACTGCTTCTGGCGCCGCGACGGCGAGCCGATCTGGGAGGATCCGGCACTGTACGCGGACGAAAGCACTGACTACGGCGTCACGGAGGCCATGGCTGAGCGCTTTCTCGCGGGCGTCGCGACGCGACTCGGGCTATCGCCGGCTTTTGTGTTTGCCGCGTACGAAGATGCTTTTCATTACATCTGGCGCGAGCGCCGCCTCCCCGTGAACGTCGATCCATTCGAGTCGAGGCTGGAAGATGCGGTGGAGCGCACGAGATTGGCGCGGATTTTCGAGCGCGGCCTCGATCGCGCCGTGGGCCATGTGCTCCCCGTTTCGCGCAACGCGATCGGCACAGCCTGGCACACGGGGCCGTGGTTTCTGCGCCAGGAGCGGTGCTACCTGGTGCCCGGAGATTCGCCCCTCGGATTACGGCTGCCTTTGGACAGCCTTCCCTGGGTGAGGGCGGAGGAGTATCCCTATGTGTCGTCACCCGATCCGACACAGACATTCGCCCCGTTACCCCGCCCGGCGATCATCAGGCAACAGTTGAGGCAAGCCGGTGACCCGCGCGCCGCTGCTGCCGAGCATGCGCCCCATAGCGACAATTCCGATCACGCCCCCACCCTGCGTGCGCCTCTTCCCCGGGAGTCTGCCGGCGACATCGCGCGAACGGCGTTATGCGCCGAGCCGCGTAATGGCGTGTTGTATGTTTTCATGCCTCCAACGAGCCGGCTCGAGGAGTATCTGGAGCTCGTGGCCGCCGTGGAGGCGACGGCCGCAGCCCTGTCCCTGCCGGTCGTCCTGGAGGGTTACGACCCTCCGCGCGATCCCCGGCTCAACAGCTTCCGGGTCACCCCGGATCCCGGTGTCATCGAGGTGAACATTCATCCGTCCGGGAGTTGGGACGAGCTGGTCGGGCGCACCACCCACCTTTACGAGGCTGCGCGGCTCTCGAAGCTCACGAGCGAGAAGTTCATGCTCGACGGCCGGCACACGGGCACCGGCGGCGGCAATCATTTCGTGCTCGGGGGCGCCACGACCGGCGATTCGCCCTTTCTGCGCCGTCCGGACCTGTTACGGAGCCTGCTCGCCTACTGGCATAACCACCCGTCGCTGTCGTATCTGTTCTCCGGTTTATTTGTTGGTCCCACCTCACAGGCACCGCGCGTCGATGAGGCACGTAACGATTCCCTCTACGAGCTCGAGCTCGCGTTCGAACAGGTACCGCCACCGGGCGTGGCGAGCCCGCCGTGGCTCGTCGACCGCCTGTTCCGCAACCTGCTGATCGACGTCACCGGCAATACGCATCGGGCCGAGTTCTGCATCGATAAGCTGTATTCGCCAGACGGGCCGACGGGCCGACTCGGGCTGCTGGAGCTGCGGGCCTTTGAAATGCCACCGCATGAGCGCATGAGCCTCACCCAACAGCTTTTGCTGCGATCGCTCGTCGCGCGCTTCTGGCGGACACCCTATGCTCCTGCGCGGCTGACACGCTGGGGAACGGAGTTGCACGATCGATTCATGTTGCCGTACTTCGTGCAGCAGGATTTTGCCGACGTGCTTGCGGAGCAGAAAGCCGCCGGCTTCCCGCTGCAGGCTGCGTGGTTTGCCCCGCACTTCGAGTTCCGCTTTCCGAAGTACGGCGACTTCGCCGCGCGCGGCGTGGAGATCGAGCTTCGACAGGCACTCGAACCCTGGCACGTCATGGGCGAAGAAGGCCCCACGGGCGGCGCGGTACGCTACGTGGATTCCTCGGTTGAGCGGCTGCAGGTGAAGGCAACGGGCCTCGCGCCTGACCGGTATGTCCTGGCGTGTAACGGAAGACGCGTCCCTCTGCGACCCACGGGTAACGTGGGCGAATTCGTCGCAGGTGTGCGGTATCGCGCCTGGCACCCGGCCTCATCCCTGCATCCTACGATCGGCGTGCACGCGCCACTCACTTTCGACGTGGTCGATACCTGGATGGAACGTTCGCTCGGTGGCTGTCAATATCACGTGGCGCATCCCGGCGGGCGCAGCTACGCGACCTTCCCGGTCAACGCGTTCGAGTCCGAAAGCCGGCGGCGCGCGCGTTTCTTCCGGATGGGCCACACGCCCGGACATCTTGCGCCTGCGCAGGAACCCGTGAGCCCCGAGTTTTCGTTTACGCTGGATCTCAGGAGAGTTTGACCCGCGATGAGTGCTGCACGGCCGGACAATGTGGCGAATGGCTGCTTAGCGAGCTACATCGCCGACCCGCGCCGCTATGACGAGTTGCTCGAGCCAACCGGCGGCGTCCGCCCACACTGGCGTACGCTCATTGACCGGCTCACGGACAGCGATGCGAGGGCATTCGCCCGGCGAGGGCTTGACCTTACGCGCCGGCTGATCGTCGAAAATGGGGTCACGTACAACGTGTATGCGGATCCGCAGGGAGCGGACCGTCCCTGGGCGCTCGACCCGGTGCCGCTGGTTCTGACCGCCGTCGAATGGAAAAGCCTCGAGAGCGGTCTCGCGCAGAGGGCACGGGTTCTGGATGCGCTGTTGGCCGACCTCTATGGGCCGCAGCGCCTGCTCGCCGAGGGCATCGTGCCGCCCGAGCTGGTTTTCGGTCATCCCAATTTTCTGTGGCCTTGTCATGGCGTCGTCCCAAAAGGCGGCAACTGGCTGCACCTGTACGCCGCCGACCTCGCGCGCGCGCCGGACGGGCACTGGTGGGTGATGGCGGACCGTACGCAGACCCCGTCAGGCGCCGGTTATGCGCTCGAAAACCGCGAAATCGTCGAGCAGGTGCTCCCCGACTCGATCTCCAAAGTCGGGGCCCGGGGCATTAGCGGATTCTTCGGCGAGCTGCGCGACCGGCTGCTCGGCTCGGCCGACGAAGGCGAGACTCCACTGGCGGTCATCCTGACGCCCGGCCCCTTCAACGAGACGTACTTCGAGCACGCCTATCTTGCGCGCCAGTTAGGGCTACCGCTTGCGGAAGGCTCGGATCTCACGGTCCGCAACGACACCGTTTATCTCAAGACCCTGGGCGGCTTGCGACGCGTTCACACGATTCTCCGGCGTCTCGATGATGACTTTTGCGACCCCGTCGAGTTGCGCAGCGATTCGGCGCTGGGAGTGGCCGGCCTGCTGGGCGCGGTACGGGCCGGCCGCGTGCAGTTGGCCAACGCGCTCGGGACCGGTGTCCTGGAATCCGCCGCCTGGCTCGGGTTCCTGCCCAGAATCGCCGAGCGGCTGCTGGGCGAAAGCCTGACCTTGCCCGCGCTGGCGACCTGGTGGTGTGGCGAGGCGCCGGCCCTCGACTACGTCCTCGCCAATCTCGACCGGCTCCTCATCAAGCCCGCTTGGCCGAATCAGCGCTTCGAGCCTGTATTCGGCCGCAGTCTCACGGGCGGAGCCCGTACCCAGCTCATTGAGCGGCTGCGAACGCGCCCGTACGCGTACGTGGCCCAGGAGCACCTGGCACTCTCGCAGGCTCCCGTCTGGCGGCCGCATGGGGCGCTGGGCTTCGCTGCCAAAGCCGTTTCCATTCGCATGTATGCGGTCGCGGCCGGAACCGGCCACCGCGTGATGCCGGGCGGGCTCGCGCGTATTGCGACTGATGCCGCCGTCGACGTGGTGTCGACGCAGCGGGGCGGCGGGAGCAAGGACATATGGGTCCTGGCAGATCCCGCGGACAGTGAGTCGACCACGAGCCCTCCCAGCGACTCTCGGATTGCCGTTCGCTACGACGAGGTTCCCTCCAGACTCGTCGAAAACCTGTATTGGTTCGGTCGTTACTCCGTGCGTTGCGAGGACAAAGCGCGCCTGCTGCGAGCCACGCTCGGCGCGCGGATCGACGAGAATGTCTGGAAAGCCGCGGTGAAGATATGTCGCGACACCGGTCTGATCGCGCCCGATACAGAGCCGACAGCGAGCCTGCGCGAGGAACGCAACCCACAAGGAGTCGTGGCCGACGTCCGGCGCCTGGCCTGGTGCGCATCGCAGGTCCGCGGAAGGCTCTCTTCGAGCTATTGGCGCGCGGTCTCCGACATGCAACGGCGCTTGCAGGAAGGTCTCGCCTCACGCGACGAGCCGCGCGCGATTCTCGATAGATTGTTGCTGTCGCTTGCGGCGCTCGCGGGTTTCTCACTGGATGATATGACGCAGGATGCGGGATGGCGCCTGCTACGCGTTGGCCGCAGACTGGAACGACTGCAATTCGGCGCGACCGTTCTGGCACAACACGTGGGATCTGACTCGGCAACGCGCCAGCGACATATCGAATGGCTGCTCGAGGCTTACGACAGCATGCGCGTGTACCGCTCCCGCTATGCCGTAGCTCCGCGCCTTGGGCCCACGCTCGATCTCCTGCTGCGCGACGCAGAACATCCCGGAGCGCTCGCCTTTCTCTCACAGGCGATTGCGCGGGATCTGGAGGCTTTGTCCGCCTCTCTCGCGACCTCTTCGGCTGCTTCTCTCGTCGCCTCTCTGGGCGGCAATGGCGAGGCGGCTCTGGACGAAGTCATCCCCCACCTCGCCGACGAGGAGTTGCTTACACTCGAGGCCGATGGTCGGGACGCGGAGCGAGCGCGCCAATCGCTTGCCATACGGCTACGGGCCCTCGCCTCGTCCGCGGGCAAGCTCTCGGACCGACTGTCGATGCGGCACTTTTCCCACGTCACGCTCAACTCGCAGGCGCTCGCGATATGAGCACAACTCGCTATCGCATCCGCCACGAGACCGCCTACGTCTACGGCAGCGACGTCGTGCATTCTCATCAGCTGTTGCATCTGGTGCCGCGTCCCGCGCCGTACCAACAATGCCTTGAGCACACGATCGACATCTCTCCGGCCGCCTACCGCCGCCGTGAGGAGCTCGATGCATTCGGCAACCCCGTCACGCGTGTCGAGTTCGAGCATCCGCACCGCCGCCTCGAAGTCACCACCGACATGGAGGTGGAGGTGCATCCGCGCCCGCCCGTTCTCGCGGCCGACACGGTTGCCTGGGAACGACTGGCCTCGCAGCTCACCTACGCCGGCCGGTCCCCGGCGCGCGAGGACCTGGAAGCGAGCCGATTTCGGCACGAGTCGCCCTACGTGAGGGTAAAGCGGATGTTTATGACGTATGCGGACGATTGCTTCCCCGCAGGGCGTCCGATACTGGCGTGCGTGCAGGCTTTGATGAAGAAGATCAATGCCGAGTTCCAATACGCCCCCGGCGAAACTTCGATCGCCACCCCTGTCACGGAAGTGCTGAAGTTGCGACGGGGCGTGTGCCAGGACTTCGCTCACCTGATGATTGCGTGCCTGCGCTCGCGAGGTCTCGCCGCTCGATACGTGAGCGGCTATGTGCGGAGCCTGGTCGGCTCCGCCGCATCACACGCGTGGGTCGCGGTCTACACGCCACCTTACGGTTGGCTCGAGCTCGATCCCACCAACGACACCATGGTCGGGACCGACCACATCGCAGTGGCCTGGGGCCGCGACTTCGGCGATGTCTCGCCGCTGCGCGGTATCATCCTCGGCGGCGGCAGCCACCGGCTGTCGGTCGACGTGAGGGTCGTGCGGCTGAACAGCTGAAGACAGGGCGTTTGCGACAACGCCTCGGCCACGAGTAAAACGGTCCGGTATTGCCGTCATCTGCGTGGGAAGTCATGGGCATTTTTGAACTGGTCATTACGCTGCTCCTCGTCGGGGCGGTGCTGGCGCTCTGGGCCGACAAGCTCGGCGTGCCTTATCCGGCCCTGCTGGCGCTTGCCGGCGCGGCGCTCACACTCATTCCGGGCACGCCGCAGGTCGTGCTCGATCCGCGCCTGGCGTTGGCGTTATTTGTCGCTCCCGTCCTGCTGGACGCCGCCTTTGACGCTTCGCCGCGCGACCTGAAGCAAAACCTGGTGGCAGTCAGCAGCCTGGCGCTCCTGGCCGTGGGAGTGACGATCGTCGCGGTCGCGTTCGTCGCGAAGCACCTCGTTCCGGATATGAGTTGGGCGGCGGCGGTCGCTCTCGGGGCAATCGTGGCGCCCCCGGACACCTCCGCCGCAACGACTGTGCTGCGCCGGCTGCGCCCCCCGCACCGCCTGGTCGTGATACTCCAGGGAGAAAGTCTCTTCAACGACGCCAGCGCCCTGCTGGTTTACCGCGTCGCTGTCAGCGCCGCGATGACAGGGACTGTCGCCGGGTGGAGCGTCATACCAATGTTTGTCCTCACTTGCGGCGGCGGTGTCGTGCTGGGGATCGTGCTTGCCCGCTTGTACCTGTGGGCGACCACCCACGTGGATGACATTCCGGTCTCCGTCATACTGCAGTTCATCGGCACATTCGCCGTGTGGCTGCTCGCCGATCATCTGGGCCTGTCCGCCATCCTTACCGTGATCGCCTATGCGATGACCCTTGCCCGCCGCGCGCCCGGGCGCATGGACGCCCGCCATCGCATCTCGTCCTACGCAGTTTGGGATGTCGCCGTGTTCGTTCTGAATGTGTTGGCGTTCGTAATGATCGGCCTGCAATTGCGCGGAATCGTGGCACGCATGCACGCTGCCGACTGGCATACCTATCTGATCTGCGCGGGCGCCGTCTGCCTCACTGTGGTAGTAGTCCGAATACTCTGGGTCATGTTGCATAGCCTGGCCGCCCGCTGGAGAGTCCGGCATTTCGGCGGCAGCAAGCAATCCATGACCATGCCCACGATCGGCGGCGCCCTCATCGTCGCCTGGTGCGGCATGCGCGGAATCGTCACGCTGGCTGCGGCGCTGGCGCTGCCTGACGGATCGCCGACGAGCGGTTTTCCCTATCGCGATCTGATCATCCTGTGTGCGTTCTGTGTGGTGCTCACCACGCTTGTCATTCAGGGAATGACGTTGCGCCCGTTGATGACCTGGGCCGGCCTGAAGGACGATGGCTCCGTAGACCGGGAGATCCAGTTGGCGCGCGCGCAGACTGCGCGCGCGGCACTGCGTGTGCTGGAGAGTCACGAATCCCGGCCGGCGATCGAAACCTTGCGGCGCGGCTACGAAGCCCGCGTACGGCTCGGACAAGGACAGTCGGTGGACAATCAGCACGACCATGAAGGCGCGGACTTGGGCGACCTGCAGCAACGTGCGGTCGCGGCTCAACGGGAAGCGCTGCTGGATCTGCGAGCCCGCTCGATCATCGGCGACGACGCCTTTCACGCGGCCGAGGAAGAAATCGACCTGCTCGAGCTCGCGGCGGACGAGCGGATCCGACCGCAAGCCTGAAGCCCGTGGCATCATCGCCGGTACCATGAAGCTGAGAACGCTCACCGCCACCCGGTATGTCACGCCACTGCACGAGGGGGGCTCGCTTCCCGCCATTGTCGAAGCGGACGACGATGGCATGTATGTGCTCAAATTCCGCGGCGCGGGCCAGGGCCCCAGAGCCTTGATCGCCGAGCTCGTCGCCGGTGAGATCGCGCGCGCGGCCGGCCTGCCGGTGCCCGAAATCGTCCTGATGGAGCTCGACGCGGATCTCGCGCGTACCGAACCGGACCCGGAGATCCAGGAACTGATCAAACACAGCGCGGGCCTCAATGTTGCGCTCGACTACCTTCCCGGCGCCGTGATGTTCGACCCCGTTGCGGAGAAGCCCGCCGCGGACCTGGCTTCCAACATAGTCTGGTTCGACGCCTACGTCACGAACGTCGATCGCACGGCGCGCAACGCCAACATGCTCATGTGGCATCGGCGACTGCGACTCATCGACCATGGGGCCGCCCTTTATTTCCACCACTCCTGGGACAACTTCCTCGAGCGCGGCCACGACGCATTCCATCGGATCAAGGATCACATTCTGCTGCCGTTCGCAAGCCTCCTGCGGGAGGCAGACGCAAACATGAGCGCGCGGATCACACCAGAGATCATCACAGACATCGTCGCGACGATCCCTGCGACGTGGCTCACCGGCGCATCGCCATTCAGCTCGACTGAGGAATGGCGCGCCGCTTACGTTCAATACCTGTTGAGACGACTGGAGCAGCCGCGCCTGTTTGTCGAGGAGGCGATCCGTGCACGCTCACTGCTCGTATGATTACGCCGTAATACGCGTCGTTCCACGAGTTGATCGTGAGGAGTTCGTCAACGTCGGCGTGATTGTCGCGTGCCCCGCGAAGGGATTTCTCGAAGCGCGTATCGAGTTGGATGAGGCGCGACTGCTGGCCTTCGACCCGACGCTCGACCTCGAAGCGATCCGCGTCCACCTCGCCAGCATCCCCCTCATTTGTGCGGGCGGGCCCGACGCCGGCCCCATCGGCCAGCTCTCGCAGCGAGAACGATTTCACTGGCTCGTAGCCCCGCGCAGCACAACCATCCAGATGTCGCGCGTCCACACCGGCCGCTGCACCGAACCCGGCTCAGTCACCGAGCGCCTGCTAGAGAAAATGGTCCGCGCCCTTCGGGCGCGCTAAAACGATCGGCGGCGCGCGGCGCGCCACCCTCAACTGCCCGGTGCCCGCGCCAGGATCAGGTCCGCCAACCCATCATAGTTACCCCCGAAATGGTGCCCGCCCGGCAGCTTGATGACCCGCGCATGCGCCGCCCCCACCTTGGGGCAGATGGACTCATCGTCCCCGTCGCCATACAAACACAGCGTGTCGGCCGCCGACAGTCTGGCGATTTCGCGCCCAATGGGCAGCTCGTCATGTCCGGACCCGATCCAGTTACTTACGTGAAACTCGAAAGCCGCGGTCTCGCCGATTCCGATCAGCGCCGTCTGCTTGACCAACGCGCGTGACTGCGGGGGCAGGCGATTGACCGCGAATGGCAGCACATCGGCGCCCTGCGAATACCCGATCAGCAGCGCACGCTTCTTCTGCCAGTGCGACCCGTAGTAGCGCAGCATGCGATCAATATCCGCCGCCACTCCCGCCGGCGTTCTCGCCGTCCAGAAATAGCGCAACGAATCCAAACCCGCGACCGGTATGCCGCGGGCCGCGAGCACGCCCGCCACGTCCTTGTCGAGCCCCGCCCAGCCGCCATCTCCCGACAACAGTATTGCGAAGGTATCGCCAGTGCCGCTGCCGGTGGCAGGCACTTCTACGATCGGCAGGTCGGCCAGGCTTTGCGGTGCGGCCTGCAGGCGATGCGGCTCGGTCGCGGCGATCGAGGCAAAAGCCGCCTTGAACTGCGGCAGCCACAGCTTCATACCCCCGTAGTTGTGACTCACGTCAGGCAGTTCGATAAAGCGGGCACCGGGCGTCTGTGACACGAAAGCTCGCGCTTCCGCAGCCGAACACACGCCGTCAGCCGTGCCATGGAGAGCGATCCAGGGTGCATGCAACTCCTTCGCGGGTAGGAGTCGCGCGCTGCGGCCCTGTGCTCGGGGCGTAAATTGCAAATCCCCCGCCTTGCAGAGCGGTTTGCGCAGATCGAAATCGACGCAGAACGACAGTGACAGTGCCCCCGTGAACGTGCCGGGTGGCGCCTGCGCAATGGCGGCGTACGCCAGCGATGCCCCCGCCGAGTGACCGACCAGAATCGGTGTGAAGTAGGTGGGGACCTTGTAGTACGCCTGGACAAAGTGGCTGAGGTTTTCCAGGTCGCCGACCGGAAACACACAGTCGCCACCATCCTTCTCGAGGTTCTCGAACAGGTCCGCCACATCGACGCCGGCTACCAGTGTTCCATCGGCCGCGAGCGACTCAGCCACGCCGCCAAGCCCCGCGCCCCAGCCGCCATCGCCGGAAAGAAAGAGAGCGAAGTGGCGCACCTCGCCCTGCGGCCGATAGACATGGACGTTGCGAAAGCGCCCGTGCGTGAGCGTCTCCGAGTGGGACGGACTTTCGGAGCAGGCGGTAACGCCGATGACGATCAGACAGAGCAGCGCCGCGACGCTGAGGATCGCCGCACGTCGCACTATAGCGGCCCTCGCCTGGCAGAACCCGTCCGCAGCAGCGCAAGCAAGCTCGCAAGAGCGCAGAGCGTCAGCAGATCGAGAGCCCCGCCGCCGTGACTACTCGCAGCGGCGGCCACAGTGACCTGCGCCGTAGCAGAGATAGTTGGATCGGCGGCCGGCACAGCCGTTATGGTCACAGTCGCCGGCGATGGGATCGCATTGGGCGCTGTGTAAAGTCCGTTGGTGCTGATCGTGCCGACTGTTGCGTTACCGCCCACGATGCCATTGACCTGCCAGGTGGCAGCCGTGTCCGGCGCATTCGCGATCGTGGCGGCAAATGCGGCAGTGCCTCCCCCGGCATTTACCGTGGCCGCGGCAGGAGATATTGCGACAGTCACCAGCTTAACTGCCGCCAGACAAGCGCTCGAGCCCGCGGTGGCCGGTGCCGAAGTGGTGGCACTTGCCGCGCCGACCGTTACCGTGGCCGCATCGGTGCGGCCCGCCTCATCCGTCACGGTGAGCTGTACCTGGAACGAGCCGGACGATGGGGCAACGACGGTTGCCGTGGAGGTGTTGGAAACGGCCCCGTGCGTGGAAAGGTTGGTCCACGAATACGAGGCTATGCTGTGCCTGCAAGCGGCAGCACTGCCGGCGCCATTGAGCGTCACGTTCTGGCCCGCCAGCGCACTGGCAGGCACCGCCACAGCCGCAATCGGCCGCAGCGCCGCCTGCACGGACCCGTTCGCATTGGCCATCCCGGCACCACAGGTCTGCGTCGTACAACTGCATTCGGACGTCTGTGAAGTATCGGTGCTGCTCGTGGGAACGTGGCAGATGGGAGGAGTTCCCGTGTCGCTCGTCGTAGGGAAGGGCTTCGTAGCGCCCTCCTGCAGGCGCGCAATCAGCTGCGCGGGCGTCAGATTCCCGTTCAGGCTTTTCATCAGGCCGGCGATCCCGGCCACGATCGGCGCGGAGAAGCTCGTCCCCAGGTTGGTGGTGAACTGGTCCGTGTAGGAGTGGGTCGTCGGGACCGTAGTTCCCTGGTTCGCCGTGGTGTTGAGCGAGTAGAGGCAGGCACCGGTCCCGGAAGTCCCGCAATTCCCTGCCGGCGCGCTGAGCGCGATCTGGATACCCAGGCTGCTGTAGCCCACCTTGGTGCCGGCGTGGCGCAATCCGGCAATGCCGGCCGCTCCCGCACAGTTGGCTGGGGATTCGACCGGCCCGCCCTCGTTGCCGGCGGATACCACGACGAGCACTCCCTTCGCGGCGAGCTCGCTGATGACCTGCGAGTAGGCAGCCGAGCAGGTCGTTGCGGAGCCGAGACTCAGGTTCTCGATCTGCGCCGGATAGGGGTTATCCGCGACGCCATCCACATGCAGGCCCGCCGCCCACAGCATTCCGGCGATGATGTCGGAATCGAAGCCGCCGCACTTCCCCAACGCTCGCACCGGCAGAAGCCACCCGCTCCAGTTGATTCCCGCAATGCCGGTGGAGTTGTTGGTGAGCGCGCCGAGAATGCCGGCGACGCGGGTGCCATGCCACGAGCTGTCCTGCACCTTGCAGTTCTTGAGGCTGGTGCTCTGCACGTCGGCGCTCGTGACCCAATCACCAGGATCTGAAGGGTCCGCATCGCGCCCATCGCCATCATTGGCCACGGCGGGATCGGAAATGAAATCGTAGCCGGGCAACAGGCGGCCGGCGGAGCCTGCTCGCAGCAGGTCCGGATGGTCGAAACGCACGCCAGTGTCGATCGCCGCGATGACGATACCCGCGCTTCCCGTCGTAGTGTCCCAAGCGCCTTCTGCATCAATCGCGCTCGGAGTCGCGGTTGCTCTCTGGAGATACCACTGCCCGGTCTGCCCTGCATACAGCGGATCGTCCGGTACGGCATGGGGGTACCGCCGCAGATCGGGCTCGGCATACTCGACCGCAGAATCCGCCCGCAGCCGCGCCAGGGTCTGCTCGAGCGTGTCGCCGGACGCCTGCGCAGCGAACCGTAGCAGGTGCATGGATCCGGCGATTCTGCGCGTCTGCTTCAAACTGAGCCTGGTGCGTCCAACCAGCGAGGCTACCGTTTGGTCCGTAGTGGATGCGGACTGCCCGGCCGTAGCTGTCTGCGTAGCGCGGAACTTCACGATGACACCTTGGACGGCGCTGTCTCCTTCCGCCGCCGCCGGTGTGCGGACTGGATTGCGTTCGGCGGCGATCCCGGCATGAGCCGAAAGCGTGGCAGCCAGACCGGCCAGTAGAGCGCAGTGCGGGAACGATCGAACTCGGCGCATATGGCAGTTTCCTCCCGGTGCCGTTGAGGCTCCGGCTTGTGCGACTGCAAAAGTACCTGAAATGCCGCACCCATGGCCGGTTAGAATAGTGGCCACGCAGCAAAGGGATCTTGCCCCGCCATCTCCAGAGGGGCAGCTCTATGCGCAATCCGGGGCCAGCCCCCGCCTTCATCTTCGCGGCCCGTCGGACCGTTGGCGCCCTGATGCGCGCCACGATTGGAGCCTTCACTGCGGCGATAGCCAACGCGCGCGCTCACGAGCGCGAACGGACCGCCTTACGCACGCGGCTCGCCAAGATAGCGAGCATCGCGCCGGTTGCCATTTTCGAGATCCGCACAACACCGGATGGGCAGCTCACCATGCCGTACTCCACGCCCGCTATCGTGGACATCTACGGCCATACGCCCGAAGAGCTC
>JAQGOC010000148.1 GCA_028293805.1 Gammaproteobacteria bacterium
ATGAGGCTCGAGGTGTTGGTCGCCAGAATCGCGGTGGGTTTCATGCGCGGCTCCAGGCGCGCGTACAGCTCCTGCTTGGCCTCGAGGTTCTCGAAGATCGCTTCGATGACGACGTCGGCTTCCTCCACGCCCGATCCGGCGACATCGGCACGCAGACGATCGCGTGCGGCCGCGGCTTTGTCCGGATCGCGCAACCGTTTTTTGAACAAGGCCTTCGCACGGTTCAATGCGGGCTCGACATACTCGATCGCCCGGTCCTGCAGGGTGACGGTGAAACCGCGCAATGCCGACCACGCCGCAATATCGCCGCCCATCACTCCAGCGCCCACCACGTGCACGTGTTTGATGTCGGCGGCGCTCTTGCCGCCCGAGGCCTTGAGCCGGTCCTGAAGCAGAAACACGCGCACCAGATTGCGCGACGTTTCCGTTGTGAAGAGTTGCGCGATGGAGCGCGCCTCGCCCTCGAAAGCCTCGGCTCCATGCGCGCCGTAGCGCGCCCACAAATCGACGATCGCATACGGGGCTGGGTAGTGCTCGCGGCGCGCTTTCGCGGCGACCTGGGCGAGGAGGGCGCGCCGCACGAAAGGTCTGACGAGCGCCGAGCTCAGGATACGTTCCCCGAAGGGAGCCTTCCGCGGCGGCGGTCCGCGCAGGATAAAGTCCCGAGCGGCTGCCTGCAGTTGCTCCTGATCCGCGACCAGCCGGTCGACGAGCCCTATGCGCAGCGCGGTTTCGGCCCGGATGGATTTGCCGGTCAGCATCAACTCCATCGCGGGACGTACGCCGGCGATGCGGACACTGCGGACGGTTCCACCAAAGCCGGGGTGAATCCCCAGAATTACTTCCGGGAAACCGACCGACAGCCTTTCTTCGCCCACGGCGACCCGATAACGACAGGCGAGCGCTAGCTCGAACCCTCCACCCAGCGCAAAGCCATGAAGTGCCGCGACCGTCGGGCAAGCAAGCGCCTCCAGCCGATCGAGCACCTGCTGTCCGGCGTGGATGAGGCGGTAGCCGCTCTCCGCATCCGTGATGCCCGTAAATTCCTTGATGTCGGCGCCCGCGATGAAGCCGGTCTTCTTGGCGGACATGACGACCACCCCGCGGGGCGGACTGTGTTGCAGCGGCCGTAACAGAGTGTCGAGCTCGACGAGCACCTCGCTCGACAGGACGTTCGCGGAGGTACCCGGCTTGTCGAGCGACAGCCAGACGATGCCGTCGGCGTCGGTTGCCGCTTTCCAGGACGTGCTGCTGTTGTTATTCATTTGACGATCCTTCTTGGAGCCAAAGGTCCGGCGAACGCTCAGGCCGCCGAGGCGGCCGTTCCCCGGACCGCCGCATCGGCGCGAACGTGGAAATCGCAGACGAGCGGGCGATGATCGGAGAGGCGTACGTCGGGTACCCGGAAGTTGGTGACTTCGATGCCTTCGCTCACGAGAATGAAATCCAGCTCATGACGCGGCACGCGCGCCGGGAACGAGGGCAGCCCGGCGGAGTTCGCGCTGCGCAGGCCGGCGGCGCGCATGAAAAGAAAGATCTCGTGCGTGCCCCAGAACGTGTTGAAGTCGCCGGCCACGATGACCGGCTTGGGCGATTCCACGATGAGATCGTGCAGCGAGCGCAGCTGGTACTGGCGGTGGCGGAACTTCAGCGACAGATGCACGAGGAACACGCAGACATCCTCGAGCTCGAGCTCGATGATGAGGCGCTTGATGCCCGTGTCGAAGTAGTGGAACCGCTCTCCATGGACATGCGGCGCGGACAGGAAAGCATTCGCCTGTTTGCGCACGATGGGCATGAGGTTGTTGATGGAGCCGGTGCCGTACTTGCACTGGAAAGTCGAGTAATGGCCAAGCTGGCCGGCGATGTGCTCGGCCTGATTGACCATGCCGGTGCGGATGGACCCGGTATCGACCTCGATGAGCCCGACGATGTCCGCCTGCTCCGCGCGGATGAATTCGGTGATGCCGGTGAGGACCTTGCGATTGCTGCGCAGGTAGCCCGCACCGGGAAGCGGAAGGTGGAACGCGGGCCCGGTGCCCGTGGCGTAGCGGATGTTGTAAACGAGCAGACGCAATGAGATGGGCTCCTGCCGCAAAAGAGGCATTCTATCGGTGCCGGCCGGCCTCGGGGAGGGCAAAAGTCCGCCGCGGGCGCGTGCGGCCCCGGAGCCCGGGTCCGCGGGGAGGTCGCCGGCTGACATCGGGGGGTGCGAGTTTCGCGCCGCTCACGCTTGTGCGAGACTCGCTTCCAGTGAGGCACCTGAACACCTAGCCGCCATGTCGCAGGCCAATCCCGTCCGTCTCTTCGTCACCCACGTGTGGGAGGACAGCGACGATTATCTGCGCGTGTTCGAGTATCTCGAGAGCGCGAAGAACTTTTTCTACCGCAACTACAGCACTCCCGATCTACGACCGGCCGGCGAGAAAGAAGCGCTGCGGGAGGATCTGCGGCGGCAGATCGCGCCGGTCGAGGCGGTCATCGGCCTGTCGAGCCTCTTCCAAACGCACCAGGACATCTTCACGTTCCAGCTCCTTTTCGCACAGGCGAGCCAGAAGCCGGTCATTCTCATGAAGCCGTTCGGGTCGCAGGCGGCAGTCCCGAAAGCGATCGCGGATCTGGCGAACGAGATCGTGGATTGGGACGAAAGGGCGCTGGTGGACGCCATCCGGCGCCAGGCGCGACACGAGGAGACGACGCGCTGGGATACGATCGAATTCAAGCTGGACGACGAATTCAAGCTGGAGTGAGCGTCCGACCGGTTGTGCGCCCCTGAAGGCGGCGGGCGCCAGCTTCTGGCCTGCCCGGTCCCGGAAGCCAGTCCGACTTCTAGCGAGCGCGCTCCGCGGCGGACCAGGCGTCGCCGGGATAGAGGGAGATAACCTGGGGTGCGCTTTTCGGGACTCTGCTGCGCACCGTATTCGCCGGCTCGCGCGAGATAGCGCCAAACATCCGCACCACGCTCGAGGCGACTTCATCGGCCTCGTCGTTCGACATCTTCCGCACCGTTGCACGGAAAGTATCTTCGCCGCGCAGCAGCGGCGGTTCGCGACTCAGCGCGTGGCTGAAAGCGCGGAACTCCTCGAGCAACTCCTTGGGAAGCTCGCTCTCATCGACCAAAGCGAGATAGTTACGGTAGGCCTCCGTCAGCCGATCCTTGATCGACCCGGACCGGACGAGCGACAGTGTCGCGCCCTGAAACTTGTCCAACGTAGTGCTCATCACTACCCCGGCGAAACGTCTGCCGCTGGCGGGTCTGGCCGGCCTGCGCGGCGGACGTCGGTAATTGTTGTCGTGGCGGGCGGAGGTTAAAGATTGAGCAGTCGCAATGGACCGGAATCCAAGCCCGCTCAACCCGCTAGCGCGGAAATATAGCCCACACTCTAGGAAAAACAAAGAGCTCGGACGTGGCCGGGCCGCTTGCGACTCCCATAAGCAGTCACTTATATTTGGCCATGCTCGAAGCCGACCTGTTCCGGGCCCTGGCCGACCCGACCCGCCGGGCACTGTTCGAACGCCTTGCCGGCCGCGAGATGAGCGTGTCGGAGCTCAAGGCGAACTTTGCCATTTCCCAGCCCGCCATCTCGCAGCATCTGGCTGCGTTGCGTGGCGCGGGGCTCGTCTGCGAACGCCGCGAAGGCCGTTTCGCCTATTACCGCGCCGAGCCGCGCGCTCTTACCCCGCTCGTGGATTGGGTGGATCGCTATCGACTGTTCTGGCCGGAGCGCATTGAGAAGCTCAAACGCGTATTCGACGACATGGAATCTTGATCGAGCTGCGCGACACGCTTGCAAGTGTAATGGATCGGCACGGCAAGCTCAGCTGGCGCTCAGTTCCAGCAGGTTGCCGTCGAATCGGCACCTGATGAGTTGAGCGAAGACTGCTTCCCTGTGGAGTCCACCGTGAACGACGCGCACTGTGTGTCCTTGTCCTGGCCACTGCCTGCTATGGGCGTCGCCGTAGCTGTAAACGTCGCCGGCGCGGTTGCGGTGGCCGCCACCACTGTGGGTGCCCCCAGCGAGTAGTACGTGCCGATGCCCGTGGGCAGCGACGGATAGCCGAGATTGGTTGCCGAGGCCGTATACGAGTTCTGAGTGCTCATAAAGCGCTCCTCGCGGCTTGCGAGGTCGAGTACGGCCGTTCTCGCTTCCGTGCGACGCGACTTGCGAATCTGACTCGTGTATGCCGGGATCGCGACGGTCACGAGAATGGTGGCGATCACTACGGTCACCATCAGCTCGATCAAGGTAAACCCGGCGGAGGGTGGGGTGCGGAGCTTCATTTTGGATGGCATGGTGTGTGTTTCCGTCTACCTTAGCTCTATCCAGGTCAGGCGACTGGTCTTGGTGTTGGACGGCAGGTTAACCGGTAATACCTTGTGATCATCCTTGACGGTCTGATACACCAGCCAGGTCGTGCCGTTGGCGGTCGTTACGGGGAATGACGTGCCGGTGGCGTCGGTCTGTACACCGGCGGCGATCGTGTCGTTGTACAGCGGGAAAAAATTCGTGAAGGCGCCGCCGGTCATGACCGAGATCGCATAAGTGAAGCCCGTGTCCGTGTTCGTGGTGCACGACAGTATCGAGTTGTTGGCTGGGACCGTCGAGTTCACGACGAACGCGGAGCCGAGCAGCTGCGGGTTGAAAACGATCTGCTCTGCACTGCCCGGAAGATCCACGTACCAGCCGAATTTTGTGTTGCCCGAGCCGCAGCTGCTGGTGCCTTTCCAGCAGATCACCACGTTTGTCGCCAGGTCACGGTCGCCGTTCGCGGCAATCGTGAAGGTGGTCTGCTTCTGCAGATTGGCCTGCGTGAGTGTAAAGGGAGAGGAGAGGCCCGAGTTCGCCGTGGTCAGGCTCACGTACTGGGCGCTCGAGAACGAATTCCAGGCCGACAGGTTCCAATCCCAGATTCCGTAGAGATCCTGTGTCCCGCTGCCGTAGCTCACAGGGTTGGTGTTCGTGAACTGCGTCTTCTGACCCGTGCCAAAGGCGATCATGAGCTGTTGAGCGCCCGCTGCCGTGGGGCCGGATGCGACGATCAACCTAGTCGTGATTGGCTGTCCCGAAGCTGCCGTGAACAGAGGGCCGGTGGAAACCGCCCAGGACGAGGGCGTGTTGCTGGTCAGATCGAAGCGCCACACGTTGCCCAGCAGGTCGCCCGCGTACACGTAGTCGGTGACGTGATCTCCGTCCAGATCGGCCGGTGTGACGTATGCGATTCCGTTGTTGCCCGAGCTCCCGGTGCTCAGATAATAGAACGTCTGCGCCCCGGATGTGGCGTCCACGACCATGACGTAAATGCCGGCATCGCCGCTGCTGCTGCCCAGGCCGTTGCCGAAGATGACTGCCCACTTCCCGTTATGTAGGCGCCGGATCTGCGGCGTACCGTAGGAATTGCCGAGATTGTTCCCGCAATTGGAGACATTGGTGCAGCTCAGGGAGGCGGCGGTCCATTCTCCTATGACGAGGCTCGCGGCGTTGCTCTCGGAGAAGTTGGCCGGGTTCGTAACGTCGAGCGCGTAGATCGCCTTGCCCCCGGGGCCCATGCCGCCGACGAGCCAGGTGTGCCAGGCGCCCCCATAGTGCAGGTCGCCGGTGCCAGGTGTGGCGTCGACGAAAAAGTTATGACCGTACTGCGTGTTGGGATAGTCGATACTCGCCGTGACAGCGTTGCTGTTGGTCGGATCCGTTCCGTGGATCGTGTTTACGACGGAAGCATTGCTGCCGCCGCTGCTGACGGCCGCACCCGTGATCGCGGCGCCCGGCATGTAGGCCAATACTTCGTTGCCGTCGTTCGGTGTCGTAGTACTGAAAACACCGCTGCTGTCGAATGCACCCGTGCGGAATCCATGCAGGAGTCCGTCGTTGGCCCCAACGTAGACGACATTTGCACGGGTCTGTGCGCTCGCAACAAACTGCAGGTAGCTCTGTGTCCCAGAATTCTCCGGCGTCGTGGCGGTTGGATACAAACGGTCTTTCCAGGTTGCGGCATAAGGCGATCCCGGTGGACCGACCCACGTCGGGCTGGAGTCGACGATATCGCCGAGCACGCTGTCGCGCGCCCGGTAGAGTCCTGCACCGGCGGCATTGATTTCCTTCGTACGATTGCCGCGCAGGTAGCTCAGCCGGTCTGCTGTCGCCGTCGAGTCGCCTGAATCGAGCGCGCTCTGCTGAGACGAGCTGAGGTTCGCCCACTCGAAGGGGATGCCCGTCGTGCCGTTCCAGGTCAAAACGGTCCTGCTCGTAGGCGCCTCGGCGGCGGTCGCTCCGGCGATGCCGGTCGTGGGACAAGTCTTTCCAGTCGCAACGCCTGTCAGCACGCAAGCGGCGTCCCAGTTCGCTGCTGAAGCGATCTGGAGTACTCCGGAGCTGTCGACGGACAGCGTGTTCGCAGTCAGTCGGCCGGTCCAGGTGTTCGGATCGTAGAACGCGAAATAGGCTTGCGTGCCGGTTTCGATCTTAGCCGACTGCTTTTCGTTGACGCTCGTCGAGCTCGAGGAGAGATCGAGCGGCTGCGCCTTGAAGCACAGGATCTCGTGAATGTTCGTGCTGCCGCCGGTGGAGCCGGCGAAGCCGAACCGGAACGTCTGCGGCAGCGCTCCGTTCGAGGCCGTTATGCTTTGCTTCGCGATGACCGACTGCCAGGCGGCGCCGTTGACGCTATAAGCGAAGCTCAGCAACCCGTCCTGCGTGATCTTGAGACTGTAAACGATCGGTGTGGCATCGCCGCGCTTGTAGCCACCGCTCGAATACTCCTTCGCGATCGTCACGCTGGAGGAGCTGAGCTCCTTGTACGCGTTGGGAATCGGGTCATAGTCCAGTATGCCAGCCGTATTTGCCGTATTTGACAGGCTCATCGCTCCGGCACTCGTTGGGCTGGCCGGGGAGCTGTAGTTGTACAGAGTGCCGCTGCTGCAGGCCTTCTGTACCACTTGCGGCCGCATATCGGTGATACTGCTATATGTCGGCAACTGCGGAGTGGGCGGCTGAGCGATCTGCACACTCCAGGTGGTCGTACCTATCGTACCCTTGTTCGGATTGCCACTTTTCGTGCAGCTGCCCGCACTCGTGCTGAATGAAAAATTGTTGGCGCACGGCGCGTAGCACATGCCGGCATTCGTGCCGGTACCCGTATATAGCGTGGTATTGGCCGGGCATACGGAGCAGGTGGCCGTGTTCGAATTGTAGCCGTTGCCGTTACTGGGGCAAACGGCGCAGCTGTTGGTGTTCGAATTATACGTGCCGACGGAGCACACCGCGCAGGAACCCGTACCCGAATTGAACGTGCCGGTCGTGCAGGCAGTGGCCAGAGTCGCGGGGTAATACGGCAGGCTCGCGTTGCCGGGATTTGTTCCGTAAGCGTTCGTCAGCGCCTGCCATGAAATACTGCCGGCGCCGCGCAGGCCGATGCGGCCGGGCTTGTAGCCGTAGCCCCAGGCCGAATTGTCACCCGTGGCGGAGTTGCTGCCGGTATAGCCGGACACCAGGCTGCTACCGTTCAGGAAGTTTCCGTACTCATCCACACCCAACCCGATGTAGCCCCCGATCAGGCCGTTATAGGGCGCGTTGTTGTTCGAGCAGCTGTAACCCAGGCTGCCTCCCCATGCGCCGATTCCGGCAGGTTGACTGCCGTCCATCAGATAGAAGCTGATGCCGTCGGCGCCATCGCCGCCCGCGCCTCCGTGGTCTCCTCTATAGGTGACCGTCTTGAACGTGATCTGCACACCCTGGCCCGTCGGGAACGGGACATTGGAAACGATTGCGCCGTTCTGGTGGTAGCCGCCGGGGTAGCCGTTCGTAAATCGCAGGGCACCGTTGCCGGACGTATCGGGCAGCGTCTCCGTGGAGGTGCTGCTAACTCCGTTCGCACCGCCTACCAGCACCTCGTTATTGTAGTACGTCGACTTGATTGCCGTGCAGCCGGGAATCGTCCCCGGGTTGGTGGAGACCGCAGCGGAGCTGGCGGTCAGGCAGGCGCCATTGAAAAAATACCAGTCGTTATTCGTCGTCGCGCCGGTGAAATTCTCGCTCACCACGCTCTGGGCAGGGGACGCGGGGGAAAACGAGACGGCGATCGCAACAACAACAGCTCCGAGGAGCGCTCTGGCGTGCATCATTATTCTCCTCGGTTTACTACACCTTGTTTGACGATGAAGGTACTTTCCACCACCGCCACGGAATTCGCGTTCGTGCCGTAGCCGACGGCATCGATCCGATATATTTCGCCCTGGGCGTCCGCGGACGGGCCCGCATCTTTGATATAGAAGCGGGGCGCGGCAAAGTAAGCGTCCAGGTAGGCTGTCGCACCCGGTGCGTTCATCCCGTTGTTGGGATTGAAAGTCACGCCGACGTCGGCTCCGGCGATCTGCAGCGGCGGGGCCGTACGGCTGTCGAGGTCGTTCGAGCAGATCTGCCCTTGATTCAGGTTTGCGCTGAGCACGGCGTTGCACACGACCGGACTGGAGGCGGCGTTGTTTGCGGTGGAAAGCCACCATTCCGCGTATTGCTGCGCACCCTCGGCCGCATGCAGCGCGCGCTGCTTCTCGCGCGTGTTTCCGGCAATCTTCTCCTGAATGCCGAAGCTGCGAAACATGCTCAGCGCGAGGATGGTCACCAGGATGAGCAGCAGCAGGCTGCTCATCAGCGCCATGCCCCGCTGGCCAGAGTGCTGCCGTGCGGCTTTCGTTCTCATGTCTTGATGCCCGCACGATTCATGATGGCGATGATCCGCGTAAACTGGATCGTCTGGGAGGCCGCCGAGGTCTGTCCGGCCTGTCCGGCCAAAGGATTTTTGAAAGTCAGCATCACTTTGACAGACGAAACGTTGCCCCAATCAGCGGCGGTCATCGCGTTTGCCCGCAGGTAAGTATCGACGTTGTAATTGTCGACGGTGAAATCTCTCTTGACTCCATACCAGACATCCATTCTGATCAGGCCGTTGACCAGTTGAGACGCTGTCCCGCCGTTCGTCGGGGAGCAAACCAGATATCCGCCGACGACGCTGAACGTGCTGACGTAGGAGTTGGCGGCGGTCACACCGACGCAGTTGATAAGCGTGTCGGCCGCAGATGTCGTATAGCGAAGTGTGAGAGTGTCCCCGGGATCGGCGACAGTGTAGGTCCCGAAGATCGCCTGGCCGGCGGCGATCGCTGCTGCCCCTATGGTGATCGGGGGCAGGGACCCTACAGCGGTATTTGCGGTTGGGTCCGGGAAGTAGCCGGCTGCCTGCACCACGTCGGTCACGAGCGTCATTGCCAGTCGCTCGTTGTCCTGGAGTTGCGCCAGCAAGTTCTGGTTCCCATACGTCCGGCGGGTGCCCTCCACGATGGTGAACAGCCCGGCCAATAGAAACAGGGCAATCGCCATCGCGATGGACATTTCTATCAGCGTGAACCCGCTCTGATGCCCTCGAGGGCGGTGCATATATCCTGTGGGTGACACTTTCATGGCTCTACGTACAGTTTGTAAGTGGGCCGCTGGAAGGCGGACACCGTGTTCACTTGAGTCTTGCTGATGTTGACGGCGTTTTCCAACCAGGCGATCTGAATCGTACAGTTCAGCGGTGTAACGGCGGTGCAGTTGATTGCGGCGGAAGAGCCGGGCAGAAGCGCGTTCAACTGCGACGCCCACTCCAGCAGGTCCGCCGCGGCCAACACCGCCGCCGTGCAAGGGGCGCCCGCCGTTGAGTTGCAATAATTGGTGGCCGCACTCGCTGTGTTCTGCGCCGTTGCCAACCCTGCTGTCATGGCCCCATCGGTCGACGTCACCGTGGTGCCGGTTACGGTAAAGGTCGGGCTCGTCGAAAAAGCCGCCCAATAGGCGCGGTTTCCGTGCATTGCTGAAGCGAGCCCGGCGGCTTCGATGGCCGCTAGCGAGCGCAGCCGCGCCGTATTCGTGCTCGACAGGGCGAGGGCTTGCATTTTCGCGATACCCAGCAGTCCCACCGAGATGACGATCAGCGCAACCATGACTTCGACCAGGCTGAAGCCCGCAGGGCGCGGCAAGCGGTGGCGCAGCTTCATGTGCAGGTCGCCGGACTGGATGCGTGCGTCTGCGTAGCCATCATTCCGACCAGCGTGGCGGACAGACAGCGCGTGTAGTTTTGGTTATTGCTGGAGTCGTGCAGCGTGAGGAGGGCCCCCGCATTGGGCAGACCTACGGCGAATCCCTCCCTGTTGAATGTCACTGTCGTGACATTATTGCTCGCCTGAAACGAATCCCCGCCGGAGGTGGCCAGGGGCGAGAAGGCCTTCTGTACCCTCAGCAGCGCGTCATTCCCGTCGACCGTTCCTACGGTGCCCGTGTCCGAGAAGACGATCCAGCCGCTATTCCATGTACTGCTATTGGCGCATGTCGTCCCGTCCGTGGAGGAGCATACGCTGACTGTCTGGCCTTCCTTGATGGCCTCGGAGCGCGCGAACTGCAGGTCGCCCAGCAGCCCGTTCACTTCGGCAGACAGGCGGTTCGACGTCGTGATGTATCTGTACGACGGAACGCCGATGCCCATCAGGATCGCAACGATCGACATGACGGTGACCAGCTCTACGAGCGTGAAGCCTGCCGCGTGGCGCAATGCCGGAGGGATGTTTGTAGTGTGCAGTATCATATTTGCCGATTGTCCGGATTGACTCTGTGCCGGCCTGGCAACGCTCCCATCGAGTACGGGTAGCGGGTTCATGGAGTCAACTGTAAGGGTGCAAGCTTGCGTGAAGCTGACGACAAGCCCTGTCAGCTCATTCATTGGGTCGACTTACCGTCAAGTTGAGACGGGTGTCTCAGTCTCCTGGCGCCGCGACCGCGGTTTAGGGGGCAGCACGAGGGCGCCAGTTACGGGAAATTGGACTTTCACCCTCGTGCCGCGACCGTTCGTGCCGCCATCGATCGCCAGGTCCGCCCGGTGCAAGCGCGAAATCTCATCCACGATCGCAAGCCCAAGGCCGCAGCCGGGCCCTGGTGATCCCGGCAGCCGGTAGAACCGCTCGCGTACGCGTGCGCGCTCAGCTTCGGGAATCCCAACTCCGTCGTCCTCGACTTCGAGGTACGGTCCGTGCTCATCCGAACCGCATCTAACGGTGATATGACCGCCGGCCGGCGTGTAGTGGAGGGCGTTATCGACCAGATTGCCCAGAAGATCCTCTAGAAGCCGCGCGCTGCCGCTGACCTGCGCGGGTCGAAGGTCCGCGCCCATATCGAGCCCGCTCTCGAGGGAGCGATCGACGTTGCGTTCGAGGACGCGCTCGATGAGCACCTTTAGATCTACGCTCTCGAATTTATCGGCCAGGCTGGCAGAGGGATCGGCGCGGGCGAGGGCGAGCAACTGGTTTGCGGTAGTGGCGAGACGGCTCATCCCGTCATGCAGGGCGGCCAGCCGGGCGTGCAGAGCCATGGCCGCCGGTTCCCGCATCAGCACCTCCAGGTGCCCCAGCAGTCCCGTGATCGGCGTGCGCAGCTGATGTGCGGTGTCGGCCACGAACTGACGTTGTGCGCGAGCTGCTTCGCCTAACATCTCGAACAGCAGATTGAGGGCAGCCACGAGCGGGCGCACTTCGGCGGGTGCCGCTGATAGTTCCAGCGGCCGCAGCTCGCGCGCCGAGCGGGCCTCTATCTGGCCACGCACGATCACAAGAGGCTTCAGTCCGAAATGGACGCCAAGCCAGACGAGCAGCAGCGTGATGTCCAACTGAATGAAGCCAATGAGCCACGTGCTGCCGAGAATGAAATGCACAGGCCCGGTACGCGAGTCGTCGATGCCGGCGACATTGACTGTCGCGACGCCGGCCCCGGTCGTGAGTCGATAGGTGGCAACGCGAATACCCCTGTCACCGAGTAGCGCATCGGCGTAGGAGGGGTTGGTACCGCTGGGGGGCACGGGGGAAATCTGCGGGTTACCGGCGAGCAGTCTGCCGTCCGGCCCGAGAATCGAATAACGGAGGTCGTTATCTCGACCGATCCCGAGTGTCGGCGGCGTTTGCGCCAGGCTCTGCGCGTGAAGCTCACCATTTGCCACCGTGACGTGCGTAGCTATGAGCAATGCAGCATCGGTGAGGCGTTGATCGAAAGTCGTCCGGGCAAACAGCACCGCCGCGCGATAATCGACGAAGACGACCACGAGCATCAGAGCAGTCAATGGCGGCAGAAGGAAAATAAGGAGCCGTCGCCGAATGGACCTGGGCGGCGCGAGGCGATTGCTCATCGAGGTGCCATGACGCGCATCGGAGGTCAGCGCGTTCCTGCCGCTGCATTGCTCATGCGGGCCTTAGGTTCCTCGAGCCGGTACCCGAGGCCGCGCACGGCGCGGATGGTCACCGCATCGCCTAATTTGGAGCGCAGGCGCGAGACGTAGACTTCGACCGCATTGGGGGTGAGTGCCTGATCCCAACTCACGATCGCCTGCTGCAGGCGCTCCTTGGAGACCACACGCCCGGTGTTCAAAGCCAGACATTCCAGCACCAGCCACTCTCGGCCGGTCAATTCCACGAGCTCGTTGTCGATCTGCAGCTGCCGACCGCCGACGTCGATGCGAATTCGGCCCAGGTTCAACTGTCCGCTGGTACTCAGATTCGCCCGGCGGATCAACGCGCGGCATCGGGCCGCCAGCTCGGCTTGCTCGAACGGCTTCATCAGAAAATCGTCGGCGCCGAGATCCAGAGCCTCAACCTTCGTGGCGAGCGTATCGCGCGCGGTGAGCACCATGACCGGCAGCGTCTTGCCGTCGCTTCTCAGACGGCGCAGTAAATTGAGGCCATCGATACCCGGCAATCCGATATCGAGCACCGCCAGATCAAAATGCTCGGACTCCAGCGCCATCGCGGCTCGCTCGGCGCTGGCCGCACGATCGACGGCGAAGCCGGCCATTCCCAGCCCGCGGGCGATTGCATCCGCGACCAGATCGTTATCTTCGACCACCAATATCCGCATGCAAACCCGCCGCAATGACCTGTGGCGGGGAGGAATCTACTGGACGCAGACGCAGGGGTTGTAGCGATCAGGGCCCTTAAGCGGAGCGGGCCGACCAGCGGTTCCGACTGAGCCTTGGACGGTAATCCAATTGCGCATAATGTATATTATGTAATATCACGGATCATGCGAGCCGTCCGCCGAGCCCCAGACCCCAACCTGCGCTCGTCTTTACTCCGGCTCCCTTGGGGCTTCAGTAGCTTACAGGGGCCGCAGCTGGACTTATTGACCAGCCTTGGGCGAGCACCAACAACGGACCGGTCGAATGAACGATCACGGACTCACTGTCCGCGCGATCGCACAGATCCTGCAGATCTCACAGCGACAGCACGCACCTTAAGGCGCTGGAAAGCCGGTGGCGAGATCCAGGAGCCCTGCCGTACAGCCCTCAATAGGCGCCTTTGTAGCGAGCTAGGCGCATACCTCGTCTCGATGCGCCCTGCCCGTAACCTTCCGATCCGTCACGGCGTCTCTTGAGACCCATCCATTGGTTGCTGGGCCCCCGAAGGCTCATTTAATCACTAGATTGTGGATCCCCTGGTCGAAGACGGTATCCCCCGGCTCGATGACACGGCAATCCCGAGTCGTCGACGTGAGATGTACGTCGCTGTTAGGCGGATTGATTCCGCTCAGATCATTGTCCGCGATGATTGTGCCGCGGCTCAAGTCGACGAATATTTTGGAATCGTACGGGGTGCCTCGAATGCGATTGCCGATGACAGTGATATCACCCGGACCATCGCCGGACACATCGATGCCGTCCTTGACAGGATTCTCCGGAATCGTGATGTCATTGTCCCAGATGGTCACATCCGAGTTGATGGTCTCACCGGCTGGCGGCATCGACTGGGCGGCAAAATCATAAACGCCGATCCCGCCATAACCGCCCGTAGAGTCGAGTTCAACGGCGCGGCCGGTCTCGTTCACCCGTAGTGTGTTCTGGGCGATCAGGTATTGGGATGGCACTTTCGGTGCAAGTTTCGGGGTCTGGTCGACCACGATTCCTTCCAGTTCTGCATCAATGGTGTTGCGTACGGCCGCGAACTTCGACCCGCCGAGGTCCGTCAATGCAATGGCATAGACGCGCACATCCATGGTGTTGCCCGCGAGAACGCCATCGACATTCATCGAATCGAGCGCCTGGATTCCGTACCCGCTGCGGCGAATATGGCTCTCAAACGCCACGAGTCGTCCCTTTTGCATTATCCGAGTCCGGTTGATGCCTTGGCTATAACGTATCTGCCCCTCGAAGCGGGCCGCTGAAGCGATGGTGCTGCCGTCAAAGGTATCGTTGTCGGCACCGGCGATCGTCAGATGAGTCATGACCAGCTCGGCATCGCGGTCGCCGTCAACGAGAATCGCCGCAACCAACGAAGTGGTGTAATGCAACCCCGGGTAGTATGGCACCTCGTACTGCATCACTCTCAAGTCAGCCGGAAACTCAAGTGACAGCTTGGAGATCTCAACTTTGCTGTTGTTCGCGAAATGCAGCAACACGGGATAGGGCTGCGCAAGCGTTGGCTCGTCGACGAAAGGGGTTGGCGTCGAACGTAGTGGCCGATGAGCCAGGGGACGGATGACGGTGCGCCCCTCGCCGCGACCGGCAATCGCGCCGTTGAAGCCCTTTACCAGCAGCACGTCCGTATAAAACACGCCCTCTCCCAGGCTCACTTCACAGGGACGCTGCGCGTCGGTGCAATTCGAAAGAGCGGCCTGGAGCTGTGCCGTATCATCGCCCGTCCCGTTTGGCTGCAGCTCACGCGCCGCACCATGTACGGGCTCTAGCGACAACGTCACAGCGACAGCCGTAATGGAGATCCAGTGGAATATTTCCATCTTTAGTCCCCCTCTTGTGCTTCGATTCGTCCGGGCGCAGCTCCATGTCGCAGACAACTACATGGCCCGTGCAAGCGTCATGCGCACTCTGGCACCATGACGATTTGTTGGGAGTGTTACAAACTTAAGTAACGATTACTACACTCCTTTATAAAACTTTTATGCGTATTTTGTTGAGCTTGTTGGTAACGACAACGCTCCAGCTATAGGAGCTCGTTCAGCGGGTCGAAAGCATGGACTGTGCGACACTTGGAGCCCATAGACGATCGCCGACCGCGCGTTGACCTTCACAAACCATCGCACTGACTGGCATCGCTGTGTTTCGCCAGCATCCGCTCGTCGCGGGAATTCCGCGGGGATTGGCTACATGTAGGGTCCCGCCTGCGGGTTGCGCCTTATCTTGGCCGGATTGCCTGGCGCGACGATCCTTTGTTCCAGAGTCTGAAGATTCGTGTCTACACACTGCCATGGAGCCGAGCTGAGTCTTGACCAAATGACCTTACTGCGGAAGCAACAATGTTTCAGTACGTCTGGCTCGCGTCCCGGGAACAAGCGCTTTCTTTACAAGCGAGCAATTGCGGTGTAGATAAGAAAAATCGAGCGCGCGCTGTCAGCGAGACACCACTAAAAAACCTGCTCAGAGGGAGAGCATCATGAACAAAACCGCCAGGCGGATCATGGTCATGCTGTCTGTGTGTGGAGTGTTGGCCGCCCAATTCGTTTCCGCGCAGGAGGCAAGCAAACACGTGCTGAGAGATGCAGTCACGGGAACGATCAAGCCGGCAAAGATCGCGGTTCGACCCGCTTCCAACGCGACCGCCATGACCAAAAGAATGCCGTTCTTCTCCTCCGGCCCGCTCATGGCGGTCGCCGCAGCCATGCGCGTGGGGCAGGACCGTGGCGAAGAAGCCTTCGGTGACGAAGGTCCGAACGCAGCGGGCTCCGGAGGAGGACAGGTGCGAAACACCATCGGCTGCAGCAATCGCACCTCGAATGGCAACGTGCGAGTCAACCAGGACTGCACATACCGTCGCCAGGCTGAAGAGAAGATTGTGTACAACCCGGCCAATCCCAATAACCTCATTGCCGGGCAGAATGACAGCCGCGTGGGTTTCAACCAGTGCGGAATCGACTGGTCGGTCGACGATGGCCGGCATTGGGGCGATCTGTTGCCACCGTTCCGGCAAAGGTTGAATGACCCGGCGTCCGAGCTGGCCACGTCTGACGACCCGAACGACCACACTATCGTAGGCGGCGCGGGAACGGCTCACACATACGACGCCTCCAGCGACCCCGCTCCTGCATTCGACTCTCAAGGTAGAGGGTTCTTCGCTTGTGTCGCCTTTGACGTCTCCACCAATGCGAACCTCGTGTATACGATGCAGTCGCCTGCCGCAGCGCAAGGCTCATTCTTCTACAACATCGAATCGGCAGGCAGGAACTTCATCGTTGACGAAGAGAATGATCCGCGAGCCGCGCTCGACAAACCGTTCATCACGGCCGACAGTTTTGCGCAGAGCCCTAACCGGGATAATGTGTACGCGACCTGGACGGTACTCAACTTCACGTGCGCTCCGAACGGGAACAGCTACTGCAGCGGCACTATTTTCGGCTCCATGTCCACCAACCATGGCCTGACATGGTCGACACCGGAAGAGATCAGCGGCAGCTCTCCGCTGTGCTTTTTCGGCAATGCCTTCGACCCCAAGCGAAGCCCAAGCTCGTGTGATTTCGATCAGGGCTCGGAGCCCGCACCCCAGCCAAGCGGGGACCTCGTGGTGATCTTCAACAACCTCAACACTCCGCCCAACGACCCCAACGCTCAACAGCTGGGCGTCGTCTGTCATCCCTCGGGAAGCTCGCCCGACGGTACGGCGAGGCTCAATTGCGGCTCTCCCGTGAAGGTAGGGGATGACATAGTGGTGGGTGAGCCCCTGTGCGATTTCGGGCGCGGTCCGGAGGAGTGTATTCCAGGTGCATTCATTCGCACCGATGACTTCCCGCGCCTGGCGGTAAACCCGGTCAACGGCGATCTGTTCGCCACCTGGCAGGACTATCGCAGCAAGGAGTTCGACATCCAGCTCTCGAGCTCCACCGATGGCGGCAGGACCTGGACTGCAAGCGTGACCGTCAATCCTGACTCAGGGCTCGACCATTATTTCCCGGCGGATGCGGTCGCGCCATCCCATCGCGACCGCGTGGGTGTCAGCTATTACCGCACGCAACGGGTTCCGAATGAGAACACCTCGAAAACGGGCGTCTTCGCCCTGGGAGAGCCTGGTGTGCAGCGAGGCAGCTCGGACTACGTTTTGGCGCGCGGCAAGGGTTCGAAGACTCCTTTCAGCTTCAAGGTAGTGTCGCCTGCATTCGCAGCCCCGGACGGTAACCAAGCTGGGTTCAATGGCGACTACAGCGGGCTGGTGATCAACAAGGAAGACGAGGCGCATCCCCTCTGGTCGGATACGCGCAACGTGAACCCCTTCCCGTTGAATGGCGTCGTCCACGATGAGGACGTCTTCACGGACACCATCGCATTCCCAGACGAGCCATAGCCACGCGAGGAATCATCCGCGTGAGTCTCTTTGTCGGCCACCGCACGCTGGTGGCCGACAGAGAGTCACCAAGCCGATCCACAGCCTCGCCAGAATAGATGTTGTCGGGCAGGCAGCCTGGGTAATGTGAGTTGCGGTTGCAAGGCCAGCAGTCGACTGACCAGCCGCTGAGTGATGCGCACCGGATGGGGCGTTTACTCCGGCGCGTAGGGCTGCGTTCTTGCGCTTGCTGACCATGAGGCGCGACCCGCTCGGAAGGTCTGGCGAATTCTTTCAAAGCATGCACAAGTATAAGCAATCGCGACTGTACTGTTAGAGCTGAACGCCGGCCAAGTGCCAGGCGCAGCTAGTGCGTCACGAAGGGAGCAGGTGATGCAACGGATGGGCGTGGCCACCAAGCCTATCCAAGTGCGCTCCATGCCCAGAGAAGCCTGTTACTGCGCAGTTCCCTAAGTGATGAGCACCACCTCGCTTGCGGTGCGAACGCACCGAGCTGCTATCGCGCGTAATCCAACGTAAGTTTATTTGTCAGGCACTGCATCCGGGAACCTTGCGCATGCGTAGCGCCTTGTTATGCCCCACCCGGAGATCATTGCCATGAAACGCCCACTCCAGATTGCGCTCGCGCTCGCCGCAGCAAGTCTTCCCCTGATCAGCCAGGCCTCGAGTCATCGCGAGGCGCCCAACGTTGCCGGTCTGCCCAGGGTGGATGGCACCGATCTGTATCTGTTCAGAAGTTACGAGGCCGGACGACAAGGTTTTGTCACGATGCTGGCCAACTACATTCCTTTCCAGGATCCCAGCGGCGGCCCGAACTTCTATCAGCTGGATGCGCATGCGATCTATGCGATCAACGTCAATAATGACGGCGATGCAAACCCGGACATCTCGTTTCAGTTCCGTTTCACCAATACCCGCAAGAATCTGACAGTCCCCGCCGGTGGACAGAACGTGGCCGTGCCGCTACTGAACATCGGGCCGGTGGACAAGAACGGCAAGACCTTGAACGTCCGGGAGAGCTATACGCTGACCGTGGTCCGCCGCAACGGCTCGCACAGCTTGGCGGAAAACACCACGCTCGGCGGTACGACGTTTTTCAAGCCAGTGGACAATATCGGCAATAAGTCCATCCCCGACTATGCGTCCTACGCCGACAGCTTCATGTACGACGTCAGTATTCCCGGATGCCCGACGCCCGGTCGCGTGTTCGTGGGTCAGCGCAAGGAGGGCTTCGTCGTCAACGTCGCCGGGATCTTCGATCTGGTCAACACCAATCCGGTGGGTCCGCGCGATGGCGAGCCCAACAGCCTGCAGCACAAGAATGTGACCTCGATTGCGCTCGAGCTGCCGATCACGTGCCTCACCAATGGCAAGGATCCGGTCATCGGTGCCTGGACTACTGCGAGCGTGCCGAAGAATCCCGCTGAGAAAAGCAACGGCGACCCAGAGCGGGTCTGGCAGGACTCCGATGGCAAATGGATGACGCAGGTCTCGCGTCTGGCCAATCCTTTGGTCAATGAGGTCATCATCGGCCTGCCCGACAAGGACCGCTTCAACGGCAGCAACCCGCCTCAGGATGCGCAGTTCCTGAAGTACGTGACAAACCCGACCTTGCCGGTCCTGTTGAACGCGCTATTCGGCAGCGCAGCGATGGTGCCAGGTACTCCGCGGAACGATCTCGTGGCGGCGTTCTTGACGGGAGTGAAAGGGATCAATCAGCCTCTTACGGTCCGTCCGGCGGAGCTCATGAGACTGAACACCTCGACGCCGCCTACTCCGCCCGCGACTCAGAACGATCTGGGTGTGCTCGGCGGGGATACCGCCGGATTCCCGAACGGGCGCCGGCCGTACGACGACGTTACGGATATCGAGTTGCGGGTTGCCATGGGCGCCTTATGCGGAAAAATCGGTACCTGCGGGACGCAAACCACCGACCCGAACAACGGTGCGCCCTATACCGATGGCGCGCGAGCCGCCGGCGCGGATGCCGGCGCGGTGAAGGTTTCAGGTCAGATCAATCCCGCAGACACCTATCTGGATTCCTTTCCGTACCTGAATACGCCCATCCCGGGCTCTCCCAATGGCGTGAACGGCATCGCGAAAAACTAGAGCATGAGGTCACGCTCTGTAAGCGGTGTGCTTGGCTGGCGGCCTTCCTCGGCGAGCCCCCGTCCTCCTGGACGCGGGCTCGCCGGGATCGTCTTGGGAGTAGTGGTCTCATTCGCCTGGCGAACGGGACCCGCGGTTCCCCACATCCCGGCGAGTGAGGCTACCGTGTTGGAGCATGTTCCGGCGGCAGCTGCAACTCAACAGCTGGAGCCCTTGCGGGCGCGCTTGGCCGCGCGTCCGGAGGACTTGCAGAGCGCTCTGGCCCTCGCGCACGGGTACTTGGATATCGGTCGCGCCAACGCCGATCCGCGCTTCGTCTCTTATGCGCAAGGGACGCTCATTCCCTGGTTGTCTCGCCCGCATCCGGATCCTGCGGTCCTGACACTGGCGGCGACGGCCTTACAATATTTACACCGCTTCGACGAGGCCCTGTCACTGCTGAATCGTGCGCTGGCGGAGCAAACCTCCAATGGACAGGCGTGGCTCACCAAAGCCACCCTCCTCCAAGTGCAAGGTCGCTTCGAGGCCGCGCGGCAGGCCTGCCGCCCCCTGATCCAGATCAGCGGCCAGCTCATCGCACTGACCTGTCTCACCAGTGTCAACAGCCTTACCGGCCGATTGAATGAAAGTTATCTCGCCCTGCGCCGCGTGTTCACGGACGATCCGCGACTGGAGGGTGGCCTGCGCGCCTGGATCCTGGATCAGCTGGCCGACATGGCGCAGCGCGCCGGTGATGAGCAGGCAGCCGAAGCGGACCTGTTGGCCGCCCTGCACGCCGCGCCCCGGGATGGTTATTCCAAGGGTGCCTATGCAGACCTGCTGTTGCGGCAGAGCCGTAATACCGAGGTCGTGCAGTTGCTGGGTGGGGACGAGAGTCAGGACAACCTGCTCCTGCGACTGGCGATCGCCGGCACGCGGCTGCACACCGCGGAGGGTCGTCGCTGGAGCGACATGTTCCAGGCTCGCTACGAGGCGGCACGCCGCGACGGGGATTTCACGCATTTGCGGGAGCAGGCCCGATTCGTTCTCGACGTGCGCGGTGATGCCGCCAACGCCCTCGAGTTGGCGCAGCGCAATTGGCAGGCACAGCGAGAGCCGGCGGACGTGCGGGTCTACTTCGCCGCGGCCACTGCCGCCGGGGACCGAGCCGCCCTGCAGAACGTCGCGACCTGGATCAAGCAGACTCACTACGAGGATCGAACGATTGGCGCCCTCTCGAATGGCAGCCGCAGGCTCGCCGACCGATGAAACGTGGGGCACTCACGCTGATCGCGATTGCGCTTTGCGCCTGGGCCGTAGCGGCCGAGGCGCACAAACCTAGCGATAGCTATCTGACCGTGAGTCAGCCCGGTCAAGGAACAACTCTCGAGGTCCAATGGGATATTGCAGTCCGCGACCTCCAACACGCGGTGGGTCTTGATGCCGACGGCGATGGAGCCATTACATGGGGTGAGCTGAAGGCACGTCAGCAGGAAGTCACGAGATATGCGCTCTCGCGCCTAACGGTAGAGGGGATCGCTCGCGGCGATCGCATCCGTTGCTCTTTACAACCGGGCGGCTTGCTGTTCGATACGCATGTTGACGGGGGCTACGCCGTTTTGAGATTTACGGCCCAATGTCCCTTTCGGCCCGCGCAGCTCAGGGTGCACTACGCGTTGCTTTTTGACGTCGATCCCAATCACCGGGGACTGCTGGATGCGCGGGCGGCGAACACGAGTCAGGCGTTTGTGTTGGCAGATGGGAGTCGCACGGCGACACTCAACCTCGGTACGCCGGATCGCCTCTCGCAATTCCGAGCCTTTCTCGACGAGGGGATCTGGCATATCTGGAAAGGATACGATCACATTCTGTTCCTCCTGACGCTGCTCCTGCCCGCCGTCGTGCTGTATCGCAATGGTCGGTGGCAGCCGCGCGAATCGCTGCGTGACGCACTCCTGGATGTCCTGAAGGTCGTAACTGCCTTCACGATTGCCCACTCATTGACCCTGACGCTGGCCGTAAATGGCCTGGTCAATCTGCCGAGTCGACTGGTTGAGTCAGGCATTGCCCTCACCGTGCTGCTCGGCGCCCTCAACAACCTGTTCCCCATCGTGCGCGAGCGCCGGTGGGCGGTGGCTTTTGCATTCGGTCTCATTCATGGCCTGGGCTTCGCGTCCGTGCTCGCCGACCTGGGTCTAAGGGGCTGGAATCTGGCGCTCGCGCTGGTTGGATTCAACGCAGGAGTCGAAGTCGGCCAGCTGGCGATCGTGCTGATCTTCATCCCGATCGCCTACGGCCTGCGCGCCACGTCCTTCTACCGGCACGCTTTCATGCCTGGCGGGGCGGTCGCGAGCGGCTGCCTGGCGGCGTATTGGCTGGCAATGAGGGCGTCCGGAATGGGGGTCCAATGAAGCCCCGCTCCCTAACTGCGGATCGCCCCTTTGGCAATGATCGGTCCGGTGGGCACAGCATGGGGCACACCGGCTGGCGGCTCGAGAGTCACCGCAAGAACCGACCCAGCGACCAAGGCGCCGCGGACATCCGCCGGCACCGTAACGGTGTGCGATTGGTTGGTCGACACGAGCCCGAGTGAGCGGGGCGCCTTGCCCGGCGGAATCAGCCAGAGCTCCGGTACCCGACCCTGCGGATCCGCGGGGGCCGGCACCGGAAGCACGAGGACGGTTCCGCGCGAACGATCGACCGACGCTAACCACCCCGGAGTGCCGTCGTCGTGCTCAAGCGGCGTCACGGTCTTGACACCGGCCTCCGCCTGCCCCGGTGGCGGGCCCGATGGTTGAGCGGGCGGCTGTCCGGCGACTGCCGGCGGCCGCGGTGCACGTAAAAGCGACGTCCAAATAGCGACAACAGCAACAATTGCCGACAGAACCGCCACGCCACGCCAGAACCTCAGACTCCGCCAGAGACTTCTCTCAGCCGGCTCCCGGTCGTTCCATCCCATGCGCTGGCAAATCCGCGTCCATACCTGAGCGGGTGCCTCGACCGGCTCGATGTCGCTCAACCATGGCGCAAACCGCCGTTCCCAAGCCGCGACCTGGTTAGTGAAGACCCGATCGGAATCCATACGGCCGCGAAGGTTGCGATGCTGTGTGGGGTCCAGCACCCCCAGAACAAACTCTCCCGCCAGTAGCTCATCAGACGGGGGCTCGCTGCCCACCGGGTCGGTGTCCTCCGGCGGAAGCGTCGGGCTGCTCATGGGTCCAGACACTGCCGCAGCTGCAGCAGGCTCCGGCGGATCCAACTCTTGATCGACCCCAGGGGCGCCTGCACCCGCGTCGCGAGCTCCTCGTACGTGGATCCGTCGAAGAATGCGGCGCGAACGAGCGAACGGCGGCGCGGCTCGAGCAGCTCCAGGCATCTCTCGAGCCGGGCACGATCGCTCGCGGTCTGCGCCTGCTGTGGCGGCGAGGCGGTCGGATCTTCAACGTCCAGCGCGAGCTCGAGAGCCGCCCGCGCCTGTCGGGCGGGCATGGAGCGCAGACGATCGATAGCTTTGTTCCTGGCGATCATGGCGAGCCACGTGGTGGCGCTGGCGCGCGTAGCGTCGAATTGAGCGGCTTTGCGCCAGACCGTCGTGAACACATCCTGCAACGTGTCCTCGGCTTCCGAGCGCTCCGCGAGCACGCGCAGGCAAATGCCGAACAGTTTGTTGGCGGTGCCACGATAGAGACAGTCAAATGCCTCGCGGTTTCCCAGGGCGACCTGCGCCAGGAGAATCTCGAGCGGGGTGCCCTCCCCGTAGCGGGAACGGGTGTGCGCCTCAAACATTCAAACACCGTACCGCGGGAGGTGCAATCGAACCAAACGCTCACAGCCCGGAGCCGGCAGCGTCGACTTGTACGCCATCATGCACGCATGATAGCGCTTCTCGCGACCGACCACTGTCTGAGTATAATGCGCATCCACACATTTCCCGATAGCGGCCACTTCATACTCCTCGAAGCATGAAGCGAGTAATTCGCCAGTGATTAGGAACGTCAATTGCCCGCCTCACCGGGCACGCTTGTTTTGCGCCGCCTGCACGGCAGGTGCGCTGATTCTGTTCGTCGGAACGTCAATGGCGCAGGACTGGCCAGGTCACGAGCGGCTTACAAAGGATCAGGTGGTCGCGGCCGTCGCCAACAGTTCCACGCGCGCGCCGGCGGACCTCGCAGCAAAGAACCTGGGCGGCCTGGAGCTGTCCGGTGTCGACTTCAAGGGCGCCAATCTCAGTGCCACCGTCTTCAATCGAGCCATCCTTCACGGGGCCACGCTCGCCGGCAGCAATCTGACCGTCAGCTTCGGCGAGGGAGCCGACTTCAGACAGGCGGACTTGCGCGGCGCGGTAATGTTTTCCATGCAGCTCGCCGGCGCGGACCTGCGCGGCGCCGACTTGAGCGGTGCACGTTTCATAGGCGACATGAATCACGCACGCCTCGAAGGGGCGGTCCTCAGAAACCTGCGCGCGGGCGCCGATATGACGAACCAATCCATGGGCCTGATGAACGCGAGATTCACCGCCGCCAAATTCAACGGCGCCGACCTTACCGGAGCCGACGTATCGCGCGCGGATTTCAGTTTCGCGGATCTGTCGCATGCCAGGCTGACCGGCGCCAAAGCCGTGCGCGCCGACTTTTCCGGTGCGGATTTATCGGGTGCGGACCTGTCGAACGCCGACTTGCGAGACGCGACCTTCATCGACACCGACTTCACGTCAGCCAAGCTGAACGGGGCTCAGTTTGCCGGTGCAAACTGGCGTAATGTCCGCGGCCTTGCCGACGCCGCGGCGCGAGGAGCGACCGGTGTCCCTGACAATTGAGCACTACTGCCCTGCGCCGGCAGCAGCCTTCGACTCGCCACGGGGCGAGGCTGATCCCGGAAGCGCGGACGTTATTTCGGGGGCGACGTGCTCTCGTTAGCCTGGGACGGATGTGGATTGCCGCGCGAGAAGGCCTTGGCCGCGTCAGCGACCGGGATCATGCCGTCGGTTTTCTTCATCTTGTCGAATTTCCTGCCGGCGTAGGCCAGGAATTCCTCCTTGGAAATGGTCCCATCGTGATCCGTGTCCATCGCCCGTGCGTTGAAGGCCAGTCCGCCGGTCGCGAAGTCCTTGGAGGCGACGGCGATGGGAATGGTGTCCTTGCCGTTCGCCATCTTGTCCCACATCTGCTCGCCGTACTTCATCATCTCTGCGCGCGTGATCATTTTGTCGCCATTGGTGTCCATGTCCTTCGCGTCGAAGTGCATGTTGCCCGTCGCGAAAGTGTTTGTTTGTGCATGCGCGCCACTAACACAGAGCAACAGGATTATCGCAGCCAGCGAGCGTAGGTTGAACATGAGGCTCTCCCATCAGGATTTTCGTGAAGAACCATGCCGGCACAATACCGTCCGCCGGCACGCGCTCCCCGCAGTATGCACCTGCCGTCCAACATCGGGAAAGGGATCAAGGCTGAGATCCACGGCAAACTCGAAGAGCAAGGAACATTCGCCATGCTGAGCACCCTGCTTTCCCTCGGGCTGAAACTAGCCCTCGCGCTGAGCATGGACGTCGCTGCCGCGGCGCCTGACAAAGTTGTCTACCTGGCCGGTGCCGCCGCCCTGGCCTAGCTTCGAGGCACAAGTCCGAGTCACTGCGTGCGAGCGAATTCTCGACGCCGCTGGTGAGCTATGCCGTCCCCGGCCGGAGGATGTCACTTTCGCCCCGTTTGACGCGCAAGGGACTTACTGCGCACGGATGTTTTTGAATACGAGCAATTCACCGAAGCGGCACCTCAGCCTTGCGATGCGCTACATTGAATTGGCAGTCGCGGCAGATGACCCGCCGTGGCTGGTCCTACGCGTTGGGCGTCCCGCTCACAAGAATTACTCATGCACCCCTCGTTGGCGGTAACCAGCGCGGCTCGCGCTTGTGGGTGCCGCCGGGAGGGGCATAGACTCAGCCGCTGCAGGCATGAAGAGGTGATTCCATGACTGACATGACCAGGCGCCAGTTCCTAACGGTTACGGGTGCTTCGCTAGCGGGGTCCAGTCTGGCGCTGCTGGGCTTCTCCCCTGGCGCGGCGCTCGCCGAGGTCCGGGAGTTCAAGCTCGCGCGGACTACTGAGGTCCGCAATACCTGTCCGTACTGCGCCGTTGCCTGCGGCGTCATCATGTATGGGCTGGGCGATGCCGCCAAGAACGCCAAGTCCAGCATCATTCACATCGAAGGCGATCCGGACCATCCGGTCAATCGCGGCACGCTCTGTCCGAAGGGCGCTGGCCTCCTCGACTTCATCCACAGCCCGAGCCGCCTGCTGCGCCCCGAATACCGCGCACCGGGCTCGGACAAATGGCAGCCCATCGAATGGGACGAGGCGCTGGGGCGTATTGCCAAGCTCATGAAGGAGGATCGCGACGCCAATTTCGTGGCGAAGACTGCGGACGGGGTGCCGGTGAACCGCTGGCTCACTGTGGCCATGCTGGCGGCTTCGGCCTCCAGCAACGAGGTGGGCTATCTGACCCACAAGGTCATGCGCAGCTTGGGAACACTGGCGTTCGACAATCAGGCCCGTGTGTGACACGGCCCGACGGTGGCAGGTCTTGCCCCGACGTTTGGCCGTGGAGCGAGGACGAATCACTGGGTCGACATAAAAAATGCCGACGTG
>JAQGOC010000157.1 GCA_028293805.1 Gammaproteobacteria bacterium
CGACCCGGATTGCAACGGGTCGCCTACTTTGTCGAGAACAACACGCTGCGGCGGGAATACTGGACGGTGCTCGACCCGACACTCGCCAGCAAGACCATCAAGCGTGACCTGCTCACACACGTAAAAACCGTGACGATCCGCTACATGGATGTGTCACGTCAGTGGCAGCTGCAGTGGCCGGGCACCGGAGTCGGTGACGAGACCCAATTGCGCCTGCGGCCGCTCGCCGTAGAGATCACCCTGGAGACCGAGGATTGGGGCAAGCTCGTGCGCATCATCGAGGTCGCCGCTTGAGTATTCTGCGTATCCCATCGAGCCAGCGGCGCAATGGCCGGTTGCCATCACGGCAGCGGGGGATGGCCCTTCTCGTTGCCATATTGCTCGTCGCGTTCGGCACGATTATCGCCGCTGCGATCGGGTACGAGAACGCGATGACCGCGCGAAGGGGCGCGGCGAATCTGTCGCTGGATGAAAGCCTGCTCGTCGCGCAGGGCGCGGAGGCGCTCGCCGCTTACGGCCTGCGCGAAGTGCGGCGTACGGACAAGTCGCACACCACCTATTTCGGTCAGGGCTGGGATAGCCCCGTCGGCCCGGTGGAAGTCGTTCCCGGTGTCATGCTCGAAGCCTCGCTCGAGGATCTGGAGGGGCGCTTCAATCTCAATTTGCTCGTCAATAAGGACGGCACGCCGAATCAGCCGGCCGTCGCGGCTTTTCAGCGATTGCTCCAGATCCTACAGATCGAGCCGAAATGGGCCGGCTACATCGTGGACTGGATCGACTACGACATCACGCCTACGAACCCCGACGGCGCGGAAGACAGCGTATACATGGGCCAGTCGCCTCCCTACCGTACGGCCAACGCGTACATCACCAGCGCCAGCGATCTGCTGGCCCTGCCCGGGTTCGGCCATGACCGCTACGCGAAGCTGGCTCCTTATGTCGTCGCTCTGCCGATCAATGACACGCACATCAACGTGTGCACGGCATCGGGCCCGGTCCTCGATGCCTTTCTCGGAGGCAAGCTCGAGTTCAGTCTCGATGCGGAAACCCTGGCGAAGAACCGGGCTAGCGCCGGCGGCTGCTTTCCCAAGCTGGCCGACTACAAGGCCTCATTCGATGGAACCGCCTTCGCCCAGGCTAGCTCGCTGCTCGGGCAGGACTCGATCTACTTCCGCCTCACGAGCTTCGTCACTATTGGCAGTGCCGAATTCAACTTGTACAGTCTTCTTCTGCAAGACAGCGGCACGGGCAACGCACGCGCGATTCTGCGCAGCTACACTCCGGACTGACCGGTTCGATTTAGGAATTCGTACATGGCTGACTGGCTTCTGCTCAGGCTCCCACGCACACCGGACGCGCTGGCCTCCTGGCTCATCGTCGATGCGCGCGGCGCCGCCGTCGGGCCGCCGCAAAGCGGTCCCTTGTCGCTCGCCGCGGCCCGCAGCGCGGGGCGCCGCATTTGCGTGCTGGTACCCGGCACCGACGTCCTCGTCGCAGAACCGGATCTGCCCACGAAAGCCGGCGCCAAGCTTCAGCAACTGGTGCCTTTCGCCATGGAAGAGCACCTGGCCGAAGACATCGACGATCTGCACTTCGCCATCGGCAAGCGGGTAGGCAATTCCACGCGAACACCGGTGGCCGTGGTCACCCGTACGTTGATGGACCAGTGGCTCACTGCGCTCAGATCCAACGGGCTCGAGCCCGAAGCCCTGTATGCCGACAGCGACCTTTTGCCGCATAACCCGGGACAGGCGGTGGCACTGCTCGATGAGGACGTGATCGTCGTTCGCCCTCCTTCCGGCTCCCCGGTCACCTTGCCGGCCGAGGCGCTTCCCGAGGCGTTGGAAATCGCGCAGGCGTCGGCCCCGGAATTGGGTGGCGCGGCGCGCGGTCTCATTCTCTACACCGGTCCCGCTGAATGGCAGCAATACTCGCCGCAGGTGGAGGCGCTGCGGGAGCGCTTCGACGGCATCAAGATACAGCTGCTCTCGAACGGGCCGTTGTCACTGTTTGCACAACAGATGCCCTCCGCAACACCGACCAATCTGCTGCAGGGTGCCTACCAGCCGAGCACCTCGCGCGCGGTAGGTTTTCGCGCGTGGCGCGTTGCCGCGATCCTACTCGTCTGCCTGGTGGGGCTGCACCTGGCCGGCAAGGCGGCGGAGCTCACCCTGTTGAAGCGCAGCGAGCACAAACTCGATGTGTCCATGCGTGAGGCCTATCAGACAGCCATGCCGGGCGAACCGAGCACGCCGGACCCGCGCAAGCACATGGAACAGCGGCTGGCTGCCGCGCGTGCCAGCGGGGGCTCCTCCGGCCTGCTCTCCGCGCTGGAAGCGCTCGTACAGGCGCACAACGCGGCACCAGGCACCGTCGTACAGGCACTGAGCTTTCGCAACGGCGCGGTCGATTTGAAAGTTGCGGCGCCCGACGCGGCGAGCCTGGATCGCATGAGCCAGGCGTTGCGCAACAGCGGCTGGCAGGCGGATCTCACCTCCGGTAACAACGTGGCCTCCGGTTATGAAGGCCGCATTCAGATCCATTCCAACGGCTCTTGAGATCACGACGAGGCGAATGTCATGAAGCTTCCGTTCACTGCCGACCTGTCGCTCGACTCGCTGTCACCGCGCGATTTGCGCATGCTCAAGATCGGCGGAGTGCTCGCTGTGCTGTTGCTCATCTTTGGAGTCATCGTCCCGCTAGACAGCAGTGTGTCGCACGCTCACCAGCGGCTCGGCAAAAAACAGGCGGACCTCAACTGGATGCGAGGGGTCGCGCCCGAGCTCGCCGCCATCGGCCCCTCCCGTACGGCGTCGAACGAATCGCTGCTCGTAATCGTCGACCGTTCCGCTCGTGAGTCCGGACTGGGCTCAGCGCTCGCCGGCAGCGAGCCCAGCGGACCGGGAGGCTTGAGCGTGCGTATGCAAAAAGCGCCTTTCGACACCCTCGTGGCGTGGCTAGCCCGGCTGACCCAGCAGAACGGTATCCGGGTCGACACCGCCTCCATCGAGAATGCCGGCGCCCCCGGCCTCGTGAATGCCGCCATCGTGTTGCACACGGGTTGACGCCACGCGTGCGCCGAGGTTTGTGGATCACTGTACTCGCGGTGGTGGCCTTCGCGGTCATTGTTATCGCGCGTCTGCCGGCGAGTTGGGTCGTGCCCTCGCCCCCCGCGAATGTCGCCTGCGCGTCGGTTGATGGATCAATTTGGAATGGCGCGTGCACGGGCCTGACTGTTGGCGGCGCCGTTGTGGGTGACGTCGTCTGGGACGTGCACGCCACGCGCCTCCTGGCGGGGAAACTCGCCGCGCACGTAGTTCTTACGCGGACTACCGGTTCCGCGCAGGGCGATGTTGAAGTCGGCCTGGACAAGAGCATCACAGCGCGCAATGTTCGGGCCGACCTGCCACTCGATCGTGCCCTGATGCCGCAGCTGCCACCCAGGCTAAACGGCAACGCGCATGCAGATATCGCGCTCGCGCGCTTCGAGAACGGCATCGTCACACAACTGCAGGGCCTCATCGAGGCTCACAATCTCGAGGACCGAAGCGGCAACATCACCCCTCTGGGTAACTACTCCCTCACGTTTCCCGGCGGAAGCGGCGAGCCTACGGGGCAATTGAAGGATCAGGGCGGGCCGCTCCAGGTCGAAGGGACTCTGCGTCTGACGCGCGAGCCCGGCTTCGATCTGCAGGGGCTCGTCAAGCCGCGCGCCGATGCGACTGCGGACCTTACGAGCGAGATTCAGTACCTCGGCTCTCCGGATGCGCAGGGGCGCAGGCCGTTCGCCCTGGCGGCGACGTTTTAGGAAAGCTCGCAGAACGCGCCGAGCAGCGGGAAGTACAGTCCTGCCCGCACGGGGTTGGGGCCGAGCCCGCGGGCCAGGGCGACATAGGTTTCGAGCTGGGCGCGATAGCGGTTCATTTCCTCATCGAGGAATGCCTGCAGGCCACCGCCCTCGTGGCGACTGGTCTTGAAGTCGATTACCCAGCGCGTACCGTCGCGGTCGACGAACGAACGATCGATCACCACACCCGTCAGTCTTCCAGACGCGAGGCCCGTTAGGGCGAGCTCGCTGCTCGCTTCACGGTGCTCGCGGGCAAAAATCCAACGCCCACGCTGATCATCGATGGTTCGTGCCAAAGCTTCCACAACGAGCGCCGCCGCACGCGGGAGATCGCGGTCCGGCACGCCGTGACGGCGCAGTTGATGGAGATAGGCGTCGTGATCACTTTCTATTCGGGAGCGCGTGGGGAGCTCCGGGACTTTTGCGAAGGCCTCCAGTGCCGCGTGTACCACGGTCCCGATATGGCGCCCCGTCTCCCCTACCCAGCTGAATTCCGGCGGCTCGAGAGACTGGTGCCCTATGGGCAAGCGTGGCAATTCGGCCGGAGTCTCGAGCGTCGCGGGAGTCCAATTGGCCGGAAGACGGCGCAGCGGATTGACGGTGGGCACTACGACTTGCTCTGGGGCGTATCTGCTCGTGCCGGCACCACTGAAGGCGGACCCTAGCGCCGGCCACAGGCACGCCAGCAGCGTTCCGGTGCGGGGGGAAATCGCGCCGTCCGGCTTCGTTTTGGGCGCTGCCGACAAGTACAGCGTTTTTTTGCTTCGTGTGACCGCCACATAAAGAAGGCGTGTCTGCTCGTTGGCGCTTCGCTTCGCGATGAGCCGCTTCAGGTAGATCCCGACGTCGCCTCCTGCATCGTCGCCGATGGCAGGTACCGGAGCCATGATGAGATCGCTTTCACCGTATCGACGTGGCAGGTCGAGCCAGCGCAACAGCGGCTCCCGGCCTCTGTTGAGTTCGCGATCCAGGCTGGGCACGAACACGTGATCGAACTCCAGGCCCTTTGCACGATGGATCGTCATGAGCTGCACGGGGTTTGCAGTGGAGGATTGCGGCTGCGCATACAGGTCGTCGAGCAGCGAGTCGAGCTCCTGGGGACCACTCCACTCTCCGGAGGCAGAGCGATCGCTCAGGGCGGTCAGGAATGCGCGCGCGTGGCGGAGATCGTCTCTTGGGTAGGCATCCGCGGCACCGAGCCGCAGCCATGTCGTTTCCAGCCAGTCGGCCAGCGGGAGGCTATCCCTAGTTGCGAGCGCTGCTTCCAACACACCGCGCACGCGGATGAGACGCTCGACCTCGCTTGCTGAGCACTGCGCGAGCCTCGCGGTGTCCGCCATCGCCTCCCAGAGGAGCTTCGAATCTCTCCTGTGGGAAAGCGCCGTCAGCGATCCAAGTGATAGGCCGCACCACGGTGCGCGCAATACTGCGAGCCATGCCGTACGGTCACCCAGGTGATGCAGCGCCTGCAGCAGCGCGACGACGTCCCGGACAATCGATAGATCACGGAGTGGAATGAGATCGACGCCGATTGCATCGACACCTTGTGCTTCCAATGCAGTCATGATCGGCGCGGCATGACTGCGCGATGCTACGAGGACCGCGACGGTCGCCGCCGGCTCCTGGCAACTGAGCTCGGCAATCCGCGCAGTGATCGCTGCCGTTTCGGAGGCGCGGTCGTCCGCGAACAGGCGCATTTGGACCGTGTCGACAAAGGCATACGTCGAGGCCGATCCGCACAGTGCGGAGTCCGCGAGCTCATGAGATACACCAAGCGCGCGCGGCGCATCGCTGCGTCCGGCAAGGCTGCGCGTGAAAGCGACAGCGCTCGCACGCAGATCATCATTTGCGGGGAATAAGCTCTTGAAGGCGTCGTTGGTCCATTCGATGAGATCCGGCGTCGAACGGAAATTGCGCACGAGCTGGAGTGCCTCCAGGCGCACGCTGCCGATGCCGGAGTCGCGTGCCCGCAGGAACAAGCCGACCTCTGCTTCCCGGAACTGGTAGATGGACTGCATGGGATCGCCCACGACGAACAGCGTGCGGCCGTCGCCCTCGTCCCAACCTGCAGTCAGGGCTTCGACCAGGTCGAACTGCGCCAGCGAAGTATCCTGAAACTCGTCGACGAGAATGTGTCGCAGAGACAGTCCGGTCCGTAACGCGAGATCCGTGGGCAGGCCGGCGTCGGCCAATGCCGCGCGCGCTGCCCCAGCGATATATGTGTGATCCACGCGACCGGCGATCGCAAATTCCGCCTGAAGTTGAATCGCGGCGGCACGCATTACCCTTGACAGGGCCATGATGGCAGCCGCATCGCTCTCATACAAAGTGGCGGCGGGAAGCGAGTTGAGCTCGACCAGAATCTCCCGCGCGCCGGCTACCCCGCTCACCTGCTCGAGGCATGAGCGCAGCGCGTCCTTCGCGGCCGCGGCTTCATAGGCAGGACCGAGAGTCTTGTTGATTCCTTTCGGATTGCGCCACTCTCCCTGTTTGGTCAACGTCAATAATGCCAAACGTTTCCAGGCGGCCAGACACTCGGGCGCGCTTTCCAGCACCCCTGCGCCCGGCAGAGCGCCGGCTTCGGTGCGCAGGGCCACCGATAGACGGCTGCACGCTGCTGTCAGATGCTCACGTACTATATTCGCCAGACTTTCACTTATCCGGGCGCACAATGCCCGTGGCTCGTGCCCGAGCACATAGCGGAGCCAGTGCCCGCGTTGCTGCAGCATGCCGGCCAGTAATCGCTCGACATTGCTCCAATGGTTATCGAGCCGCTCAAACAGGAACTCCACGTCCGCGCCGAGCTCTGGATCTGCCTCCGCGAGATCGAGCGTACCCCGCGCCGCGCGGTGATAGAGCTCCCTGGGTCGATCCGTGATAGCGAGTGCACCGCCTGCCTTCGCGGTGACCGGCATTTGGCTTGCCAGCCGGAAATTGAACGAGTCGATAGTCTGGATCCGAAGCCGGCCCGGATCCTGCGCGAGATTCCACCCGCGCGCAGCAGCCCGTTGCAGCGCGGCGGCAGCAAGCGAGCGCACCCGCTGCCCTTGCGCACTCACAGTTTCGGTTTCACCTCGCAGTGCCTTCAGAACGCGCGCGCGCATTTCGGCAGCCGCTTTCCGAGTGAATGTGATAGCGAGTATTTCCTCGGGTTCATCGACTTCGGCTAATAGACGCAGCAGCCGCTGCGTAAGCACGGTTGTCTTGCCCGACCCGGCAGGCGCCTGCAGGAGAATCGAGCGCCGCGGGTCGGTGGCGTATTCGCGCGCGCGCTCATCGGCAGCAGCGGCACCACTGTCATCACTTATGGGGACGTTGATTCCAGCCCCGGGCGCCTGTGGCGACCAGTTACTCATCGGTCGCCTCCGACGAGGCCACGCCTGCATCGACGCCGGCGCTCCTGCTCCGGTCCGAAATCCGGCAAACGCTCGCAACGTGGCAGTAGTCGCAGGCTCCCGGCTTTGGGTCCACGGCTGCACGTCCAGCGAGGAATGCGGCGGCGAGGCCCTCAACGCAGACGAGCCACTCGCGCCGGCGTAATGGCCAGGCATCGATCGGGTCGGTGCCCATGGCCGCCTCGACACCTTTCACTTTCGGAAGCAGCTCCGGCGAGTTCGCGATGCCATCGAATCGTACTTCCCTAGCCGTGACATTGACCGTGGCCATCGCAACCACGTCTACGCCGACGGCCGCAAGGTAGGCAAGCAACTGCGGATGAGAGGGACGCTCGCCATACCAGTCGGCGGTCGTTCGTCTGCCGCTCTTGTAGTCGAGTATGGCGCGCCCTCCGCTCTCCAGCACGTCAACACGGTCGATACGGACCCGCAGGTTCGCGCCCATCAGAGTCAGTGTCGACTCGAGCTCGGTGCTCTCGACTCGGAACGGGGCACGCTCGCGTTCGACATTGCACAATGTTCGAATAAGGCGCGTTGCGCGCCGGCATTCGCGCACGAGCGCTGGCGAGAGCTGGGACTCCTCAAAGAGATCGCCTTGCGTGTCGATCGCCGGCCCCTGCTTCGCGCCTCCACGTGGCGCACCACTCAGCGTCGCATCAGCTGCTTCCTCCACACTCTGCCTGATCAGGACGTCCAGCGACGCGTCGGACAGTGCCGCCAGAGCCTGTGAGTCGCCCAATCGCATCCATAGTCTCTGCAGAGCGGCGTGCAGCAGTTGCCCACGAAGATCGGCGGCTATGCCGGGCTGAGGCGCGCCAAGCGCCGTACTCCCGAGACGCAGCTCCGCATACGCCCGGAAGGGGCACTGGTTCTGCAGCTCGAGACTGCGGGTGCCTGAAGGGAGCGGCTGCTCAATAGGCCACACCAGCCCGACAGCATCCTCGAAGGTCTCGAGTATGCGATCGCGATGCATGCGAGCCGGCAACCACAGGGAGCCATGCCCTTCCAGAGTCGAGTGCGCCTCCATCGAGGCGTGCGGGTGCGCCGAGCCCTGTGTCGTAGAGGCGCGAGACTCTGCGGACGTCGCCGACGGGCCACAGTCTGTAGCTAGCCACTCCGCCAACAAGGGGCTGGGCAGTAACTCCAAGTCCTCCGACCGCGCAGGCGTGCTTAAAATCAGCTCATCGGCCGCTGCACGCCAGGACGTGACAAGTGCGCGCGCTTCTGCCAATCGTCCGGCGGCGCTCGCAGCGGGCACGCCGGCCGCGAGCTGCGCGGACAAAGGCAGAAACGGGTCGGGTTGCACCGGCTGTGGGAAGGCTTCGGCGTGCAGTCCGGCTACCCAGATCCCGTCGTACAGCACGACCGGATCGGCGAACAGCGATGAGATCGTGACGACCGCATCGTCGTCGGCGGGGCGAAATGCGGTTCGCGTGGCTAACTCCGTGAACCACTGGATGGCGCTGTCGCGCGAGATCGAATGGGCGGCCGAGGCGAGTTGACCGAACTCATCCAGCAGCTCGTGAAAGCGGACTACCGTCTGCTGCTCGGCGCTGCTCCGCGTGCGCTCGCCGGGCCATCCAAAAGCCTCTAGAGCCGCTCGGAAACGCTCCGACCAGTCACGCGGCGAGCCCGTACCTTCCCCTAGAGCCAACGCTGCTTCTTTGACATGCGCGCCGATCTGACGGGCCGCCGCTGAAAGAGCCGACGGCGCTGCGCTTAATGTGACGGCCAACTCATGGAGATCAAAATGCATCCGCTCGCGTTCGCGAAGCCAAAGATCCAAGCGCGCGCGCAAAGCCGAAGCCGGCGTCCGCCAGTAAGGCGCTCGCAACCAGCCGCTGATCGCTTCGAAGTCGCCGGTCTTTCCGCCGAGCCAGGCAAGAGTTGCGAGGGCGTGCGCGACGGCGGGGACACGCGCGAGCGGCCCGCCGCCCTCAATTACCACCAGACTGTTTGTTGATGCGTCTCCGTCACCACGCGCCGCATGCTTCGCAGCCACATCTCCGATCCAGTCGCGCGGGTTGATCGCTTGCCTGATTAGTGTTGCCAGCCTCTCGCGGGCGCCCGGGGCACCGGGAAGTGCGACCAGGATGCGCGACTCGGGCTTGCGCTCAATCTGAGTCTTGCACCACTGCGCGATGCGCTCGAGTTCGTCCAGCTCATCAGCCGCGATCAGGGCTCTCGGCAGCGTGCGGGCGGTCGGCTCGTGCTGCAGCGACGTGGCAAACGGTTTCAGGCGAGGTGACAGCTTCGGGAAACCGCGGAAGACGATCGGAGGGGCGCCTGCGGCAGACCGGACCCGCGCAACGAGCGATGCGACAGTCGTAGCGCCTAGTGATCGGCAGCGCTCCTCAACGGCGCGCTGTACCTCACTCAACAATGCGGTCTCGGCGGCCGGCGTACCGGCGGCCGGCACGCGCTGCAGTTTCGTAAAGTCGATCCCGAAGTCGGCAGCAATGGCGCTCGCTCGTCGCAGCGACTCGGCCAATGCGCCGCGATTAACGAGTTCCAGCTCACCGGTGGCTTCTGCCGCGCATTGCCGCCACAGCAACCACTCCTCTGCGGGAGAGAGAAGGCGGGGTAGGTCCGCGCCCGCGGACGCCGCGTATCGTTCTACTTCACGGGTAAGCCACGCTTCGACCGGCAGGATGTCCGGCGTGGCCCAGACCCGGCTACCGCCGCTGAGCTTGGCGGCGGCGTGAGCGAGTCGCACCGCATGCGCCCGCTGGCGCGACGGCACGACGACGGTGCCGCCGTGCTCGATGACTTCGTTAAGCTCGGGCGAAAGCCTAATCAAAACAAAGCATTAACTGCGGTTTAGGAGGTTTTACTTGAAGCGCGCCAGCGCATCCACGACGTTGTTCTTGCCCGCCTCGCGCGGTGCGCTCGCATAGGCGCAGAGCAACTCGTCAATACGGCCGAAGACGTCGCGAAGCATGGCCGAATCCGGCAGCGTCGTCACGCGGAAGTGGTTCCGGTAGGCCACGTTGAAGCTCACCCCCGGTGCGACGAGCACATGCTTCTGCTCCAGGAGATCGAGCGCGAACTGTTGATCGTCGAAATCCGGCATCTCGCTGGTATCGACCCCGATGAAGCCGTACATGGCACCCTTCGGCGGCTCTAGCTTCAGGAAGCGGCTGTTCTGCACGGCATCCAACACGGCGCGGCGGGACTCATACAACCGGCCGCCGGGGGTGATGAGCTGCTTCAGGCTTTGGTAGCCCCCCAGCGCCGTTTGCACGGCCCACTGCGCCAGCACGTTGCTGCACAAGCGTAGAGAGCTCAACAGCTCCAGCGCTTTCAGATAATCTGCGGCCGCATGCGTGCGGCCGGAGAACACCGCCCAGCCGACACGGTAGCCACAGGCTCTATAAACTTTCGAAAGCCCGGACAACGTCGCACACAGCGTGTCGCGCACGAGCGTGGCCATAGGCACGAACTCGGCGCCGTCATACGTCATCTGATCGTAGATTTCATCGCTGAAGACAACAAGGCCCGAACGCTCGGCGAGCCGCGCAAGCGCCTCGAGGACCGGCCGCGGATAGACCGCACCGGTAGGGTTGTTGGGATTGATGATGACGATCGCGCGCGTCCGCGGCGTAATGAGGCGCGCCACTTCTTCCGGATCCGGCACGAAACCGTTCTCGGGCCGGCATGGGTAATGTACGGCCTTTCCCCCGTTTAGCGTCACAGCCGCCGTCCACAGCGGATAATCCGGACTCGGCACGAGCACCTCATCGCCATCGTTGAGCAGTGCGCGCAGTACCAGATCGATGAGCTCGCTGACACCATTGCCGATGAAGACCTCTTCGGCGGTGATGCCGGTAATGCCCCGCTCCTGCTGCTGCATCACCACCGCTTCACGCGCCGGGAAGATGCCCTTCTGGTGGCAATAGCCTTCCGCCTCGGCGAGGTTCTCGATCATCGCCAGCCGCATCGTCTCCGGAGTCCGAAAGCCGAACGCCTTCGGATTGCCGATATTCAAAGAGACGATCTCGTAGCCCAGGCGCTCGAGCTCATGGGCGCGATGGGCGAGCTGGCCACGGATCTCGTAGCGGACGTGGCGGAGACTGTCGCTGGGGCGGATGCTGGGTTCGGTTTTCATGGGTACCGTTCACGCACCGGAGGCTAAGGGCGGCGCTTGGCGGTCAAGGATACCAGCCCCGATGGAATCGGCACCGTCTCGAGGCGGGAACTGTGACGGTGCCTGTGCCTGTGCCACGCTCGCGTCGGACAACTCCCGCCAACGATGGCAGGCGACCCAGTGGGAGGGTTCCGCCTCTTCCCACGCGGGGAGACGCTCACGGCACACGTCGATCGCATGCGGGCAGCGAGTCCGGTAAACGCAGCCGCTGGGCGGATCGAGTGGAGACGGTGGTTCGCCGCCGAGGACCCGTGCGAGCCGGCCGGGCTGGATGTCAGGATCGGCGATCGGCACGGCTTCCAGCAACTCGCGCGCATAGGGATGGAGCGGTCGCGTGTAGAGTCCTTCGGAGGATGCCAGCTCCATCATTCGCCCGAGGTAGAGCACGAGGACGCGCTCGCAGAGACGCCGCACGACCGCGAGATTGTGGCTCACGAACAGAATGCACAGGCCGTACTCGCGTTTGAGGTCCGCCAGGAGGCTCACGATCTGTTCCTGGATCGAGACATCGAGCGCACTGACCGGCTCATCGCACACCAGCAGTCTGGGATTGAGGATCATGGCGCGGGCGATGCCGATGCGTTGGCACTGACCTCCGCTGAACTCGTGCGGATAGCGGTTGATGAGATCAGGCGCGATCCCTACCCGACGCAGCATTTGGGCCACCGCGTGCGCGCGCGCGCTGGCGTCGAGCTCGGAACGATGCACGCGCAGCGGCTCATCCACGATTTCGCCGATGGTCATACGCGGGTCGAGACTCGCAAGCGGATCCTGGAAAACGATCTGCAGGTCACGGCGCAGCGGCCTCAGCTCACGAGCCGAGAGGCTCTCCAGCGATTGCCCCATCCACACGACATGGCCCGCCGTTGGGCGCATGAGCATCAGAGCCGCACGCGCCAAAGTCGACTTGCCACACCCCGACTCACCGACCACGCCCAGCGCCTCGCCGGTACGAAGGCCGATACTAATGTCGTCAACTGCACGTATTACTGCCCGAGGCGCGAACCAACCTCGTTGCACGCGAAATTGCACGCTGAGTTGCGAAATCGTCAATGCGACGTCCCCGGCATCACTGATCGCAAAAGGACCGTCGATCTTCGGGATCGCCCGCAACAACGCCTGCGTGTACGGATGACAGGGCGCTTTGAGAACGACACCGACCGCATCCAATTCGACGATACGCCCGCTCTGCATTACCGCAACACGGTCGGCGACGCCGGCCACCGCGCCGAGGTCGTGTGTAATGAGCACCATTGCCATTCCACGCTCGCGTTTGAGCTCCGCGAGCAAAGACAGGATCTGCGCCTGGATGGTGACGTCCAGAGCGGTCGTCGGTTCGTCCGCGATCAACAATTCGGGTTCGCAAGCCAGGGCGATCGCAATCATCACCCGCTGCCGCATGCCGCCCGACAGCTCGTGGGGAAACTGC
>JAQGOC010000162.1 GCA_028293805.1 Gammaproteobacteria bacterium
CAGAAGCGCGATGCTCAAGCGGATGTGGCCAAGGGACGTAGCGCTCTCGCGGGACATTTGCGCGCCGCGTACCTGATCGGTCGCGAAGAGCCTCTGAAGCTGCTGCTCAATCAGAAGGACCCGACACGCGCCGGCCGTATGTTCGCCTACTACAGCTACTTCGGCAGGTCGCGAGCCGAGCAGATCCGGCTCATCGAGACCAATGTGGCCCAGCTCGAGCGGCTCGACGAGGAGCTGGCCGCCGAGGATGCCAAGCTCGCGGAGCTGGAAAAGCAGCAGCGTGCGCAGCTCGCGGACGTGGAGCAGGCCCGCTCGCACCGTACGCGCGTTCTCGCAAGTCTCGAGGCCGAATCGCACACCCGGGCGCAGAACCTGGAGAAGCTGCGCAGCCAGCAGGCCGGCCTGGAGAAGCTGTTGCGCGAGCTCCGGCGAGCGATGGAGAAGTATCCGGTCGACAGCAATGACGCGTTCGCGCGGCTGCGCGGCAAGCTCGCCTGGCCGGTCGGCGGCCATGTCGTGGCGCGTTTCGGCGAGTCGCGGGCCGGTGGTGTGAAATGGGACGGCCTCCTGGTCGCCACCGAGCGCGGGGCCCCCGTAAGGGCGGTCTATCACGGCCGGATCATTTATGCGGACTGGCTGCCGGGCCTCGGGTTGCTGACAATCGTCGATCACGGGGACGGATACATGAGCCTCTATGGCCATAACGAAAGGCTGTACAAGGCGGTGGGCGAAAGAGTGACTGCGGGCGATGCAATCGCCTCCGCCGGGGACAGCGGCGGCAGCACCCGTCCGGAGCTGTATTTCGAGATCCGCAAGGGCGGCAAGCCGGTCGACCCGCGGCCCTGGTTCAAGGCGGGTGAGCCCTGAGAATCAGCCATCGGAAATTGTGGCGCCTGGCGCACCGTCGTTGCACGTGCGATGCAGGCATCGCACCCGTATTCCAGTAGCGGGCCAAGCCGGTGCGGCTGTGATCGGGTTCAATTTTCACCCGCGCAGGCCTACATTTTGAGCGATTCGCCAACTCGCTCAAGGATCGGGACCGAGTAAAGCCCCATCCTGGGGACTGCCTCCCAAACAGCACGGTTGGCGAGGGAATGATTCCACCACGGAACGAGAATACGCCGGCCGCGGACTCCTGGGACTGCTTTGAGCCCTATGTACAGCTCGTCCGTTCCCTGCTGCCCAGGGCATCGAGCGTTGCGCTCTTCGACGCGAAAGGTGAGCTGCGCTGGTCGAGCGAAACGAGCATCGGGCCCGACCTCCTCAATGTTGTGGACGACGCCCTCAGCACGGCGCGCACGGCTCCCGACAGCGCGGGCCAGCTGCGCGTGCTCGCGGGCAATCTCCCGGTCTACCTCTGCTGGCTGCGCGATGACGCGTTACGGCTGCTCGCCGTCGTAGCCGTAGTGTGTCGAGCGACCGGCGAACAGGACGCCGACGCTCGCAGCTTCTCCTTTGCATACTCACTGTTGCGGCCGGCGCTGGAATGTCTGCGGCGCGATCTGGTCGCGCGCGCCGCCATCTACGAGCTACACCGTACCGTGAGCGCCCGCGATAAGGATCTCGAGCTGCTCCTGGCGGACGGCACGGCCGATCACCCTACAGCCGAGAGCGGAGCGGACGATCTCAAGGGTATCCTCCAACAGGCAGTCGAGCACCTGCGCTGTTCCACGGCGGCCCTGCTCGTGCCGGACAAGAGCATCACGCTCGTGCGTTCCAACAACGAGCGTCCGGCAGACGTGCAGCTCATCGCCCGCACCCACCGGCAGCTCCTCTCGATGGCGCAGCTGCGCCGCGACCCTGTCATCATCAACAAGCTCGCGGCAAACAGTTCGCTGGGAGTCATGCCCTATCGGATTCTGTCCTGTCCATTGCGCTCGCTCGCGGGCCGCACGATGGGCGTGCTCGCGTTGTTCCGCGACGAGATCGGAGAGGACTTCGTCGATCGCGATGCGCGCCTCAGCGACATTCTCGCGCGCAAGGCAGTGGGTATCATCGAGAGCAGCTACGATGCCCTCAGCGGCCTGTATACGCGGCCCGCCTTCGAGCAACGCGTGCGCGGGGCGGTCGCCGACAAAAGCGGCGCCCGGCACTGGAGCGCGCTGTACATCGACGTCGACCAGCTCCACGTCATCAACGACAACTTCGGCATGCACGTAGGCGATACCGTGCTCGGACAACTCGGCGAGCTCGTGCGGGCCCGGCTGCCCCGCGGGGCTTTCGGTGCGCGAATTTCGGGCGATCGCTTTGCACTGCTGCTGCCGACGCAACTCAATGACGCCGAGCGCTTCGCCGCATCGCTTTGCCAGGGGGTCGAGAAGCTAGGCACGACGCATGGCGATTCCCGGCTGCACATTTCGATCAGCGTGGGTGTTGCGCTCCTCGACAGCGCCGCGGGCGAGCTGATGCATTCGCTCGCGGCGGCGGAAACAGCCTGCAAGGCGGCCAAGGATCGCGGGCGCAACCGTGTCGAGGTCTACCATCCCAACGATGCGAGTCTCGTGCGTCGCTTCGACGACATCAATATCGCCGGCCAGCTGCGCGAAGCGATCGATGCCGGGCAGTTCCGCCTGGATGCGCAGCTCATCCTGCCGTTCGCGGGCGCGGAGAGCGCGCGGCCGCACTACGAGCTGCTGATCCGGATGATCGACGACGAGGGCGGCACGATAGGTCCGGATCGCTTCATGTCGGCCGCCATACGCTATCAGCTCATGCCCTCCATCGATCGCTGGGTGCTCGACAAGGCCATCGAAATGCTGCGGCCCCATGCGCAGCTGCTGGCCGGCAAGGCGGTGTCGTTTGCGATCAACTTCTCCGGACAATCGCTGAACGATGCGAGCTTTCCCGATTTCATCCTCGACCGCATCGCCGGCAGCGGGCTCGATCCCGAGCTGTTCTGCTTCGAGCTCACGGAGAACGCCACGATCGCGAGCATCGAACGCGCGGAGTCGCTGATGCGGCGATTGCGGCGGCTCGGATGTGGAGTGGCCCTCGATGATTTCGGTACCGGTCTATCCTCGCTCGCCTATCTGCGTCAGTTACCGGTGACGATGCTGAAAATCGATGGTAGTTTCGTGCGCGATGTTCTGAAGGATCCGCGCGCCGAGTCCATGGTGCGTGCCATTGCGCAGCTTGCGCGCAGCATGTCGATCGCAACTGTCGGCGAATACGTCGAGACGGAAGAGATCCGCGCGCGTATCGCTACGCTCGGCGTCGACTACGGGCAGGGTTTCGCGATTGGCAGACCGGCGCCGCTGGCCGATCTGCTGGCGGAATTGCCGCTGCTCGTCTCGGCCGCCGGCACGTCGCGTTCTCTGAACGAGAGCGGAATTGTCAGCGTCGAATTTGTGCACTGATCAGGCGTGCGCGGCGTTCCAGTTCTGGAGATTCTCATTGACCGCTGCCGCGCGCCTGTAGTATCCGTTGAATCAGCCAAACCGGGGGGTTTGAGGAAATGTCGATGCGATCGCGCACGCTGGTTGCTCTCGTCGCGGGGGCGATCTTTGGGTTTTCCGCCGCCCTGACCGGCGGCGTTCTAGCAGAACGACCGAGTGAGTCCGCGCAGGCGGCCAATACCACGACCCTGCCGTGGGAAGAGGCGCGCCAATTCGCGGAAGTCTACGAGCGCATCAAGCGCGAATACGTCGACGACGTCGATGACCGTGGGCTGATGGAGAAGGCCATCCGTGGCATGGTGGCTGCGCTCGACCCGCATTCGGCTTACCTCGATAGCGAGGAGTTCGAAGAGATCCGCCTGAGCACCATGGGCTCCTATCCCGGGGTGGGGATCGAGGTCGTCGCGGAGGAATCGGCGGTAAAGATCCTGCGTCCAATCGACGGCTCACCGGCGCAGCAGGCCGGGTTGCTGCCGGGCGATGAAATCGTACGGATCGATGGAAATGACATTGGGGCGGATCTGGCCGGCGCCATCTCGCACATGCGCGGCGCCTCCGGCAGCTCCGTGAATCTCACGATCCGCCGTGTCGGCGCGGACGGACTCCTCGATTTCTCACTCCGCCGCGCAAAGGTGGAAGTGCACAGCGTCGCGCAGCAGAGCCTCGAGCCGGGTTACGGCTATCTGCGTATTACGACATTCAGCGAGACCACGGCCGATGACGTCGCGCGAGCCGTTGCTCGCCTGAAACGCGACAATCCGGCGGGTCTACAGGGTCTGGTGCTCGACCTGCGAAACAATCCGGGCGGCGTGCTCGAGGCGGGCGTCGCGGTAGCCGATGCGTTCCTGAATGAGGGCGTGATCGTGACGGCCGATGGTCGAACCGCGGACGCACGTTTCCGCATGGATGCCACGCCTGGGGACGTCATCGACGGTGCTCCTCTAGTCGTCCTCGTGAATAGCGGCTCCGCTTCAGCTTCTGAGATTGTCGCGGGAGCTCTGAAGGATCACGGCCGTGCCGAATTGATTGGGCACAAGACATACGGCAAGGGCTCGGTGCAAACCGTCATGCCGTTGTCTCATGGCGGCGCCGTGAAACTCACGACCTCGCGCTACTTCACACCGTCCGGCGCTTCGATCCACGGCAAAGGCATCATTCCGGACATCATTGAAGAAGGTCCTGAAGAAGCGCCCGCGGAACTGATCACGGGCAAACCCACGCAGCCGCTTGCTGCGCGGGACAAGGAAGTGCGCCTCGCCTTGGACACCCTGAAAACCCACGGCGCGCTCGCGCAGGCTCATGCGGCACCCCTAACGGTGCGCGCGCTGGTGCCCTGAAGCGCTGAGGCTCCCGGTCTTATCATGCGCATCGCTATCGCGATGCGCATGACACCCGGCGCGCTCTGGCCCATCGCGCCACGCCGCAATTCTCCAAAGCAGCTTCGAGGCTCGAAACGTCAGGCGCAGCGCCGTCGTGACGGAATTGCTTCACTATCCTGCTGAGACCGCAGCAGCGACGCTTGGGCGGCAGCACGCCGCTCTTCCCTATATGCTGCCCGCTGCGGATGCTCATGCGCATGACTGCGTCGCCACGAGCCTATTGAGAGTCGGAGGGTTTTGCCAAGTGTTGGCCTGGTTCATCGATTTAGTGCTGCATATCGACCGGCATCTCCTCGAGCTGGTCACCCAGTATCACTTCTGGGTGTACGCGATTCTGTTCTGCGTCATTTTCGCCGAGACGGGGCTGGTCGTAACACCCTTCCTGCCCGGAGACTCGCTGCTGTTCGCGGTCGGCGCCCTGGCCGCCGTGGATACCAGTGGGACTCTCAACCCGCTGTTTGCTTCGCTGCTGCTCGGCGCGGCGGCAGTGCTCGGGAATACGGTCAACTACGCCATCGGACGCGCAATCGGGCCGGCTGCGTTCACCGGCCGGCACCGGTTTTTGAAGGTTGAGTACCTGCGGCGCACGGAGGAGTTTTTTGCCCGGCACGGTGGAATGGCGATCCTGCTGTCGCGCTTCATGCCGATCATCCGCACTTTCGCGCCTTTCGTTGCGGGTGTCGGGCGCATGCCCTACGCCCGTTTTCAGGCCTACAACGTGGCGGGGGGCTTCTCGTGGGCGCTGCTGTTCGTCTGGGGCGGCTACCTCTTCGGCAACATTCCGCTGGTGAAGAACAACTTCGGGCTCGTCACGATCGTCATCATTATCGTGTCGCTGCTCCCGCTGGCGAGCACACTCATCCGGCGCCGGGCGCCATCCGGCTGACGCCTTCGCACGCCCCAGACTTCCGACTGCGCCCGCTACAGGGTGAGGATCGCGGCGCGGATCGCGCCGATGAGGGCGCCTACGAGCAGCACCACCACGGGCAGCGCCGACAGCCCGTATCCCAGGCTGCGGCTCTTCGGCTCTTTTATATAGCTGCTGAAGTAAATGAACCGGCCGATGATGTAGACGGCGCCGAGCGCCGCGGCGATGTAAGCGCCGATGTACTGGCCGAAGAGAAGGATGGACGGTACGAAAATGACGAGCAGCTCGAGCGTGTTCATCTGCACGCGGAAATAGCGCTCGAAGACCTCGTTTCCCGTCGTGGCGGGAGCGGGCACCTTGTAGGTCTCCCGTGCCTTTCCGACCGCCAATAGGAAGTACAGGAATTGGACCAGCGCGAGCCCGATTACAAGGTGAACCAGTGGCATGAGACCCCCTACGGAAACCATCGAGGCATGAAGCGCGCCGACTTACGGCGAGGCTCACGTAGAATAGACGTTTAGGCACGCCAGCACACGGACCGACAGTGCTTGCCGACGCGCCGCCGACGGATGGCACAATGCGACTATGAGCGACAAGGTTCGGGGCTACGCACATCGGATAGACATCGCCGCCGACGTGGATAAGGTGTGGCGAGCCTTGACTGAGCCGGGAAGCCTCGCGCAGTGGTGCTCTCCCGCAGCCGACATCCGGGCGCGGGCGGGCGGCCTGTTTCGTGCGAGCGTGGACCGGATGACGGAGCTCGAGGCACATATCGATATTTTTGAGCCTGGCCGGCGCCTGCGGCTGATCTATCTGCCCTCCGCGGCGCTGCCGCCCACGGACAGCGCGCTCGTCGACGACTTCATCCTGGATCCGGTCCCGCCGGCGACGATTCTGCGGTTACTGGGGTCCGGCTTGCCGAGTACGGCGGACTGGGACTTGCAGTACAGACGCCTGCGCATGGGGTGGCAGGCGGCACTGACACGGCTCAAAGTGTTCGCCGAGAAGCAGCTCGACTACTGAGCAGGCAAATGCCTGCAGAAGTGAGGCCATATGATGGGTTTCGTGCTTCGGGCTCTCATTTCCGCGATCGGCCTCTGGATCGCGACCCGGTGGGTGTCCGGCATTCAGATCGACGACGCCGGTACGTTGATTCTCGCTGGCGCGCTGCTGGGCATCATGAATGCCATTGTCAGACCCATCGCTATCCTGCTCACGCTGCCGATCACGATCCTGACGCTCGGCTTCTTCCTCCTCGTCGTAAACGCCGGGATGGTCGCACTCGTCGCCGCCGTCCTGCCGGGCTTCCACATCCCCGGCGGATTTTGGTCCGCCTTCGCCACTGCGCTCATCGTCTGGGTGACCGGTTGGATCGCCTCGTGGCTCATCGGCCCGCGCGGCAAGATCGACGTCTACGTACGTAAGCTCTGAGTCGAATTGCCGCTGCCGCGGAACTCGTTCTGCCGCCAAGCCTCGTAGGTGACCAGCGCCACGGCATTGGACAAATTGAGACTGCGATTGCCGGCGCGCATGGGAATCGTCAGTTGATGCTCGGGAAGGATGCGAGCCAGCACCGAGGCCGGAAGTCCGCGGGTTTCGGAGCCGAACATGAGCGCGTCACCGGGCTGAAAGCGGCCTTCGGTGTAGAGGCGCGTACCGCTCGTCTCGACCGTGAACAGCCGCGCGCCGCCAAGGTCAGCGAGGCAGGCATCCAGATTCGGGTGAACCCGCACCTTCGCGAGCTCGTCGTAGTCGAGCCCCGCGCGGCGGGTGGCCTTGTGCTCGAGGTCGAACCCAAGCGGCTTCACCAGATGCAGCGTGCTGCCGGTGTTGGCGCACAGACGGATGATGTTGCCCGTGTTGGGCGGGATCTCGGGCTGGAACAGGACGAGGTGAAACATGCGTGCCGCCGGGAAAACCGCCATAATGCCCGCTATGAGCGGTGTTGCCCAAGACCTCGCGAGTCCCCTGCAGCTGCGTTTCTGCGGGCTCGACTTTGCCTCTCCGATCGTGCTTCTGTCCGGCTGCGTCGGGTTCGGCGAGGAATATACCCGGATCGAGGGGTTTACCAACCGGGACGCCGGTGCCGTGGTCCTGAAAGGCACCACGCTCGAGCCGCGCCTCGGCAACGCGCCCCACCGTGTTTACGAGACTCCGGCGGGCATGCTGAATGCCATCGGGCTGCAGAACCCGGGCACCGACCAGGTCGTGCGGAACATTCTGCCGGAGCTCGACTTCACCGAAACCCGCTTCATCGCCAATGTGTCCGGCTCGACGGTGGAAGAATATGTCGAGGTCACGCGCCGCTTCGACCAATCGCCGATCGATGCGATTGAGATCAACATCTCGTGCCCGAACGTCAAGGAGGGCGGGGTCGCCTTCGGCAACTATCCCGACATGTCGGCGCAGGTGGTGGCAGCCTGCCGCCGTGTGACCCGCAAGCCGCTCATCACGAAGCTCTCGCCGAATCAGACCGACATCCGGGAAAATGCCCGCCGCTGCATCGAAGCCGGCTCGGACGCGCTGTCGGTCATCAACACGATGATGGGCATGGCGATCGACGTACACGCCCGCCGCCCCATCATCGGCAATGTGCAGGGCGGACTGTCGGGCCCGGCGATCAAGCCGATCGCACTTCTGAAGGTGCATCAGGTTTACGAAGTCGCGCGCCCACACCGCATCCCGATCATCGGGCAGGGCGGTATCACCACAGCCACCGATGCGCTCGAGT
>JAQGOC010000176.1 GCA_028293805.1 Gammaproteobacteria bacterium
GTACTGATCCGAAAAACTGACCGGGGAGCCCTCTGGAACTCATGTTCACCTGCTGCGGGTGCCATGAGCCAGACGGGCTCCCAGATCAGCATCCGCGACGAGGCACGTCGCGGATGCCGGTCAACGGACGAGAATGATCGTGCAGCGGGCCTCGGCGAGCCCGGGCACCACGACGTTACGGGACCGCTCCACTCGCCATTCCGGCGAAATGGCGTCGACCTCGTCCTGTGGCCACTTCCCCTTCATCGCCAGCACGCGGCTTTGCGGTCCGCACAGCGGCGTCACCGTTTCCAGCATCTTCGGCAATGGTGCGAACGCGCGAGCCATGATCGTATCGAACGGCTCATCGGGGCGCAGGGACTCGACGCGGCCGTGAACCGCTTCGACATTCGTCAATCCAAGTGCATGAGCGGCATGTGATACGAAGCGAATTTTCTTGCCGGCCGAGTCGATAAGCGTAAAACGACGCTCCGGGTTCACGACCGCGAGCGGCAATCCCGGAAACCCCGCTCCCGTGCCGACATCCGCAATCGTTGTTCCGTGGAGCTCGGTATGGATCGCCAGGCTGTCGAGAAGATGATGGGTGACCATGTCCTCGCGCTTCGTAATGGCCGTGAGGTTGTATGTCCGGTTCCAGCGCTCGAGCTCATCGAGAAGCAGCTGCAGCCGCGAGGCGTCGTGTTCCGTAAGGGGCACGCCCATACTCTTTGCATCGTTCACGAGACGATGAATCTGGCTCAAAGCGTCATCCTCGGCGATATGCACATGCGAACGGTAGTTTCCGAAGTGCGGCCCCCGCGCGCCCTCCAACGTACGCGGCCTGTTTGTCCAGACGGAGTTCCGCACTGTGGCCGCGCGCTGCCATACTTGAGCCAGGAGCGCGGGTCCGGACTGGCCCCGAACCACGACTGCTGGAAGAACGTGCGACTGCTGCTAGTAGAAGATGATGCCATGATTGGCGAGGCAATCCGCACCGGCCTCAAGCGGGACGGCTTCACCGTGGACTGGGTTCACGACGGCGAATCTGCCGACCAGGTGCTCCGAACGGATGCTTTCGACCTGCTGCTGCTCGATCTTGGCCTTCCCAGAAAAGGCGGCTTCCAGGTGCTGCAGGCCCTGAGAGCACGCCAGCAGACCCTTCCCGTGCTCATCATTACCGCGCGCGATGCGGTGGCCGATCGGGTGCAAGGGCTCGACGCCGGTGCCGACGACTACCTCGTAAAGCCATTCGACCTGGACGAACTGGCCGCGCGAATCCGCGCACTCCTGCGCCGCAAGTCCGGTCGCACGGAACCGGAGATCGAGCACCTGGGGGTCGCCCTGAACCCGGCCACCCACCGGGTGACCCGGGACGGCCGCGAAGTCGCGCTGTCCCCCAAGGAATTCGCGCTCCTGCAATTGCTGATGGAGCGCCCGGGAAACATCCTGTCGCGCGCGCAGATCGAGGAGCGCCTCTACGGCTGGGGCGAAGAAGTGGAAAGCAACGCCGTCGAGGTACACATCCACGGGTTGCGCCGGAAGCTCGGCACGGATTTCATACTCAACGTCCGCGGCGTCGGCTATCGAGTAAGGCCGGCGCAGTGAAAAGCCCGCTGCGCCGCGAAGCCGGCACGAGGCACACCTTCGACTTCCCTGGCGTCGGCTCTCGTTCGAGGCCAGCAGGATGAGATCCATACGCGCTCGCCTGCTCGCATGGCTGCTCGGCGGAGTGTTAGTTGTCGGCGCGGCAGGCGGGTGGGTGGTTTACCGCAACGCCCTCGCCGAAGCAGACGCCTTCTTCGATTATCATCTGCGACAAACCGCGCTGATTCTTCGCGACGAGCCGGTCGAATATTCACTAGCTCCGCAACTTCCCGCGAATGACGCCGCGTACGACTTCGTCGTGCAGGTCTGGACCCTCGACGGCGTACGCGTGTATCTCTCGCGACCACATAGTGTGCTCCCGGACATAACGACGATCGGGTTCTCGTCCGTCACGACAAGCGAAGGTCGGTGGCGCGTCTATGGCACACAAGCCCTGACCAAGGTTATTCAGGTAGCGCAGCCAATGCACGTGCGCGAGCAACAAGCCGTGGATCTCGCCCTCAAGACGCTGAGGCCCTTCGCGCTACTCTTACCGGTGTTGGCCTTTCTGATTTGGCTCGCGGTCGGCGGCGCGCTCGAGCCTCTACGCCGCCTCACTAGTTTGGTGAAGTCGCGGCGCGTGGACGCGCTCGACCCCCTTCCGAACGAACGTTTACCCGATGAGGTGCGCCCACTAGTGGGGGCACTCAACGACCTGCTCGGACGCCTCGGCGCTGCGCTGGATCGCGAGCGCGCATTCATGGCGGATGCCGCACACGAGCTACGCACGCCGCTTACAGCCTTGCACCTGCAGATGGGAATGCTCGCACGCGCCGAAAATGAAGCGGAACGCAACGAGGCGATGGAGCGGCTTTCGGCCGGCGTACAACGAGCCATCCGACTCGTGGAACAGATGCTGTCCTTCGCTCGCCAGGAGCCCCGTGCCGAACCCGGAAGAGTGCGGGTGGCACTCGCCGACATCGCACGCGAAATCGTCGCTGAGCTGGTGCCCCTGGCCGATGCAAAGAACATCGACCTCGGCATTTCCAACTCGGAACCAGCGTTCGTACTCGGTGACCCCGAGGCCCTGCGCACTCTCATGCGTAACCTTGTGGATAACGCGGTGCGCTACACACCATCCGGCGGTCGCGTCGACGTCTCTGTAGAGAATTCCACCCATGTTGCCGAACCTTCGGCTAGCCACCTGCCCGCGACAGCCACGCACGCGGTACTCAAAGTAATCGACAACGGTCCCGGTATTCCTCCCGAGGAACGGCTCCGCGTCCTCGACCGTTTCTACCGCCCCGCCGGCACCTCGCCGTCCGGTAGCGGGCTCGGCATGGCAATCGTCAAAGCGATTGCCGACTCGCACGCGGCAACACTGAAGCTGGAACCGGGGAGCGACGGGCGAGGATTGGCCGTGACACTATATTTCCCGTCCGCTTAGGCCCGTCCGCTTACAGTTAGATACAGCGGTACCAGCGCAACGTGGTGCAGAATTACTCGTTTGCTCTGATCAGGATTCACAACAAATGCCCAACCGCGCTGTCAAACTGACGTACGGGGTCATGCTCACGGTCGCAATGGGGAGCCTCGCCCTGGCGCAGGACAATGCGGGGCAGCAGCCCTCAGCCCGTCAGCAGCTGCAGCATATTCATACCCCGCGATCGCTCGATCAGGAGCTCGTTCGTCTCACCAAAGATCTCGAGCTGAGTGCGTCACAGCAACAACAGGTCAGGCCTCTGCTCGAGGAGCACCACGACAGGATTCAGGCATTGCTCGATGAGCATCCGAACGCATCGCGGCAGGAGCTCGGCCCGCAGATTCACGCCATCAGCGACACCACGCATCGTGAAATCCACGCCCTGCTCAGCGATCACCAGAAGCAACTGGAAACGGCAATGCAGCATCGCGAGCGTAGGGGCGAAGAACACAGGGGACCCGCTCCGCCTGCGGGAGCCTCTCCCGAGCCATCCCCCACGCACCTGCCGCTCCCATCGCCTTAAGTCTCACTTAAGTCTGCCTCTCTATCGTGCCCCCCAGTTATAGACCCCCACCCGGTTCGCTGGAGACAGACATGAGCCTCAGGACATTGATTCGCAAGCCGCTGACCGCGGCGGCGCTCGGCGCTGCGGTCATCGCAGCGCCCGTGAGCGTGCTGTATGCGGTCGGCGTGGCCCCGAAAGCGGCGGTTATCGCCGCGGCCCCCGCGACCGCCATCGGTCCGGTAACACCGGTCCCCGCCACCGGCAATTCCGCCGCGGTGCTACCCGATTTCAGCACCATGGTGCAGAAGTACGGCCCGGCAGTAGTCAACATCAGCGTCGTCACGAAAGTGCCGGCCTCGTACAACTCTCCCGGCGGCGACGATTCCGATGACGACAACGGAAACGGGAACGACAACGGTGGCAACAACAACAGCCCGTTCGGCCCGAACAGCCCCTTTGCCCCGTTCTTCCGCGGCCTCCCGTTCCAGGCGCCACAGCAGGCGCCCGTCCGCGGCGAGGGCTCCGGCTTCATCATCCGCCCAGACGGATTCATTCTGACCAACGCCCACGTGGTCAATGGCGCGAGTGAAGTCACGGTGCGCCTCACGGACCGTCATGAGTACACGGCCAAGGTTGTCGGCATCGATACCAAGAGCGATGTCGCGGTCATCAAGATCGCCGCCAAGGATCTTCCTACCGTAAAGCTCGGCGACTCGCATAGCCTGCGCGTAGGCGAATGGGTCCTGGCGATCGGTGCACCGTTCGGCTTCGACAACAGTGCAACGGCGGGCATCGTCAGCGCCAAGGGGCGCACGCTCCCCGACTCCGGCTACATCCCCTTCATCCAGACGGACGTGCCGATCAATCCCGGTAACTCGGGCGGCCCGCTGTTCAACATGCGGGGCGAAGTGGTCGGCATCAATTCGCAGATCTACAGCCGCTCGGGCGGCTTCATGGGCGTGTCGTTCTCGATCCCGATCGACGTCGCCCTGCAGGTGAGCCGTCAGCTCGAAACCACCGGCCACGTGGCCCGCGGCAAACTCGGCGTCGCCATTCAGGACGTCAACCAGGGGCTCGCCGATTCCTTCGGCCTCCCGCAGCCGGAAGGCGCGCTCGTGTCGAGCGTCGAGAAGGGCGGTCCGGCCGAGCAGGCCGGCATCGAACCCGGCGATGTGATCCTCAAGCTCAACGGGCAACTCGTCACCCGCTCTACTGAGCTGCCCGTAGCGATCGCAACCTTGAATCCAGGAGCGCCGGTCGACCTCGAAGTATGGCGAAATCACGCCACACGCAACGTGAGCGTCAAGCTGGGCGCGATGGAAGACAAGCGGACGGCCGCCAACGACCCGAAGCATGCCGAGGGCGGTAAGCTCGGTCTCGCGGTTCGTCCGTTGACCAGCCAGGAAAAGAGCCAGGCCAACACCAAGGAAGGTGTAGTGGTGGAGAGAGCTGTGGGGCCCGCGGCCCAGGCCGGCCTTCAGGCCGGAGACGTCGTTCTCGCCGCCAACGGCGCGCCCATCTCGAGCGTCGAAGATCTCCGCAACGCGGTCGAGAAATCGAAGGGCCACATCGCCCTGCTGGTCCAGCGCGGTGAGAATCGTCTGTTCGTCCCGGTCCGCGTAGGCTAACCCCGGCGGGGCGCAGTCAGACGAAGCCAACGGAAGGCGAGCGATACCACGGGCAGGCGGTCAACAAACCGTCTGCCCGTTTTTTTGTCCGGGAATCGACCCTCGACTCGAAACCGGCCATCGCGAGGGGACAGGGGCGCCCCCGGCGTCATTCTCCGCCCATCGGGCCGAGCAGCCGCCCGCCGCCTCCGCGCCATACCCCCGGGTTTCCGGGCCGCCCGGCTCACTGGTATGAAACGCCCGCCAAAGCACCCAAAACGTATCTGTCACCTGCCAGCCCGGGCGAATGACGTAGAATCATATGATAATGCATATGGACGGCCGGACCGCCGCCGCGGGGGCACGCTTCGCGACCACGGACACTGACGTTTTGCAAAAACACGCAGGGCGGGAAGATCATGGCTCGAAAGAAGACCGCGCGCGAACCGCTGGAGGTGCCGCCGAAGCCGGCGCAGCAAGCGCTGTTCGACGATTTCCTGCCGCACCTCATTGCGCGCCTGGCGCACGAGCTCAACATCGACCTGGTCGAAAAGCTGCGGCACAAAGGGATCAACGTCACCCGCTGGCGCATTCTGGCCGTGCTCGCCATGGGTGACGGGATCACCATCAACGAGCTCGTCGATCGCGCGATGATGCAGCAGTCGGCGCTGAGCCGCGCGCTCATGAACATGGAGGAGGAGGGGTACATCCGCCGCACCCCCCGCCGCGCCGACGGCCGCTACGTGGAGGTATTTCTCGCCGACAAGGGGCGCGTTCTCTTCAACTCACTCAACATCGTGGTCGGCCGCCGCCAGAACCGGCTGCTGAAGGGATTCTCGCCGCAGGAAACTGCGGCCGCCTTCGCCCTCGTGCGGCGCCTGAGCCGCAACATGACGAGCTGAAGCGCTGCGCGGGCGGCATTGCCGGACGCCTGACCCATGGCTCATCATCGAATTCTCAAGGCAGGGTTGCACTCATGACGGCGCAGAATGCGATTGACGACGGCTCCGGGTACTTTCTCTACCATTCGATCGGGCTTTTTCCGGACAAGGCCCGTCTCATCGCAGAGGCACTGAACCGCTTCGCCGCCATCTGGGGTACCGCGAACGACTCGCAATGGCCGCAGTCGTTAGGTTTGCGCGCGCAGTTCATAGATCGCTGGCAAGCGAAGATCAACGCTCCCGCCGGCTCCGTGACGACGGCCGAGAACGTCACCACCGCGCTTTACAGCTTCATCGGCTCGCTGCCCGATCGTTATCTGAAGGGCAAGCGGTTGCTGATAGCCGCGGACTGCTTTCCGAGCCTCCACTTTCTGCTGTCCGGTATGGCCGTACACCGCGGGTTCGTGCTCGATACGGTCCGGGCACGGCCGGGCGAGAGTTGGGTGAGGGATGAGGATTTCCTTGCCAGATGGGACGCGGGTGTCGGCGTAGCGCTGCTCACGTTCGTAACGTCTACGACGTCGCATCGATGTGATCTCGAAGGGCTCGTGCGGCATGCCCGCCAAACGGGCAGCGTTGTCGGAGTCGACATCACCCAGGGCGTCGGAATTCTGCCGTTCGACGCGCAGGCTCCCGAAGTGGACTTCACGGTTTCCACCACACTCAAGTGGCTGTGCGGCACCGCGGGCGCGGGCATACTGCATGTGCGACCGGAACTTTTGGTCGAATGTCGCCCGGAGCTGCGCGGCTGGTTCAGCCAGGAGAACATACTGGCCTGGAACATCGATGCTTTCCAATATGCCGGGGATGCTCGCCGCTTCGATCATGGAACGCCGTCGGTCATCGCCTGCGCGGCGTCGCTGCCCGCTCTCGACTGGCATGCGTCGCAGGATCCCGGGAAGCTCCTGGCTCACAACAGAGAGCTTACGAGTGCGATTTTGCGTGACGCACCGAGACTTGGCCTCGAACTCGTGAGCCCGCGCGCGGAGTCGGAGCGCGGCGGCAGCCTGATGCTGAAGATTCCCGCGCATGCCAATCCCGCTGAGCTCGTCGATCGGCTCAGATCGGAACAGCTCTACACCGACTGTCGCGGGACAACGCTGCGCCTGTCGCCCGGGTGTCTCACGACGTCCGGCGGGGTTGAGCGTCTCCTCGCGGCTCTCGGGCGCATCCTCTAGGAGGGACAGGTGAGTCAACATACCGGGTACGCGCATTGCGCGACTGCGCTGGTCAACGTGACTGCGGCGGTGGCCTTCGACTTCCTCGCCGACCCGCTGTCGCTCGGAACCTGGTCGCTGGGTTGCATGCGCACCCAGGCTTCGCGACCCGGAGGCCCGTTTGTAGGATTCTCGCTATACAACGACGCCCAGGTCTGGTTCAACATCGAGGCTCATCGCGAGCTCCTCCTGGTCGACTACCTCGTCGGTACGGTCGGAAATTTCAAACCGCGGATCAGCGCGCGCGTCGTGGCCGCGGAGACCTGCGATCTGGAGGCCGCGCAGTGTTATGTCAGCCTCATGGCCTGGCGTCCGGCGCAGATGACGCAGGATCAGTGGGCGAAACTCTGCAGCGCGCACGAGGCGGAGATCTGGCTCATCAAGTCCCGGCTCGAAGGGTCCGACAGCGTCAGCAACCGATAGATCCAGGTCACGCTCAGCCCACAGGCAGATCGGGGGCGCGTCCGGCTCAATGGCGCCTCCTGTGTCGCGGTCACGCCCGCGATGTGGGGGCCGGCGCGCAGGACAACAATTTCACCGTGACCGGAGCAAAGTCGGTCGGCGACGATATCGATGTCGCCGCGCTCATCGGCCTCTGCCAGGCCGAAAACAGGCGGCGCATGAGTCTCTACGATCGGCGCTTGCTGCGACCCTGCGCGGTTCCGGGCCTGGCGGGATTGATACACCGTCTCATGCGTCGCCCTGGCGTGCCGCCCCGTTGGTCACCAGCGCCGCCAGCAACTCATTCACGGGCAGGCTATCCAGCTGCTCGCGTCTGGCAAACAGCGTCTTGATCTTTTCCGCCTGCTTCGCTGAGAAGTAAGCATCCACCGATGCCTCGAACTTCTGCACCAGCACCGGCATACCTTCCTCGCGCCGCTTGCGATGTCCGATCGGAAAGTCGACCTGCACCCGCGGCGTGGCTGAGCCATCGCGGAAAAACACCTGCAGGGCATTGCCGATGTAACGCTTGTCCGCGGCATAATAATCCTGCGTGAACGTCACGTTCTCGCGCACCTGCATCTTCGCGCGCAGTGCATCGACACGCGGGTCGGAGGCTACCTTGTCCTCGTAGTCCTCCGCCGTGAGGCGTCCAAACAGCAACGGCACCGCGACCATGTACTGGATGCAGTGGTCACGGTCAGCGGGATTGGCGAGAGGACCGGTCTTGTCGATGATGCGTACTCCCGGCTCCTGCGTCTCGATGACGATGCGCTCGATGTCGCCAATCCGGTCCTTCACGGCGGGATGCAGCGTCATCGCCGCCTCGACGGCCGTCTGGGCGTGAAACTCGGCCGGGAAGGAAATCTTGAACAGCACGTTCTCCATCACGTAGCTGCCGAACGGCTGCGGCAGCGAAAACGGATTTCCCTTGAAAAGAACGTCGTAGAAGCCCCAGGTCGTCGCGCTCAGAGCCGACGGATAGCCCATCTCGCCAGTCAGCGCGATAAAGGCATGGCGCACCGCCCGACTCGTCGCATCGCCCGCTGCCCAGCTTTTCCGGGACCCCGTGTTAGGCGCGTGCCGATAGGTCCGCAGCGCGCCCCCATCGATCCAGGCATTCGAAACAGCATTGACGATTTGCTCGAGGCTCCCGCCCAGCATCGCGGTGACGACAGCAGTGGAAGCGACCCGAACGAGAATCACGTGATCGAGCCCAACCCGGTTGAAGCTGTTCTCCAGAGCCAGCACACCCTGAATCTCGTGCGCCTTGATCATTCCGGTCAACACGTCGCGCACCGTCGGTGGCGTGTTGCCCTCCATGACCGCCTTGCGTGCCAGGTAATCCGCCACCGCGAGAATGCCGCCCAGATTATCCGACGGATGGCCCCACTCCGCGGCGAGCCACGTGTCGTTGAAATCGAGCCAGCGGACCATCGCGCCGATGTTGAAGGCCGCCTGCACCGGATCCAGCTCATAAGAAAGGCCAGGTACCCGCGCTCCGCCCGGCATCACCGCACCCGGGACCACCGGCCCCAGCAGCTTGGTGCAGGCGGGATACTTCAGCGCCTGAAACCCGCAGGCGAGCGTATCCATCAGACAGTAGCGCGCCGTCTCGTAGGCCTGCGCGCTCTGGATGGAAAAGCCTTTCGCATAGTTCGCGATGGCAACCAGCGCGGCATCGGGAGCGGGGCGTTGCGCGGACTTGATATCGTGTGCGGACATAGTGGTCTAGACTCGTTTCTCGGCCAGTGCGAGCTGGAGGTTGTTGCAATCGATGCAGGGTGATGCGCGCAGCGGGCGCTCTGCGGTCAGGCTCTTTTGTCGATGGGCACGAACTTCAGATTCTCCGGGCCCACGTAGTTGGCCGCCGGCCGGATGATCTTCCCGTCGATCCGCTGCTCGATCACATGCGCCGCCCAGCCCGTGGTGCGCGCGATAACGAACAGCGGCGTGAACATCGCCGTCGGCACCCCCATCAGGTGATACGACACCGCCGAAAACCAATCCAGATTCGGAAACATCTTCTTCGCATCCATCATGACCGTCTCGATGCGATCCGCGATCGCGAACATCTGCAGATCGCCGGCTTCCTTCGACAAGCTCCGGGCGACCTCCTTGATCACCTCGTGGCGCGGATCGGAAACCGTGTAGACGGGATGCCCAAATCCGATGATCACTTCCTTGTTGGCAACCCGCGCGCGGATGTCCTTCTCCGCCTGGTCGGGGGTGTCGTAGCGTTTCTGGATCTCGAACGCCACTTCGTTCGCGCCACCGTGCTTGGGGCCGCGCAACGCACCGATCGCACCGGTGATGCAGGAGTAGATATCCGCGCCCGTACCGGCAATCACGCGCGCAGCGAAGGTCGATGCGTTGAACTCATGCTCGGCATACAAATTGAGCGAAGTATGCATGGCACGCACCCAGGACCCGGACGGCGGCTTGCGATGCAACAGGTGCAGGAAATGCCCCCCAACCGAATCATCCTCCGTCTCGACGAAGATATGCTGCCCGTTGTGGCTGTAGTGATACCAGTAGGCCAGCATCGATCCCAGCGAAGCGATGAGCTTGTCGGCAATGTCACGCGCGCCAGCGACGCCGTGATCATCCTTCTCCGGCAGCGTACAACCCAGTACCGACACGCCCGTACGCAACACGTCCATCGGATGCGAGGCCGCCGGCAGCGCCTCCAGCGCCGCACGCACGGACGTCGGCAGGCCGCGGAGCGACTTGAGCTTCGTCTTATAGCTGGCGAGCTCCGCACGGGTCGGCAACTTCCCGTAAATCAGCAGATACGCGATTTCCTCGAACTCGCACGTGTTGGCGATCTCGAGAATGTCGTAGCCGCGGTAGTGAAGATCGTTGCCGGTGGTGCCGACCGTGCACAGCGCAGTGTTACCGGCCGGCACGCCCGAGAGTGCAACGGACTTCTTGGGCTTGAAGCTGGGAGAGGCATTGACTGACTGCGAGCTGGCCGTGTCGTTCATAAGATGCTTCCCGGGGAATTCGCTAATGAAATCATTGGTGAGAGGTTCTTACGACGAGCCGCTTCCAAACAGCTCATCGAGCTTCTTCTCGTACTCGTTGTAGCCGAGCACGTCATAAAGCTCCGCGCGGGTTTGCATGCGATCCACCATGCTTTTCTGCGTGCCCTCTTGGCGCAGCGTCTCGTACACCATGAGGGCTGCCCTGCTCATGGCACGAAAGGCCGAGAGGGGATACAAAACGAGACGTACGCCTACCGAACCGAGCTCCGTCGTCGTAAAGAGCGGCGTCTTGCCGAATTCGGTGATGTTGGCGAGAACGGGCACCCCTATCGAGGCGGTGAATTGCCTGTACTCCTCGAGACTCGTCAAAGCCTCGGCGAAAATCATGTCGGCGCCGGCTTCGACATAGGCGTGCGCTCGCTCGAGCGCCGCCTTCTGACCCTCAACCGCGTGCGCATCGGTCCGCGCCATGATCACGAATGTGGAATCCGTGCGACCGTCCACCGCGGCCTTGATCCGATCACTCATCTCCTCGGCAGGAACCAGTGCCTTGCCGGGACGGTGCCCGCAACGCTTGGCCTGAACCTGGTCCTCGAGATGCATGCCGGCGGCACCGGACTTGATGAGATCCGCGCAGGTCTTGGCGATATTGAACGCACCACCCCAGCCCGTATCGGCATCCACCAGGAGCGGCAGCTCGCACGCGGAGGTGATCCGGCGTACGTCCTCGCAGACATCGTTGAGTGAGGTCATGCCGAGATCCGGCAATCCGAACGACGCATTGGCCACGCCGGCACCGGAGAGATAGATCGCGCGGAAACCGCTACGTTCGGCGAGAAGAGCGGAGTAGGCGTTGATGGTACCCACAACTTGCAGGGGGCGCTCTGCCTCAACTGCAGCGCGTAGCGCTGCGCCGGCGGTGATCGATCCTGGCGACATGAGACCTCCGAGGGAGAGTGCGCATTCTATACGCGCGCAGGCGCTGCGGACAGCGCGGCTACGCCCAATCCTACTCGCCAGTAGGATTCAGCGCTCACCGGTAGGGTTCGCCAGTGGCCAGTCACCGGCACCGATGTGTGACGGGCTGCTAGGCGATCTTGACGACCGTGCGCCCCACGATCCCGCCCTCTATGTAGGCCGGAAATGCGGCGGGAAGCTCGTCGAACGCAATGGTCCGGGTCACGATACGATCGAGATGTCGCGGCTTCAGATCCGTCGCGATGCGGTTCCAGACCGCAAGCCGCATCTCGCGGGGCGTCGTGGACGTATTGATGCCGAGAAGGCTCACGGCCCGCAGGATGAACGGCATTACGGTAGTCTTGAGCTCGGCGCTACCCGCCAGTCCGATGCAGGCGATGTTGCCCCAGAAGTCCACGGTGCGCGTGAGCCACGTGAGCATTTCGCCGCCCACGTTATCGACGGCGCCGCCGAACTGCACGCTCTCGAGCGGCCTGGATCCGAAATTGATGTCCTGGCGTGCTAGCACTCGTGCGGCCCCGAGGGACTTCAGATACTCCACGGCGCTCGCCTTCCCGCTGACGGCGATCACTTCGTACCCGCGGCCGGCGAGCATGTCGATGGCAAGGCTGCCGACGCCACCGGTGGCACCGGTGACAACGATCGGGCCGCCGGCAGGGGTTTGCCCATTGTGCTCCATGCGATCGATCGCGAGCCCCGCGGTGAAGCCGGCGGTGCCGAGTGACATGGCGGTGAAGGCATCGAGCCCCGGCGGCATGGGAATGACCCAGTCCCCCTTGACCCGCGCGTATTCCGCATAACCGCCATCGTGCGTCTCGGAAAGCGCCGAGCCGGTCACGAGCACACTGTCGCCCGGCGTGTAACGCGGGTCGGTCGAAGACTCGATGACGCCCGCGAGATCGATACCGCCCACGAGGGGATAACGTCGCAGGATCTTGCCAGCTCCCGTCGCCGCGAGCGCGTCCTTGTAGTTGATATCCGAGTACAGCACCCGGACGACCACTTCACCCGCGGCGAGGTCCTCGAGCGTGAGCTGCTCGAAGCGAGCGACGATCTTTTTGCCTTCCTCGTGGATGCGAAACGCTTTGAAGGCAGCCGCGGCCACGGCTAACTCTTCTTCTGCCGATCGAACCAGATGAGCAGGCCCTGTGTGTTGAGATCGAGATCGCCCCGCAGCACCTCGGCGAGCTCGGCATCGGAACACGTGCTGCCGTGCTCATGCGCCATACCGAGCCACAAAGAGAGCATGTCCGCCCGGATCCGTGCATAAGCGTCCGGTGTGCCGGCGTAGCGCTGCGTGATGCGCACGAGCTCATGGATCTGCGTTTTGAGCGACGCGGCGAGCCGCGGCACGTCCGTGACCCGGCTGTAATGCATGAGGTACATCGATTGCGGCGAATAAGCCGCCATGCGATCGATCGAGGCGATGAGTTGCTCGGGATCGAACTGCGAGGGAGAGGTGGTGGGCGTGATCAAGGCGCCCCGGGGCGAATCCAGCTCGCGATACGAAACGCCGAAGGTGTCTCCCGGAAAAATACTCGCGTGCTGCCGGTCGACCACCGCGTAGTGATGCAGAGCATGTCCGGGTGTGTGTATGAGCTCGAGGTCACGCCGGCCGAAACGAAACCGCTCGCCATCCTTTGCGACTTGCGCCCGCTCCGCGGGAATGGGCACGAGGTCGCCATACAACCGGGCGAAGCGCTCAGCGCCATAGACTGTTTTCGAGGCAGCGATCAGTTTCTCCGGCTCGATCATGTGCGGGGCACCGCGGGGATGCAGAACCGCGCGCGCGTTCGGCAGCTCCTTCAGCAGCAGGCCCGCGCCGCCCGCGTGATCCAGATGCACGTGGGTTAGAAATACATAATCCACAGCCTCGCGCGCGAGGCCCAGGGCATCCAGGGCCGCCAGCAGATAGGGCACGGAGTAATTCGTGCCGACGTCGACGAAAGCCGCACGTCCCGCATCCTCGATGATGTGCGAGGCGGCGTGGCCGGGGTGCAGATATTCGGTATCGACGGCAGTGATGCCGTAAGGATGGCGCAGCAGTCTGGGGTTCAAGGCGGAGCCGCTCGAGTGAATCATGTCGGTGAACCAGTACGCGTATACACATCGTAACGTCTACGCTACCGTATGCCTATGCTCGCTTCGAATCTCGTTTACCGGGCGCTCGCCGCCCTGATGTCCGCTTGCGTCCTGCTCTCCGCCGGAACTTCTGCCCAAGCGCAGCAGGCCGGCGCGCCGCCCCACCAGGAGCACGGCAATCTCGTCCTCGAAGGCATCCCACCACTCGATGCGGCGATGGGCGCCCGCCTCGAGCGCTACCAGCAATCGCGCCAGGCGACCTTTCTCGACTGGCAGGCCGATGGCAGCATGCTGGTGTCCACCCGCTTCGGTGATGTCGAGCAGGTGCATCGAGTTGCGGCTCCGTTGGCCATGCGCGAGCAGCTCACCTTCTCCCGTGACCCGGTGAGCCTCGCTCGAGCGCCGCGCACGGGTTCGGGAAACGGCTTCGTGTTCCTGAAGGACCGGGACGGCGATGAGAACTCGCAGCTCTACTACTACGGCGGCAGCGGCAGCGGCAGCGTGCGCCAACTCACGACCGGCAGCTTCCTGCATGGCAATCCCATCTGGGCGAACGATGGCAAGCGTGTCGCGTTCCATGGAAACGAACGCGACGGTGTGAGCTACGACGTTTACGTGGTGGACGTCACGACCGCAGCAGCGCCCCGGCTCGTCGTGGGCGGCCAACAGGACACCTGGTATCCGCTCGACTGGTCCGCGGACGACCGCAAACTCCTGTTGTGGAAGTACGTCTCGATCAACGAAAGCTATCTGTACATCGCCGACGTGGCGACCGGCTCCGTGACGCCCGTGGACGAGAGTGGCCGCAAGATCGGCATCCGCTCGGCGAAGTTCGCTCCGGACGGCCGCGGCATCTATCTCATTTCGGACGAGGAAGGCGAATTCGCGCAGCTGCGCTATCTGGACCCGGTGAGTCATGAGGTCCGCAAGGTCACACCGGACCTCCAATGGGATGTGGAGGACTTCGATGTCAGCGTCGATGGGCGCTATATCGCCTATGTCGTCAACGAAGACGGGCACAGCCGCCTGACAGTGCTCGACAGCCAGCGCAAGCTCGAGCTCGCGCCTCCCGGTCTTCCCGACGGACAGATCTCGAATGTCCGTTTCGATCACGCGGGTAAACGCCTGGCCATGTCGGCCGACTCGGCACAGGCCCCGCGCGACGTGTATGTCTACGACCTCGCACGCGGCGCGCTCGAGCGCTGGACCAGAAGCGAGCTCGGCGGCCTCGATCCCAACGCCGCCGCGCCGGCGGAACTGGTTCACTACCCAACATGGGACCGCGTGAACGGCCGTCAACGCATGATCTCGGCCTACGTGTACCGGCCGCGCAACCCCGGCCCATTCCCCGTGGTGATCAGCATTCACGGCGGTCCGGAAGCGCAGTACCGTCCCGGCTGGGACCCGTTCGTGCAGTTCCTCGTCAACGATCTGGGCTACGCGGTCATCGCACCGAATGTGCGGGGCTCGTCCGGTTACGGCAAGAGCTTCCTCAAGCTCGATAACGGTGTCCTGCGGGAGGACGCCGTCAGGGACATCGGCTCGCTGTTGTTTTGGATCGGGCTGCAACCCGCGTTCGACCGCGATCACGTCTCGGTCATGGGCGGCTCTTACGGCGGTTATATGGCTCTGGCCTCGGTCGCCGCGTATGGCGACCGGCTGCGCGGCGGCATAGACGTCGTGGGGATCAGCAATTTCGCCAGCTTCCTCGGCGGTACGTCGGCCTACCGGCGCGACCTGCGGCGCGAGGAGTATGGGGACGAGCGCGATCCGAAGATGCGTGTCTTCCTCAATCGTATTTCACCGCTCACCAACGTGGCCTCCATCCGTCGGCCGCTGCTCGTCGTGCAGGGCATGAACGATCCCCGCGTGCCGGCGACCGAATCCCAACAAATGGTATGGCGTATCCGCCTGAAGGGCGGCGAGGCCTGGTATCTGGCCGCGAAAGACGAAGGCCACGGCTTCAGGAAGAAAGCCAACCAGGATGTTTATCTGCAGACCGCCGCGATGTTCCTGAGTAAATTGGCGGAAACACCCGGGCGGCCCGTGCAGCAAGCCGGCAAGTAGCTGTCAGATACGCCGCTGCCAGGTACGCCAGGGCGTGGCCTTCGGTTGGCGCGAGAGCCAGTCCCGGCCGGCGCCCCCTGCAACGCGTGCGAGGCCCGCACTCGGAAACGAAGCGCGCTCGGCTACCCGGCGAGCGCGCGACTCGCGCCTTCCCTCGACTTTATTCCTTGCTATCTACCGTGAGCCGCGTGTAGGGCCGGCTTTCCGTCGAGAGCGACGGCCGCAGCTTGCTGAAGTAGGCCGCGATCGCCTCCATGTCCTCGTCTTTGAGGGTGGCGGCGAAGCCCTTCATGATCGGGTTCTTGCGGCCGCCCTTGCGATATTCGTCGATCGCCCGGTAGAGGTAGTCCGGATACTGGCCGGCGAGGCTGGGATAGGTCGGCGCAATGCCGATGCCGTCCTGCCCGTGGCAGGACACGCACAGCGTCGCTGCCTGCGGCGGGGTGGCTGCCGGCTTGCCCTGGGACACGAGCGGCTTACCCGCGAAATACGCGGCGATGTCGGCCATGTCCTGGTCGGACAAAGTCGATGCCTGCGAGTGCATCGTGAGATGCGCGCGGTCGCCGCTTCTGTAGCCCTGTAGCGCCGCAGCAAGATACTCGGGGTGCTGACCCTCGAGCTTCGGCACGCTGTACATGGGGTATGCGTTCTTGTAACCCTCGACGCCATGGCAACCGAGGCAGGTGTAAGAGAGCGCCTTGCCGTGCTTGGCATCGCCCTGCAGCGGCTGACCCTGCGCCGGCACCGCGGTGCTCGCGAGCGAGCCCAAGGCCAGCGCCACGACAGTCCAGCCCGATCGCATTCCAGACACCGTCATCTTCATCTCTCGACCCCACACAAAATGGCCCCGAATCTTACGGAGTCGCCCTCTCAAATGCCACAATGCCTATGGGCTGAAAGACGCCCGGGCCGCGCAGGCTGCGGCGCTTTCAGCGAGCGCGCCGGCTGGCTCGTTGGGGCCCGCCGGCAAAAAGCGTGGTTTTTGCCCGGCGCGCCCAGCCGTCTAGATGACGGCCCGGTTCGGGAGAATCTCATTCGTTTGGCCCACATCAGGAATGGCTCCCTAGCATGATTGGACTCGTCCAGCGCGTCACTCGGGCGGATGTGCGCGTCGACGGGCAAATTGTGGGGGCGATCGGCCGCGGCATTCTCGCACTCATCGGGGTGAAGCGCGGTGACGATGCCGAAGCAGCCGATCGGCTGCTGGAGCGCCTGCTGAGCTACCGCATCTTTCCCGACGCACAGGGCCGGATGAACTTGTCCTTGCGGGATCTCGAGGACGGCGGTCTTCTCCTGGTGCCGCAGTTCACGCTTGCGGCCGACACCCGGAAGGGCACCCGCGCGGGCTTCAGCGCGGCGGCGGACCCCAGCGACGCCCGCCATCTTTTCACCTATCTGCTGGAGCGGGCGCAGGCGACGTATGTCCCTGTTGCTGCAGGGTTATTTGGCGCAGACATGCAGGTGTCGCTCATCAATGACGGGCCGGTGACTTTCTGGCTCGACACTCCCTCTTCCGCGCCGTGAACCCTCCCTCGAAAGCGGCGAACTTTCCACGTCCCCCAGGCTCTTTTGGCCTATGATTGAACTCATTTCGCGCGCGTAAGCGCTCAGGCGGGAGTGGAAGATTATGGGTATTGGGATGCGCGAGCTGGTGGTGATTCTGCTCGTAGTGCTCGTGGTGTTTGGCGCCAAGAAGCTGCGTACAGTGGGCTCCGATCTCGGCCATGCCGTCCGGGGCTTCAAGAAGGCGATGAGCGACGGCGAGAACGAGGAGGCTGCGGTGCCGCCGAAACAGATTCGTGCCGACGGCGCGGATGCCGAGTTCGCGGAAGTCGCGAAGGCGCGCGAAACCGCGGCGAAGACGGACCGTACGGTCTGAGTTTCAGTTGACGCTCGTGCGTCGCGCGCTGAGGTCTTATGGGTATGGCGTAGAGTCGCGCAGCCCGTAGCAGCAGCGGTGCGCAGCGCCGGCAAGATTTCAATTTTTCAGACGGCATGCTCGACGTCGGATTCTCTGAGGTTCTGGTTATTTTCGTCCTGGCGCTGGTCGTGCTGGGACCCGAAAAGCTGCCCCGCGTCGCCAGTCAGGTCGGGCGCCTGGTCGGACGGGCACGCGCCATGGCGCGGCAGTTCAAGGAGCAGCTGGAGGAGGAAGTAAACCTCGAGGAAGTTCGCAAAGCGCATGCGGCCAACCCTCCGACGACGCCGGTCGTGCCTGCGCCGGAAGCGCAACCTCTGGTCGTGGCCGAACCTTCCCCCGTTGACCCGCTTGTCCCCGATCCCGTGGACTTCAGGGCCGATACCTTCTCTCACGCGCACGCCACCGACGAGCACGGCGCGAATCCGTTTCACCCCAGCGGCGCCGCCAGCGAGCCACCCGCCCCGGAGGTAACCGCCAACGGTACTGCCGCAGCCGAAGTACCCGCCGGTATGCCCGCCGGTACGCCGGCCGCCGGTATGCCGGCCACCCCAACCCCCCCAGCCGACAGCGCGCCGCGATCGGAAGGGACCGACGCGCAGGCTTCAATGACAACTGCACCACCGGCCCCGCCGGTCAGTGCGACTACGGGCTCTCATGAGCGAGGATCCTGAAAAGCTCGCTGAAGGCACGCTGATCTCGCATCTGTTGGAACTGCGCGATCGGCTGATCCGCGCATTGATCGGCGTGGCCATCGTCTTCATGCCCTGCATGTTCTATTCGAACGACATCTTCACGTTCGTCTCCAGACCGCTCATCGAGAAACTGCCGCAAGGCACGAGTCTGATCGCGACGAGCGTCATGTCGCCGTTCACGACACCCTTCAAGCTGTCGTTCTTCATCGCTGCCTTCATCGCGATGCCCTACATCCTGTACCAGCTCTGGGCATTCGTAGCGCCGGGGCTTTACCGTCAAGAGAAGCGCTTCGCGGTGCCTCTGCTCGTGTCGTCGATAGTGCTGTTCTACACGGGCGTGCTGTTATCTTACTTTTTCGTGTTCCCCGTGATGTTTCAATTCTTCGCCTGCACGACCCCCTAAGGGGTGGC
>JAQGOC010000197.1 GCA_028293805.1 Gammaproteobacteria bacterium
CGGCGCGGACATTTGCGAAATAGACCTCAAGAACCTCAAGCGCAAAAGCTTCTTTGGAAGTGAAGTGGTTGCTGAATGATCCCTGCGGCACACCGGCCGCCTCGACAATGTCACGCACGCTGGCGCCAACATAGCCGCGCTCAAGCACGACCTTGAGGCCGTTGGCCAGAATCTTATCTCTGTTGGAACTCCTGTTCATGCCTGTATAACACGGTCGTACATATTTTCAGTCAAGCGATGATCCTTTCCCGCGTGGGGCTCTCAACGCTAGAGGAGCGAGAGGCGTCTGCGCAGCGGGAGGGTGAGAGTGCTTCAGACTGCTGCATACCGGTCGAGTTGCCGGCGCACTTAACCCTGAAGAGACTTTGGAAGGTGGAACGTGTCAAACATGCCAAGGCCTGAGGAGGGGGACGCACATGATGAATAATGACCTCAAAGGATTTTCCGCCAACGAGTACGACCGATCTGTTCGGGAAACATGGGAAAAACTCGTGACCGAGAGTCCGGTCAGTGACGGGCTCGTGCGCGATGTCGTCATGGAGTCGTGGATTCGTAGCCATGAGTAGCTCATGAAGCGTTCCATCACCTCCGGACTCACGCGAATCGAAACTTCCTCGCCAAGCAAATTCTTGCCCAAAAGGTGGTGGACGAGGGCGGGTATATCGCTTCGCCTATCACGCAACGGCGGTATCGTGAGTCGCGCCACGTTAATCCGGTGATAGAGGTCAACACGGAAACGGCCCCCTTCGATTTCCGTCGGCAGAGACCGGTTGGTCGCGCAGATCACACGGGCGTCGATCTTTTTGGGAGCGGAATCCCCAAGGCGCCAAACGACCTCCATCCCCAGCGTGGTCTTGATGTTGCGCAGGTCCAGCTCCACGTGCCAACGCTGCGCGTACAACCGTGCCAGCTCGCTCTTACATACTGCGCGCGCATCGAGCATCGTGGTCACCAGAAGGTGACCTGCGACTTTCGTTTCCCGCACCGTCAACTGTTCGGGAAAGGCGCGATACTCCTCACGGCTCATCCACTGGGGTCGCTTCGCGGGTTTAAGCCAGCGCACCACATGATCGCGCCGGCCCAGCGCCTGGCCGCGGCGAAAATCAGTGATCCGCGAGCCATTCTGCTCAACCAGCACGTCCACACCGGCCGCTTGCAATGTCGCGATCTGAAAGTAGCTGCAGTACAGCGCGTCCGCCAGCAGCACATCTCCCGGGCGCAACGTACCCCACAGGCCGCGAAACAAGTCCTGCTCGCTTTGTCCAGGGGTGGCATGCGCACCGATCGCCAACTCCAACACTGCCCCGGTGGACAAGCAGATAATCCCCGCCAGTCCCGCCAAGGGAAACCCCACACCTCGAGCCTGGCTCTGGGGTTGCGGGTAGCGTGCCTGATTTGCCGGCGTGTCGGGCATGGAGATCGCCGTACCGTCGGCCAGCTTCACGCATCGGCCGCGCCATCGCCAGCCGTCTTGCGACCGAGCCGACAGCAGGCGGCCGGTCTCGCGGGTCAGAGCGCTGATCATCTCCAGCGGCAGGCGGCTGCGGGCTCGACAATAAGCCCCGGTGCCTACCGGTTGCTACACGGTGAGGGGGTGACACGCGAGAAGCTGATGCAGCGGCATTTCCAACACACACTCGCGACCGCCCGGTCGCAGCCGGTCACGCTATTCGTACAGGACACCACCGCACTCGATTTCACCTCGATGGAGCACGCCGAGGGCTACGGACCGATCGGCAACAACCTCTGCCTAAAGGCAGGGGTTCTAAGCCTCAGCTTCCAGAACTTTCTTCGACGTTCGGTTCACGCCGACCCTTCTCGAAGTGTCGCCCTGGACTGGAGCCGGCGCGCTGCGCCCGGCAGCGATCTTCGAAAAGAAGACGACCTGGATGCCAGCCTGGCGCGCCAGTTCTTGCAACGCGTCATCAAGAGCCAGGCCCGCGCGAATCGAAAGCCCGTACCGTGGCGAGGCATCCGGCGCCGCACACGCGAGACTCATAAACAACATGCAGAACAGGATCGCGCAGATCTGTCGGTGTGCCAAAGGCATTGCCTTTGTCATGTTCCAGACGCCGGGCTGCCCGGACCCATGCGTGCAGACTAACGCGCGCCGTCGAGCGCCAGATTTAATTCCAGTACATTCACGCGGAGCTCACCGACAGCCTATCGATCGCCGCAAGCGAGTGATCATCATTCGATTCGATCCGGTAGCGCGCGAGGTCCGCGACCGTGATCATCAGAAGCTGGTGTTTCCTGCAGAAGCGCACGAGGTCGGGCACACGCGCCATCGCGCCGTCGTCGTTGATGATCTCGCAGATCACGCCGGCCGGGCTCAGACCAGCGAGGCGAGCAAGATCGACCGCGGCTTCCGTCTGACCCCGACGCTGCAGCACCCCGCCAGCGCGTGCGCAGAGGGGGAAAACGTGTCCTGGTCGCGCGAAGTCCTGAGCTTGGCTGCTCGGATCAATGGCGGCCCGGATGGTCTGCGCCCGATCGTGCGCAGAAATGCCGGTCGTGACGCCGTGACCTTTCACGTCGATCGAAGCAGTGAACGCAGTACCGCCTAACGCCGTACTGTCCGGCACCATCGGTGCGAGCTGCAGTTCATCGAGCCGCTCGCCCGTCATGGCAAGGCAGATCACGCCTGCAGCTTCGCGATCAGACCGATGCCACGGCCCTCCTGATGCTCATAGATCACAAGCCCGCGCGCCTCATGCGCGATTTCGCGCATCGCCATATCGAGCTGATCGCCGCAGTCACACCGCAGCGACCTGAACATCTCACCCGTAAGGCACTGCGCATGGATCCGCAGGAGCGGAGCACCCCTCGTCAACTCATGCGAAGCCGGATCGCCCAGCATGATCGCGAGCGCCGTCTCGAGACGGCCGCTGCCGTTCGAGAGCTCGCGCTCAAACGCTAGGGCGTTGAATACGCCCCACCGAGTGGGTAACCGGGTGGAGGCCACCCGACGGATCGAATCGGTGTACACGCTGGCTCCCGCGATCACGTGACGACGCGCGTTGCCTCGGCGACCAAACGCGAGCTCCGCTGCCCGGTGAAATAGCTCCAAAGCCATTGGTTTTGCACGCGACGGCGATTTTGCAGCTGCGGCAGGAACATCAGGTGAATGAATGCCCAAATGAGCCACGCCGTCAATCCGGCCAGCCGAATGCGGCCCGACTCCATGATGGCGTAATTCTTGCCAATGACCGCCATGTTGCCCTTGTTGAAGTAACGGAACGGGCGAGGCGCTCCGCCGCCGCTGAGCAGCCAGGTAATCAACCGACCAACGTACCGGCCCTGTTGGATAGCGACTTGTGCAACGCCGGGCAACGGCCGACCGTCCTGCATCACAGTGGCCGTATCACCGATGACAAACAGCCAGGGAATATCCGGGACATTCAACAGCGGGCCGACGCATGCTCGACCCGCCCGGTCGGTCGGGACACCGAGCATTTTGACGAGCGGCGATGGCGAGACGCCCGCCGTCCATAATACGGTGCCGCTTTCGATCCTTTTCCCGCCGACAATCACGCCTCGATCGTCGATGTGTTCCACCATCGCGCCGGTGATGACCTTCACACCGAGCTTCGCGAGATGTTTGGCTGCCTTTTCCGACAACGATTCCGCGAAACTCGGAAGTACGCGCTTACCGCCCTCGAGCAGAAAGATTGACGTACGTGCAGGGTCGATCCGCCGAAAGTTCGAGCGCAAGGTAGTAGTGGTCATTTGCGCAATCGATGCGGCCAACTCCACACCGGTGGGTCCCGCGCCGACGAGAACAAACGTCATTTGCCGCTGCCGCTCGTCGGTATCGTCGGTGGACTCCGCCAATTCGTAGGCGGTGAGGATCTTGGTACGGATCGCCTCTGCGTCCGTCATCGTTTTCAGACACGGAGCATACTTGGCAAATTCGTTGTGGCCGAAATAGCTCGATTGCGTGCCGGCGGCGATCACCAGGTAGTCAAAGTCTATTTTCCTCACCCCGAGGCCGGGATACTCGGCATCCACAGACCGGGATTTCAAGTCGACAGCGACGACCTCAGCCAACGTCACGGACACGTTTTTCTGCTTTGCTGCCAACTGTCGGATCGGCGCGGCGACGTCGGAAGGCGCCAGTACGGCCGTCGCCACCTGATATAACAGTGGTTGAAAAATGTGATGGTTGCGACGATCGATTATCGTGATATCGGCATCACAATGTCGCAATGCCTTGGCAGTCGCAATACCGGCGAAGCCACCACCGACGATCACGATTCGCGGTTTTGCAGGCATATTCACCATTCTCTCCTGTGAGCTGCGCGGGCGAAGTCAGGACTGTCAGCCGGCACGGGCGGCTTTCCCGGATAACCTGGAGGCTTCCTCTATCTTGGTGCGCAGCTCAATGAGCCCGAGCAGCATTTCGTCCCGCTCTGCCGCCAGCTCATCGATGGAGCGCGAACCGACTTCGGCGCGAACGCTTTCGATGAGCTTCTTTTGCACTTCCGGTGTCAACACCGGCTGCCCGAGAGTCTTCCACCAGGCTGTCAAAGGGCCGGTGAACTGCTGGAGGAAATGTTCAATTCCTCCTTGGCCGCCGCCGAGGTGGTTAAGGAGCATGTTACCCATGACGCCCCATCGCAGGCCCGGACCCCAAGACAACGCGGTGTCGGCATCGGCCGCGCTGACGACCCCCTCGGTGATGAGATAGTAAACTTCCCGCGAAATAGCGGACTGCAGACGATTGGCGACGTGCCCGGGCACTTCCTTATGCAGTCGAACCGTCCGCTTGCCCATGCGGGTGTAAAACTCCGCGGCGCGTTCGATCGTATCTTCTGAAGTATTAGCGCCGCCCACGATCTCGACGAGCGGCATCAGATGCGGTGGGTTGAAGGGATGTCCGATTACGCAGCGTTCGGGGTGAGAGCGGCAGCCCAATTGGATCTGGCTCATCGTGAGGCCGGAGGAGCTCGACGCGATGATCACATCAGCGGGCAACAGCTCATCGAGCTGGCCATAGAGCTTCTGTTTGAATTCGATCCGCTCCGGCCCATTCTCCTGGACGAGGTCCGCTCCCTCGACCGCGGTCGCCAGGTCGGCCGTGAACGATAGTTTCGCTTGTGACGCGGCGGGCGAGACGCCCAACCTCTCGAGCGCCGGCCACGCCGACTCGATGAAACGTTTCAGGGCGGCCTCCGCATTCGGCGCGACATCGGTCGCAACTACCTCCAGGCCCTTGGACAGGAACAGGGCGGCCCAACTCGCGCCGATGACGCCGGTACCGATAATGGTGACACGGCGGATAGGATTGGTGGTTGACATGGTCAGTTCTCCTCGGTTCACGAGCGTCTATCCGGCTGCCGCGGCCGCGCGCGCTGTTGGTTTCGGGACGACTCCACTCGCCTGCAAGGCATCGATCTCGGCCGCGCCGAACCCGAGCAGCTTTAGAACCTCCTGGTTGTGTTCTCCAAGTGCAGGGGCGCGTTTTGCAGGCACCTTGGTGACGCCATGCACTTGAATGGGACTACTGATCGTGGCGGTCAGCTTTCCGCCGGCGCCTTCGAGCGGAACGACGATGTTGTTCAACCGGAGCTGCGGATCGTCAATCACTTGCTGGGGTCCACGCACGGCGCCGAAAGTGACGTGCACGTCGCCGAAGACTTTGTACCAGTGCGTCATCGGCTGCGAACCGAAGACTTCGTCGAGAATCGCGGTCAGCTGTGGCATGTTCTGCGCCAGCTTGCCCGGATCGGAGAATCGCGAATCCGTCAGGAGATCCGCACGGCCAATCGCTTTCGCCACGGCAGCCAACTTGTCAGGCATGACGATGAGAACGAACCAGGTGTCATCCGCAGCGCGGTAAACGTTCAATGCCGCGTTGGCCGGGTTCTTGCGATCGTGCGGCCCAAAAAACTTCGCGTCGCACAGCGCGGCCTGAACCGAGACGCTCGCCGACCAGACACCTTCAGCGAGGAGCGAGGTCGTGACATAGGATCCCTCGCCGGTGCGCTCGCGGCGATAAAGCGCCGTCACAATCGCGGAATACAGGCCAACGGCGGTGGCACTGTCTCCGCTACCGGCCACCGGCCAGGTCGGCGGCGCGCCGGCGTCGCGCGTCATGGACAACAGCCCGCTCCGCGCCCAGTACGCCGTAATGTCAAATCCCGGCAGATCGGCATCGGGACCTTTTTCGCCGAAGCCGGTGAGATCCGCGTAGATGAGACGCGGATTCCACTGCACGACGTCGTCATATTCGAGCTTCAATCGCTTGCGTGCCGGGTGCGGGGTGTTGACGATGAGCACGTCCGCCCACTTGACCAACCGCTCGAGAACCGGCTGTGCGCTCTGCGATTTCAGATCGAGCGTGATACCGCGCTTATTGCGGTTCGCGAGGTGCCAGGGATAGGCATCTTGCGCTTGCGGCTGCGGTGGGATCTTGTGCCCGATTCTCCAGGTATCGCCGGATGGCGGCTCCACCTTGATGACATCGGCCCCAAAGTCGGACAAGATCACGGCGGCACTGGGACCCGCGATGAAGCTCGCCATTTCAACGACTTTCAATCCTGAGAAAATGTTATCGCTTGCCATCGACGTCTCCTAAAGTTGTCACGGGGCTCGATCCTTTCATCGCCCATGGAACTGCGGTGCGCGCTTTTCGAGGAAGGCGGACGTGCCTTCATGCTTGTCTTCGGTGCCCGCGCAGATCGCGAACACAGAAGCCTCCAGCAACAACCCCGCCGACAGACTCGTCTCCATTCCCTTGTTTACCGCTTCCAACGCAAAGCGGACGGCGAGCGGCGCGTTAGCGAGGATTTGCTTCAGGATCGCTTCACAGCGTGTAATCAGCTCTCCGGCCGGCACCACTTCGTTGACCAGCCCAATTCGGTAAGCCTCCTGAGCACTGATCATCTCTCCGGAAAGAATGATCTGTAGCGCTCGCCCCTTGCCGACCAGCCTCGGCAGTCGCTGCGTTCCACCAGCGCCAGGCGGAATACCCAGCTTGACCTCTGGTTGGCCGAACCTGGCGTGTTCCGCAGCGACGCGGATGGTGCAAGCCATCGCTGTCTCACAGCCGCCGCCGAGCGCAAAACCGTTAACGGCCGCGACGACCGGCTTGCCGAGGTTCTCAATGAGGTCGAGCACTGCCTGCCCGCTGCGGCTGGACTTCTGGGCATCGACTGACGTCGCGTGTGCCAGCTCACTGATGTCCTCCCCTGCGATGAAAGCCTTGTCGCCAGCCCCGGTGAGGATCGCTCCGAGTACCGCGGCGGCATCGCGCGCCTGTTCGAAAGCCGTTGTCAAATCCTCCCAAGCACCCTGGCTCAGCGCGTTGAGAACCTTGGGGCGATTCAACGTTACGTAGGCGATGGGACCTTTCTTCTCGTACAAGACATTGGTGAGCGTCGCCGGACGCTGGATCTGTTCAGCAGGCTTGGGATGTCTCCTCGAGTCAGACAAAGGCGCTGAGGCCGGTGACCGCCTTGCCGATGATTAGGTTTTGCATCTGGAAAGTACCTTCGTATGAGTACAGCGCTTCGGCATCCGTGAAGAATCGTGCAACCTTATAGTCGGCGACGATACCGTTGCCGCCGAGTACTTCGCGGGCCCACGCGACGGTCTCGCGGCACTTCGCAGTTGCAAACGCCTTGGCGAGCGCTGCATGAGCGTCCGTCAGCTTGCCTTCAGCATGTAGCTGCGCCTGGCGCACGATCAGACACTGCGAAGCCGTGATGTTGGCGATCATCCTGGCAAGGAGGTCCTGCACCAACTGGAACGATCCGATAGGCCTGCCGAACTGCAAGCGCTCCTGGCTATATTTGAGTGCGGCTTCGTAAGCGCCCATCGCGCATCCAGTCGCCATCCATGCCACGGCGTAGCGTGTCATCTTCAACACCCTGGCGGTGTCGCGGAATGAGTTGCCACCCTGGAGACGATTCGCCTCCGGCACCCGCACATCCTTCAGCGTGATATGGCCGTTCTGAACGACCTTGAGCGCAATCTTGTTCTGGATCTTCTCGACGCTGAAGCCGGGGGTAGTCTTGTTCTCGATGATGAATCCCTTAACCTGATCGTCGGCGAGATCTCGCGCCCAGATGACGGAGACGTCGCACCAGGGCGCATTGCCGATCCAGCGTTTCTCGCCGTTCAGGGTCCAGGTGTCGCCTTCGCGCTTCGCTGTTGTTGTCAGCCCGCGGGACGCACCGGAGCCCACCAGCGGCTCCGTGAGGCCGAAACAGCCGATCTTCTCGAGGCGTGCCATCGGCGGCAGCCACTTCTGCTTCTGCTCTTCCGAGCCGTCGATGTAGATGGAGCCCATCGCCAGGCCGTCGTGTACGCCGAAGAAGGTGCAGAACGATGGGTCAACACGCCCCATTTCCATCAGAATGAAGCCAAGCAGCTTCGAGCTGCCGCCGGCGCAACCATAACCTTGCATGCCGGCACCACCGATGCCCAACTCCCTCACGGCGGGCAGCAGGTCGAACGGAAAGGCGTCGTCCACCCAGTATTTCGTGATGACGGGCGCGACCTTGGCCTCCATGAACGCGCGCACGCGCTTTACGGTCGCGAGCTCTTCTGGAGCCAAGGTCTCGTAAACCTCGTAGAAATCACTGTTCGGGGCGGGCAACGACTTCGGTTGCTTTACAGGCTTTGCCGCTTCGGCTGTCATACTGCTCTCCTGTCGTTCGAGTCGCGGTGAGGTTTCAGTCGGATGATTGTTGTACCTTCAAGCGGCGCAACATATCCCCTGAATGCGGGATGCCCATCTCAGAGCTGCATGATTCCGCGACGGACGGCAAGGGTCACAGCGTGGGTACGATCCCGAGCGCCAAGCTTTGCGTCACCAGTTCCCGCTTACTGACGACTTGCCCAGCCCGGGCGACTCCGGTACGGGCCGAAGGAGACGGCTCCCTCGAAGGTGTCATCGCTGGCGGTCGACATCATTCGGCGCCGGCAGCGGTTTGGCCTGTTTGATGCCTGCTGAGGGTTGTCATATAAGGTCGCTCCTCATTCGCGACAGCCGACCGGTGTGCCCCAGGCTCATAATCCGTGGGGCGCCGGGGTGGCGACTTGGACATAAGCGCTCTGGTTTTGTCGAAGTCTGCGGCGTTAAGAACCCGACAATATTTTCCGGTCCCAGGCAGTACGGAATGCAGGCTACTAGACCGGAAAAACCGGCCCGCCGTCTCGATTGCGCACCTCGTTCAGGTCGCGGGCTCGGAGCAACCGCAGGTAGGGTTATGCATGCCTGATCAGAGCGCCAAATCCCTCAGTCTGCCCCCTCCCCCCGGTAAAAAAAAGCCGAAACCAACGATCGCCCGCCAAGCATGCCGCTGTAGCGCGGATTGCCTACGCCCCCGGTGGGCGTGACCCGGAATGGAGCACCTGGTTGAGTGCTTCTGCCGAACCCACGAGCTGTTCGGCGACGCTCGACCTCAACTATCTCCTTGGTGAGCACGTTTAGTTTTCCCATGACTTGGGCTTGCGGGGATGAGTGAATCGCCCGGTGGCGCTCTGCGCGCTTCGCCGACAACGCGTCGTCAAGAGCCGATATCTTTCTAGCAAGGGAATCTGCGTCGCGACTCAGATCGCGATCGGACGTTTTCAAATCCTTTATCTGATCCTTCAGGAAAAGCAGAGACCGCCCGAAGGATCGCTCCGATGTCAAAAACATCTGGCATCCCTCCCGAGCGCAAAACTGCCGCAGCAGGTCCGTCGCTTGTACGTTTGCGGTGAGGATGTCTTCTTCACCGTCAGGCACCCCATTTCCAATTGCGAACTTCCGGCATGTCTTGTCCGAATCGGCGGATGTATCGCTTGTGCTCAATGAGCTTGTTCTGCATCTGCTGCTTGAGATAAACGCCGGCGCTTCCGGTCTGCGGAAGCCGATCGATGGCATCCATGACCAGGTGGAAGCGATCATGGTCGTTGAGCAAAGTCATGTCGAACGGAGTCGTGATCGTGCCTTCTTCCTTATCACCACGGACATGAAGATTCCCGTGATTTGTGCGGCGATAGGTCAGGCGATGTATCAGCCAGGGATAGGCATGGAATGCGAAGATAATCGGTTTGCTCTTGGTGAGGAGCGCATCGAAGTCGGGATCGCTCAGGCCGTGTGGATGCTCGCCGCTCGGTTGCAGCTTCATGAGATCGACAACGTTGATCACCCTGACCCTGATTTCGGGGAGATGCTCGCGCAGGATTGAAACCGCCGCCACCGTTTCCAAGGTTGGTACGGCGCCGGCGCATGCCATGACCACGTCGGGCTCTGCATCCTGATCGTTGCTGGCCCATTGCCAGATGTCGAGTCCCTTGGTGCAGTGCGCGACTGCAGCGTCCATCGTGAGCCACTGCGGTGCGGGATGTTTGCCGGCCACTACGACGTTGACGTAATGACGACTGCGCAGGCAATGGTCGACCACGGACAGCAGACAATTGCTGCGCTGCGTGGTTGGCGGCAAATCGGCCGCGGGACTGCGCGGCGCCGATCGCTACGATTATTTGTCGCGTGAGCCTGGATCAATGGCGGCAGGGGTGTCTCAGGCGTCCGCGCTTTCATTCAGGTCCATGACCATGCGCACAAGTTGAGCAAGCGATGCGGCGCCCATCTTCTCCATCACCCTGGCGCGATGAATCTCCACGGTACGCTGGCTGACACCGAGGTCACCGGCCATAACCTTGTTCGGCTTTCCGCTTGTAACTAACGTAAGCACCTCACGTTCTCGGGGCGTGAGGGAATCAAGCCGCTCGCGGATGCGGGCGCGCTCCTTCAGCTCCGCGCGGTTGGTCTGATCCTTCGCGAGCGCGCGCTGAATTCGGTCAATCAGGTCCTGATCCCGAAACGGCTTTTGCAGAAAATCGAACGCGCCCTGTTGGATGGCCTCAACTGCCATGGGAATGTCGCCATGGCCAGAAATGAAGATCACCGGAATGACGGCCCCGCGGAGGTTCAACTGTTGCTGCAGCTCCATGCCGCTCATCCCGGGCATGCGAACGTCGAGAACCAAACAGCCTGGCTGATTGGGACGATAGGTGTCCAGGAATTCCTGCGCCGTAGGTAGCGCGGACGCCGCAAGCCCCAGCGACTTGAGCAGCAGGCGCAGAGAATTGCGCACGGCCTCATCATCATCCACGACGAACACGATCGGTGAGGGCTCTTTCATGGGTCACCATGCGCATCGAGGGGTAGTCGGATTGCGAAGCAGGCCCCTGCCGGCACATGGGGAGAATGTTCCAAGGAGCCCCCGTGCGCACGCACGATGGTGCGACTGATGGCGAGCCCAAGTCCCGTGCCGTCGGGCTTCGTCGTACAAAATGGATCGAACATACGGTCCGCAATCTGGCTGTCGACCCCGGGGCCGTTATCACAGACCGCGATTTCAACGTCGCCCTCGCGAGTGCGGCGTGTCCTCACGACAACCTCCCTGGCGTCGAGTTGCGCGAGTGCAAGTGCCTCGAGCGCATTGCGAACGAGGTTGAGCACGACTTGTTGGATCTGCGCGCGATCCAACGTGATTTGCGGGAGGCTTGGCGCGAGCTCCGCTCGATACGCCACTCCGTGGGCCTTCGCATGGCTTTGAATGAGATCCGTGAGCTCAGCGATGACGGCGTTGACGTCGGCGGGTCCATGTTGGGTGTTCCCGGTACGCGTCAGACTGCGCAGTCGCCGGATGATATCTCCGGCCCTGACGGCCTGATCCGCGATGTCTCGAAGCGCGGTTTGGATTTCTTCGATTTCCGGTTCCGGTACGCTCAGAAGCCGATCGCAGGCGTGTGCGTAGGTCGCGATCGCCGCCAGAGGCTGATTGAGCTCATGTGCGATACCCGAAGCCATCTCGCCAATGGTTGCAAGGCGCGAGACGTGCATCAACCGCTCCTGTAACCGTATCCCGTCCTGCTCCGTTTGCCGCCGGGCAGTGGTGTCGTGCACGAATCCTACAAAGCGGGGCGGCTCGGTACCGGCGACGACACCCACCGAAAGGAACGCCGGAAAGACGCTGCCGTCCTTACGTTGCGCGTTGATTTCCCGACCCTTACCAATGATGTGGGGAACCCGAGTGGCGGCATAACGCGTCAAATAGCTGTCGTGCGCGCCCTGATCGTTTTCGGTCATCAACAGGCTGACATTCCGTCCGATGACTTCCGACGATTCA
>JAQGOC010000298.1 GCA_028293805.1 Gammaproteobacteria bacterium
CGAGCGCGTCGAAGTGTCCTGCAACGACGGGGGAGCGGTCGGCTACGAGAAGCACGATCCCGTTTGAGGCTCAGCCGTTTGAGGCGTCACACCGGCTGGGGCGGTGTCAGATCCGGAACCCGCCATCGAGATCGATGCAGCGGCCGCTGAAGAAATCGTTGCTCACGATGAACGCGGCGGCGGCCGCGATTTCCTCCGGTTCCCCGAGGCGCCGCAACGGCACCGGAGCGAGGAGCTTCTCGAGCATCTCCGGCCGCATCGCTGAGAGAATGTCCGTGCGCGTCCCGCCCGGTGCGATCGCTCCGGCGCGAATCCCAAAACGCGCGAGCTCCTTTGCCCACACAACCGTCATCGCCGTCACGCCGGCCTTCGAGGCGCTGTAGTTGGACTGCCCCGCATTCCCGTGTCTGGAGACGCTGGAGATGTTGACGATCACTCCGTTGGATCGCAGCTTGATCATCCGCTCGGCAGCCTCGCGCCCACATAAAAAGACACCCGTCAGATTCACATCGATCACGGCCTGCCACTGGGCGAGCGACATTTTGCCGACGATCTCGCCGTCCTTCACCTTGACGAGCAGCGCGTCCCGCAAGATCCCGGCGTTGTTGATCAGGACGTCCAGCCGCCCGAAGTCGCTGACGATCCGATCCATCGCCGCGATGACCTCATCCTCGGCCGCGACGTTCACTTCATAGGTGCGCGCGACAACCCCGGAGGCCTCCAGATCCGACCGGGTGGAATCCAGATCCGCTGAATTCACATCGAGTAGTGCGATGTGGGCACCGTCTCGGCCGAACCGCTCTGCCAGAGCACGGCCGATGCCACGGCCGGCGCCCGTGACCACCACCGTCTTAGCTGTCAATTGCATGCATCTGGGTCCTTGCTCATCGCTTGAATACCGTGAGTATGGCGCCATATCGACGGGGGGCGGGGGGATGTTCCGCGTCCGCCGCAACGCTCCCGCGGGCGCGCAAATCCGACGCAAGTCCCGCACCACGGGAGCGGACGTGATACGTTAGGCGAGCATTCGTTCCACTCAAGGCGCAGCATGTCCCAGACCACCCTCCTCGAGCCGAAGGCCCCGCTGAACTGGACGCCTACCCTACTGTTTCTGTTCACTTTTGTGGCCGCTGTAGTGCTCGTCCCCTGGTGGGGTCTGACGCATGGTTTCTCGCGCGGCGCTGTCGCTTTCTTCGCCTTCTTCACGATCGCGAACGGCATGGAGATCACGGGCGGCTACCACCGGCTCTGGGCGCATAAGACCTATGATGCGCATTGGTCGCTGCGGCTCTTCTATATGGTGTTCGGCGCGATGTCGCTGCAGAACAGCGCGTTTAACTGGTGCAGCGGCCACCGCACCCATCATCTGAATGTCGACGACGTCGACCTCGATCCGTATTCCGCGAAACGCGGCTTCTGGTTCTCGCATATCGGCTGGATGCTGCGCGAGTACCCGAGCGGCAAGCCGGACTTCACGAACATCCCGGACCTGCGGCGCGACCCGATGCTCGCATTCCAGCACCGCTACTACGTGCCGCTCGCGATCGGCACGAATGTCGGGTTCCCGCTCCTCGCGGGCTGGCTCGTAGGCGACCTGTGGGGAACGTTCATTCTTGCGGGAATACTGCGGCTGGTCTGGGCCCATCACGTCACGTTCTTCATCAACTCCCTCGCGCACATGTGGGGAAGCCGTCCCTATACCGATGAGAACACCGCGCGCGACAATCCGATTCTCGCGGTCATCACCTACGGTGAGGGCTACCACAACTACCATCACATCTTCGCGCACGACTACCGCAACGGCGTGCGCTGGTGGCAGTGGGATCCGACCAAGTGGCTCATCGCGAGCCTGCAGTTCGTGGGACTGACACGCCGTCTCAAGCGCACCCCTGATTTCCAGATCCAGCGCGCGCTGCTGGCGATGCAGTTCAAGCGTGCACAGGAGAAGCTGGCGAACCTTCCGACCCCCGGCAGATCGCAGATCGAAGCGGTACGCGAGCGCATCGCGCACGAGTACGAAACCTTCCACGCCGCAGTGGCGGAATGGGCAAAGGTCAAGGAACAGTGGCTCGAGGAAAAGACCCGCGCGGTCATCGAGCATTGGGAGCACGCGAGCTTCCAGCAGCAGCTGCGAGAGATCGAACGGCGGCTGCACCTGCAACGACGACGAGTGAGGGTGCTGCACGCACAGTTGGCGTAAGCGCGAAGCTCAACCAGCGACGATTTAGAGGGGGCCTGCGAGGCCCCCTCTTCGTTTGTGCGTGCGGCGTTCGCACACGCCGCTTTGATCGCTCGGCGCAGTGCCGCGGGCGTTTCTTCGCCTTGCCGCACACTTATTTGCGTGATTCACGCAGCCGCCTTGGCAGCTCCACGCAGTAACACGCTCGTTCCGGCGCTTCCCGCCCCTGTGACCTTTCATGGGCATGCGCCGCCTTGCAGTAGCCAGCGCGCCGCAGCGCGGTCCGCAGCAGTTCTCTAGACGTGGCCAGCGCCGCTGGGGCACCATAGTCACATGGGCCGTATCTTTGAAGTCCGAAAACATACGATGTTCGCGCGGTGGAACCGCATGGCGAAGCAATTCGCCAGAATCGCGAAGGACATCACCATGGCTGTCAAATCCGGCGGATCTGATCCCGCGTCGAATCCGATGCTGCGGCGGGTGATTCAGAACGCGCGTGCGGTCAACATGCCGAAGGACAAGGTCGAGGCGGCCATCAAGCGTGCCGCTGGCCGAGACGCCGCCAATTACCAGCAAGTGCTCTACGAGGGATACGCGCCTCACGGCGTCGCCCTGTTGGTGGAAACCGCGACAGACAACCCTACGCGTACCGTTGCTTCCGTTCGTCACCTCATCACGAAGGGCGGCGGAAACCTGGCCACGAATGGCAGTGTCAGCTTCCTGTTCAACAAAATGGGCGTGTTCCGCCTGAATCCCGCCGGCCTCGACCAGGACGACCTCGAGCTCTACCTCATCGACCACGGGCTCGAGGAAATGGGTGAGAGCACCGACGAAAAAGGCGAGCCGCAGATCGTCATCCGCTGCGCCTTCGCCGATTTCGGCAAGCTGCAGGAAGCCCTCGAAGCCCGCGGCATTGCGCCGCTCTCCGCCGAGCACGAATACATCTGCACGGTGCCGACCGAACTTCCGGAAGAGCAGGCCACGGAAGCGCTTACCCTCATCGACAAGCTCGAGCAGGACGAAGACGTCCAAAAAGTGTTCCACACCCTCGCGTAACCAACAGCCCGCGCAGCGTGGCCGTTTGGACGACGGAGTGTCTCGCGCGCGCGACATTTGACGGCCGTCCGGCAACGCCAATGTGCGAATATCCGGCAACGGGGTATGCTTGGTACGTGGACGACTACCGCGACGATTACCGTCTTGAACTGGCCCGATTGGTGGACGCGCCCCGCCTTGCGGCGATGTCGCATGAGTTCGTGGAAGTGGGGCTGAAACCCGCTTGGTCCGCTTCGCGAATCACGTGGCACATACGCCATCCGGAGAGCGTCGTGCTAACTGCGATAGCGTCGGGTGTTGTAAGCGGCTTCGCGATAATGCGGTACGCCGATGATGTCGCCCATCTGAATCTACTCGCTATGGACCCGGCGCACCGCCGGCGCGGTATTGCCCGACGGTTGATGACTTGGCTCGAGGAAACCGCGTTTACCGCCGGCACTTTTATCATCGGCCTGGAACTGCGCGCCACGAACGGCACTGCATACGCGTTCTACTCCGCGCTAGGTTACCGTGAGCTCGGGCGCGTCCCGGGTTATTACCAGGGGATCGAGCCCGCCATTCGGATGGCGCGCGACGTGCGGACAGGCCAAGGCACCATTCCCGGTATGAGGCAGCCCGCTCCCTGACGCCCGCCCTCAATCCGGCATCGGAGTCATCTGCCCCATGAGCGCGTCTTCGAACCCGAAGTTGCGCATGTCGCGCACACGTTGGGGGAAGAGGATGCCATCGAGGTGATCCACCTCGTGCTGAACGACGCGGGCATGGAAGCCTTCGACCGTACGGTCGATAGCTACGCCGTGTTGATCGACGCCCTGGTACCGCAGACGGTGAAAACGAGGCACTAGGCCACGCAGCCCGGGAACCGACAAACAACCCTCCCACCCCTGATCTTCCTCGGCGCCCAAAGGCGTGAGCACCGGGTTGACGAGCACGGTGTACGGAACTGGCGCGACGTGGGGATATCGCGGGTTCTCCCGGAGCTCGAAAATGACGATGCGTAAGCTGACACCGATCTGAGGAGCGGCGATTCCCGCGCCGCTCAAGGCGCGCATCGTGTCATCCATGTCCGTAATGAGCGCTTCCAGCTCGGCGTCGAACCGTGTCACTGGCAGCGCCACCTGCTTCAGAATCGGCGATCCCATCTTCAGTACGGGTCGTATAGCCATACGCCGATTTTAACAGCGCCAGCGACGTGCGTCCCGCTCCAACGCGCAGCACTGGTGCTCACGCGACGCTTAGAACGTGACCGGCCGAGCCAGGAACTCGTCCGTCCCGAACAGCATCTCGAAGCCAACGCCGATGCCAAGGCTGCGGTTGCGCGTCTGCGAGACGTAGTCCTGTGGCCAGTCGATGCTGGCGCGGACCTCCATAATTAGCCACCTGCGCAGAATGCTCTCGCGGTAAGCGACCTTCGCGCCGTAGTCGTGAAGCGGTACGGGCGCGTCCGACGCGCCGTCGATACTGATCTCCAGCGCGATCGCGCGGCGTGATGGAAACCCCCGCATGCCCAATAGAGCCGAGTATCCGCGGATGCCGTTCGACTTCTGCGAGAACGTGGCGGAGTTTGCCCAGCGCACCAACCAGCGCATATCGTAGATGCGCTCCATGTCGACTCGGGTAGTCACGCCGAAGCCTTCGGCGTGATTTTGCCAGAACGCCGTCTCTCTCAGCGCCACCAGGCCACGCTCCGAAGCACCGACCTCGTAGACGTAACTGCCTTTGATGTAGGGATCGATGGGCAGAGCGACGCGTACACCCGCTCCCGCTTCGAAGTGGCCGCCCTGCCTCTCCGGGGCATGATAGGAGAGACCGAAGAGCGTCTGATCCTGCGTAAGCGGGCCATACTGCCGGGCGAACGCACCCGATGGCTCGTTCACTTCGGTGACGAACTCATTCGGATCGAAGCGGCCAATGAACGCGTTGAACCGCGAGTTGAGCTGCGGCAACGGCAGATTCACGTTGAATCGCAGGCGTGTCTGCAGGCGGTTGTACTGATCGTAGAGCAGCGCCGGGGCAATGCTCCCATAGACGTGCTGCTGATAGGCGGATTCGTCCTTATCCGACCCGAACCACCGGTCGACCCGCATCGCCGAATGCCACATGGCGTCGTTCACACCCTGCCGCGTGCGATCCAGCCACTGCACGTGATCCGAAGGGGCGCGCGGCGGAGGCGTCTCGGGTTGGTTGGACTGCGCCGGGTGAGCGGCATCTGGAGGTTGCTCAGGTTGATCAGCATCCGCTGCCTGCGCCTCCTGGCCAAGGGCATCCGGCTGCCTCGGCTGCACAGACTCTGCGGGCCTATCCTGCTGATCGGGCGCGGAGGACTGCGTCGCCTGGGCGGATTGTCTGCTGGGAATAGGTTGCGACTCTTGGGCACGCGTCCTGCTGGATGCTGCCAAGAGTAAAGCGCACGAGATGATTCCAATGGGCCATCGCACGAATTACCAGGCTCCTTGGTAAAGAAACCCCCGGGCGAGGCATTTTGTTCCGCTTCAGGTACAGGTGACTGCGTAATCCGTCGCAGGCAGGCGATTTTCAGGAGCTGCCCGTCACCCTGGCGCGCTTCGTCAGCCACGTGTCCAGCTGATTGGCGAACAATTGGCGCTCGCGCTGGCTGAGTGCCGGCGGCCCGCCCGTGTTGACGCCGCTGCCACGAAGCTCGTCCAGGAAATTGCGCACGGAGAGACGCTCGCGCACGTTCTCCTTCGTATAAAGCTCGCCGCGTGGATTGAGCGCGATACCGCCCTTGTCGATGGCCGCCGCGGCCAACGGTACATCGGCGGTCACCACCAGATCGTCAGGCTCCATCAACTCCACGATGCGCTTGTCCGCGGCATCGAAGCCGGGCGGCACCTGCAGGAAGCGGATGTTCGGGGCGCTGGGCAGCCGCAGCGGCTTGTTCGCCACCAGGGTCATGCGCACGCCGGTGCGCTCTGCCGCGCGGAAGAGGATCTCCTTGATCACCACCGGGCAGGCATCGGCGTCCACCCAGATCTGCATCTCACTCCTGTTCGGAGGGCTTGGCGGGTTTATGGGTTGCGTGCGCGATCTGCAGCTCCCGTCCCACGACGCGCACCTTGCGCAGGCTGCGGAAGATTTCCATCGGCATGCCATCGGGAAGATCGACGAAGCTCTGGTCCTCGCGAATGTCGACGTGGCCGATGTGCTTGCCCTCGAGTCCCGCCTCGTTGGCAATGGCTCCAACAATATTCCCGGGCTTCACACCGTGCACCTGCCCTACTTCGATGCGGTACGTCTCGAAGGGGATCTTGTCTCCTTCGCCGCGCCGCTTACGCGAGGGTGATTCGGGCTTGGCGCCTCGAGGCTCGAATTTGTCCGCGCGCGGCGCCGACCTGTCTCCGCGATGCCCCGGTCGATCTCCTCGCGAATCCGGCCGAGAGTCCCGCCGTGCATCGCTGCGGGAATCGTTTCTTGAATCACCACGCGGCGGGCGACCGGATCCCGACTCTCCCGTGTCCTGACGTTCGACCCGCTCCGGCCGCTCTGGCAGCAACAAGGGCGCGCCACCCTGCAGGAGACTGGCGAGGGCCGCCGCAATCTCGATAGCCGGAATGTTCTGCTCACGCTCGAACTGCTCGATGAGCTCCCTGAAGCCCGCGCCCTCACCTGCCGTCACCGCTTCCGCGATCCGCTGTTTGAAGCGGCTGACGCGCTGCTCGTTGACATCCGCGATGGAGGGCAGACTCATCTGCTCGATGTTCTGGCGTGTGGCGCGCTCTATGATCCGCAACATGTTGCGTTCGCGTGGCGCAATGAAGAGGATCGCCTCCCCTTTGCGGCCGGCACGACCCGTGCGTCCGATGCGATGTATGTACGACTCGCTGTCATACGGCACGTCATAATTGATCACGTGCGATATACGTTCGACATCCAACCCACGGGCGGCGACATCGGTAGCCACGACGATATCGACCTTGCCCGACTTGAGCGCATTGATCGTGCGCTCCCGCTGCTGTTGGGGAATGTCGCCGTTGAGGGCAGCCGCATCGAAACCGCGCGCCTGGAGCCGCTCGGCGAGCTCCGCGGTCTCCAGCTTCGTACGCACGAACACCAACATGCCGTCGAAGGTCTCGGCTTCGAGAATACGCGTGAGCGCGTCGAGCTTATGCAGACCGCTCACCAGCCAGTAGCGCTGCCGGATGTTGGCCGCAGTGCTCGTCTTGCTCTGGATCGTGATCTCTTTGGGCGATCGCAGGTGCTTCTGCGCGATCCGCCGGATGGGATGCGGAATGGTTGCGGAGAAGAGAGCGACCTGCCGCGTCGGGGGCGTCTTCTCCAGGACCCATTCGATGTCGTCGATGAATCCCATCTGCAGCATCTCGTCCGCCTCATCCAGCACGAGGAAGCTCAAGCCGGCGAGATCCAGAGTGCCACGCTTCATGTGGTCCATGACCCGTCCCGGGGTGCCTACGACCACGTGGGCGCCACGCTTCAACCCTTTCAGCTGCGGGATGTAGCTCTGGCCGCCATAAATGGGCAGCACGTGGAAGCCCTTCATGTGCGCTGCATAGCTTTGAAAGGCCTCGGCGACCTGGATGGCCAGCTCGCGCGTCGGCACCAGCACCAGGGCCTGCGGGTACGCCTTATGGACGTCGATCTTCGAGAGGACCGGTAAAGCGAAGGCAGCGGTCTTGCCGGTGCCCGTCTGCGCCTGACCCAGGAGGTCGGCGCCCGCGAGCAAGGGCGGGATCGTAGCGGCCTGGATGGGCGTCGGAACTTCGTAACCCACGTCCGTCAGCGCCCGAAGCACTGCAGGACTGAGGTTCAGGCCACGAAAACCGGAGGAATCGGCAGAATCAGGAGCATCGGCCGCGGGCGCGGCGGGACTTGCGTTCACGAAAAACACCTCGAAAGAAGCAGACAGGGGCTCTGTTGGCCGGGCTGGCTGCAGAGGCTGAAGCCGCGGATTGTAGCTGATCGGCCCGTCTCAGGCCGGTCCGATGCGAGCGGGCACACACTCATTCGATGCTGGCGCCTACCAGGCAGGGGCCGGCAAATCACCGCAAGTCCTTTCCACCCTGGTCCTTATCTGGTGTGCGGCCGAGCGTGTCGGCTACGTACGCGCCTCGCTGGCCCATCGGCGCGGGTGGCCCCTCCGTGGTATCTACGGCGGTCTGATGCTCCATCTCGGCGTTGATTTCCGCGCCGAGTACTATGGTAAATCCCATCAGATAGAACCACATCAGCAGCACGATCACACCGCCCAGTGCCCCGTATGTCTTGCCGTAACTGCCGAAATCCTGCGCGTACGCGGCGAACAGGAGGCTCCCCAGAAGCCACACCGTCGCCGCGATTGCAGAGCCCCACGTTACCCAGCGCCACTTCGGGCTTTGTCGATCCGGAGCGTAGCGATACACCACCGCGAAACCTAACACGGCGAACGACCACAGCAGCACCCAGCGGAACACCAGAACCGCGGTCGTGACCACAGGCCCCAGGGGCATCGCCTGCAGCAGCAGCGGCACGGCTACTCCGAGCAGCAGCATGATCAGAAAAGCCAGTATCGCGCCGACCGAAAACGCGAGGGAAATGGCAATCTGCTTGAAAAAGCCACGCCGCTCGCGCTGGTTGTAAGCAATGTTGGTGGCCGTCATGAGAGCCACGACCCCCTGCCGCGAGTTCCACAGGGCGAGCACTGTGCCGAACACCGCTCCGAAGCCGAGCGTGCGGTTCTTGGGGCTGGCAATGGCCTGCAGTTGATCCTGAAGGAGCTTCGCGGCCTCGCCAGGCAAAACGCTGAGGAACGGCCCCATCTGTTTGCCCACGTCCTCCGGCGAAGCAAACATTCCGTAAATGGACACGATTACGGCCAGAGCGGGAAAAACCGCCAACAGCGCATTCAGGCCGATTCCGGCCGCGATGAGCGACGAACTGTCCCGGCCGAGGTTGTGCCAGACGCGCAGAAGAATGTCGCGCCAGCCCGACTTCGGAATCTCCCGGGGATGCTTCGCTCGACGGCCGCGATCGTCGCCACCGGCACTGCCGTCCGTAACGGTCTCGCCCGTCCGGCGATCGGCTGCGTCGCTATCGGCCGCATCTTGATCGATTGGTCCGCGTTCGGCCGGGCCGCGTTCGGCCGGGCCGCGCTCGGCCGCACTTTTCGCTCCCGGGCTCGGACTACTATTCGGCGCACCGTCATTCACCGCAGTGTCCTTGGACGCAGGCGTATCCTCGCGCGCCGGCTTCTGCGCCGCACGCAAGTTCGCTTCGCGTTGCCGATCTGCCGGATTCTGGCGTGTTTTCACGCACGTGCCCCGGGTGCATTCGAGAAGCTCAAAGGCAGCAACTGATATACCTGCAACCCGGTTCAACGCAGGAACGAGTTGTATGACTCGCGTGGAGCGCTGAGCCGCCGCGGCCTGCGCCGGCTGCCGTCGCCTCGAGCTCAGAGGCCGATCAGCCGGATTCAGGAACGTCGGCCCGTCGGGCCGGAGCGGCCGTGACGACCGGGATCGAGATGCGATGATCACGAAACACCAGGACGTGCTCTTGAGCCTTGGGCTGATTCGCGCCCTCAGGCTGACTCGTGCCGCTGGCAATCGCGCGGGCGGCGGTCTCGACCGCCTCCGTCACGAGATGATGGTGGGGGGACAGGTCGCATACCGGATCCGCATTAGCCGCATCGCCGGTGAGCAGATAGGCCTGGCAGCGGCAGCCGCCGAAATCCTTCGTCTTTTCCGGACAACTGCGGCACGGCTCCTTCATCCAGGCATCGCCGCGGAAGTGATTGAATCCCGGCGAGTCGTACCAGATGGCCTTGATGTCCGTCTCACGCACATTGGGGAGTATCAGCCCAGGCAACATCCGCGCGGCATGGCAGGGTAACGCGGTCCCGTCCGGTGTCACGGTCAGAAAGACGGAGCCCAATCCGTTCATGCACGCCTTGGGGCGTGTCTCGAAATAGTCGGGCACGACGAAGAAGATCTTCATCTTCTGCCCGGCCTTGGCCCGAAAACGCTCCAGCGTCTGCTCGGCCCTGCGCAACTGCTCGCGGCTGGGCAGGAGACGATCGCGATTGAGCCAGGCCCAGCCGTAGTACTGCGTATTCGCGAGCTCCACGTACTGCGCGCCCATCTGCTGCGCAAGCTCGAGAATCTCGCCCACGTGGTCGATGTTGAGCCGATGCAACACCACGTTGAGCACCATCGGGTACTCGTATTTCCTGATGAGCGCCGCCACCTTCGACTTCAATTCGAAGGTGCGGGTGCTGCTGAGGAAATCGTTCAGCTCCCGCGAGCTGTCCTGGAACGAGAGCTGGATGTGATCGAGCCCGGCCCGCTTGAGCGCCGCGATGCGGGCTTCGGTGAGTCCGATACCGGAGGTAATGAGGTTGATGTAATACCCGAGGGTGTGCGCTTCGGCCACGATCGTTTCGAGATCGTCCCTCGCGAGCGGCTCGCCACCGGACAAACCTAACTGTACTGCGCCGAGCGCACGAGCCTCGCGCAACACCCGAATCCAGTCGTCCGTCCCCAGCTCGGGACCTGTGGTCGCAAAATCGGTAGGGTTGTAGCAGAACACACAATGCAACGGACAGCGGTAGGTCAACTCCAGCAGCAGCCACAGCGGCGGCCCGGGCTTCACCCTGGCGGGCGGCTCATTGCCCTGCGGCGCTCCAGCGACCGAGCGTGCCGGCTCTGCCGTGAGCCGCGCGTTCACTCGCGGATCTCCACCCAACTCTTTTCCTGTGCCATGGTGACAAAGGCGATGACATCAGCCGACACCCCCGACACACCATACGTTCGCTCGATATCCGCCGCAATGTCGGCGACGGTGCGAACGCCATCGCATCGGCTCAAGATGGCAGCGGCGCTGCTGTTGAGCTTCACCATTCCTTCCGGATAGAGAAGCACGTGGGCTTCCTGAGCAGGCTCCCATTGCAACCTGAAGCCGCGCCCGACCGCCGGTTTGGCGCTTGCACTGATCTCGCTCACGATTTCGCTCCGTAGCGCAGCGCCATGGCATCGTTCATCTGCCACAGCACATCGAGTTTGAACTGCAGAATCTGCAGCGCGCGCTCCTGCTGCGCACGGGTCGTGAAACGGTCCAGCGTCACCGCGAGACCGAATTCGACATCGCGGCGCGCCAGGCTGACACGGCTCTGGAAGTAATGCAGACCGGCGCGGTCGATCCACGGATAATGATCGGGCCAGTTGGCGAGCCGTTGCTTGTGGATCTCCGGCGCGAACAACTCGGTCAGCGACGAGCAGACAGCCTCCGGCCAGGGAGCCCGGCGAGCGAAATTCACGTAGGCATCGACGGCGAAGCGCACTCCGGGCAGCAGATCGGCGAGGCTCTCTACGTGCTCACGCGTGAGTCCAACGGCTTGCGCCAGCCGCAGCCACGAGTCGATTCCTCCCGGGTCATCGCCATACCCGTCATGGTCGAGAATCCGCTGCACCCAGTTGCGGCGCACGCCCCGATCGTCGCAGTTGGCGAGAATGGCCGCGTCCTTGATCGGAATACTGATCTGATAGTAGAAGCGGTTCGCGACCCAGCCGCGGATCTGCGCCGGGTTCGCCGCGCCGGAATTCAACATCACGTTGAACGGGTGATGAATATGGTAGGCGCGGCCTTTGTCGCGCAGCCGCTGCTCGAACTCCTGTCTCGACCACGGGCTTTCCGTCACAGCACGATCTCCATGCCATCCCAGGCGACTTCTACGCCGCGGCGGCGCAGCTGCGCGCGCTCGGGCGACGTCTCATCGAGTATGGGATTGGTGTTGTTGATGTGAATGAGGATCTTCCGGGTGCGCGGGGGCAACTTCTCCAGCCATTCGAGCATTCCGCCGGGACCGCTCTGCGGCAGATGGCCGATGTCGCGCGCGCGTTTTCGGGACAGGCCGAGCGCGATCATCTCCTCGTCCGTCCAGAACGTGCCATCCACCAAGACACAATCGGCAGTCTGCATCGCGTCCCAGACACTCTCCTCCACCGCTCCCAGCCCCGGTGCGTAGAGGGCGGTCCTACCCAGCACTTCGTCTGTAATCAGGAGCGCCACGTTGTCTCCGGGCACCGGTGATTCGCGATTGGGTGAATAGGGAGCCGGTTTGCTTGCAACCGGTAGCGCACGCCACTGCACACCCGGCACACCGTCGACCGCGAATCCGTCTTCGAGGTCGATGCGACGGCGATCTATCCCACAGTAGTGAGAAAGGACCTGGAGAATGGGATTGCCCCGGGTCAGATCGGCGTACGCGCTGTCGGTACACCAGAGCGGCCACGGACGCGTGGCCTCCCTCAACATGTAGAGTCCGGTCGTATGGTCGACCTGCCCATCGACGAGGATGATGCCGGCGATGGCGGTGTCGCGAGGAGCGCGCGCAGGCTGCAGAACGGGATTGGCCTGCAGCTGCGTCAGAATATCGGGCGAGGCGTTGACCAGGGCCCACGAATCGGCGGCATTGCCGTTCACTGCAATGGAAGATTGCGTCCGGGCCCGTGTGTGCATCGTTCCGCTGCGGACACCCGCACAGTTGCGGCAGTTGCAGTTCCACTGCGGAAACCCGCCGCCAGCCGCGGAGCCCAGAACTCGAATTTTCACAGCTGACTCAAGGCGGGCAAGGCAGTCGGGCGCGGCCCGACCGATCGAGCCGGGAGCCCGGCCGGCTCATGCGCATTGCCCGGCCCCTGAGGGTGTCCGGCCCTGATGCCCATGAGCCGGCCAGGCTCCTGACCCCAAGCGCCTCAGCGCTTGGCGATGTACATCGTGATTTCCATGCCGAACCGGAAATCAGTCGCTTGCGGAGTTTCCCATTTCATAATGCTGCTCCTACGCTTTGCCGGCGGCGAAACAGCAGGGCGCCGCCCTTCCCTCGAGGAGCCGGCGCCGGGAGGCCGCCACTCCTCGATCTCATCCTTCCCCATTGGGCACCGTCTTCGAATCCGCACGATCATGAAAGTGGCCTCATGATTTTCATGAGCCGGGGAGATGCGGGCGACGCGAACTGCGCCAGGGCGGGTTGCCGCTGCTACCATCCTACGGCGGACCCCACCGACTTCGAAGGAGCCTGTCCCACCGATGCGCGCCTCCCGAAACGCTCTTACGGCGCCCCGGCAGCCGAGCTGCCGCCAGCAGCGCGTATGAAACTGCGCACTCGCCTGAACCTGGTGGTCGCCGGCCTGACCGCCGTGTTCGTGGCTGTGCTGCTGACCGAAGAAATCCAGAACACCCGCTCATCCGTGCGGGAAGAGATCGAGGCCGCTAACCGCGTCGCCTCCCAGCTGCTGGGCCGGCTGGCGGTCATTTATTCCCGTGCAGGCGGTACGGAGGTCGTGCTTCAGTTTCTCCAGCAGCTCGGCCACGTCCGCGCGAACAACATCATTCTTCGTACGCCCGCTGGCGAGGTTCTGTACACCTCGCCGCCCGCCACCTACAAGGCGGGCCACGAGGCGCCTGCCTGGTTCGCGCATCTGATAGCTCCGCAGACAGCAAGGCATACGTTCCCATTGCCGGGCGGCGCGCAGTTGGTGATCGAAGCACAACCCTCGCGCGCCATACTCGATGCCTGGGACGACATCACTCGCCTGCTCGCCGTTGCGTTGATCATGTTAGTTGCCGTGAACGGACTCGCGTTCTGGTCGGTGGACCGTGCGCTCGCCCCCTTCCCAATCATCGCACAGGGATTGGGACGCATTCAGCGTGGCGAGCTTACCTTCCGGCTGCCGCCGCTTCCCGGCCCCGAAGCGCACGCCATCGGCACGGCGTTCAACCGAATGGCCCAGGCAGTGGAGGACAACGTGCAAGCCGAGCGCAAAGCCCGCGAAGCGGAAACACGCCTCGAGGAGCGACGTGAGATGGCACTCCTGGTCGAGCAACGGGTGGAGGAAGAGCGGCGCCTGATCGCGCACGAGCTGCACGATGAATTCGGACAG
>JAQGOC010000236.1 GCA_028293805.1 Gammaproteobacteria bacterium
AGGTCTACGCAAGCGCCGCCTCGATCTGGGAAATCAGCATCAAGTCCGCCCTCGGCAAGCTCGCCGCCGATCCCGAAGAGATCCTCGCGAGTATCGAGCCCGCCGGATTCAATCTGCTGCCCATCACCGGCGAGCACGCAGCCAAAGTCGCGCAACTACCGTCGCTACACACAGACCCTTTCGATCGCCTGTTGGTCGCACAAGCGTTCGTGGAGCCAATGCTGCTGCTCACAAACGACGATGCCCTGCGCGGCCATGGTTCCTTCATCACCATAACCTAACTCCGGCTGGCGGAACGTCGCCGGTGGATTCAATTCCACGAATATCGCCGTGGCCCAATGTCAGGAAATCAGCTAGCTCAGTCCAGCAAGACCTTTTGCTGTCCTGCCTCACCATCGGCTAGGAGTACTGCCTCTTGGAAGTCCTTAAATGAATACCGCACAATCGCTGGCGGCGTAAGTCCTCCGTTCGACAACATGGTGAGGAGATCGCTCGGAAGCTGCCACTGGAATGCACGATGCGGACGTTCGTCAGCCTAACAAATCAGTGTGGAGCCGCTGCAGTCGCGCCAGAACAGGGTCCGATTGATAAGCCTTACGTTGTACGGCGACGCTCGAGATCCGCTTGGTGTTTCGGGCGTCGTTTTGGAAGGAGCTGCGAGCCTCTCGGCGTTATTGCCGGATCAATCCCGCGGGAGTCACGCTGTGCAATGCCATGCCCCCCATTGAGGGGATGGGCGCCCTCGGTGATTGCTCGGAACATGCGCTCTCCGTCTTAACCCGAGAGCTCACAAAATGTCTGTGCCCAAACCGATTCGTCGCATCGCCATCGTCGGCACCGGTGTGATTGGCGCCAGCTGGGCCGCCTACTATTTGGCGCGCGGTTTCAACGTAGTCGCGACTGATCCGGCTCCGAATGCGCAAGCCGGTCTTCGCCGCTATGTCGATGACGCGTGGAGCACGCTGACGCGAGCCGGTTTGTCGCCGGGTGCATCGCGGGAGCACTTGTCCTTCACGCCAGATATGGCGGCCGCACTCTCCCAGGCCGATTTCGTACAGGAGAACGCTCCAGAGCGGCCGGAGTTCAAGATCAAGCTGTTCGCCGAAATGGACGCCGCCACACCCCCGGACTCGATCCTCGCATCGAGCTCTTCCGGGATCACGATGGATGTCATTCAATCCGCCTGCAAGCGACCGGAACGCTGCGTGATTGGCCATCCATTCAATCCGCCGCATGTCATCCCGTTGGTCGAGGTTGTCGGGGGAGCCAAAACCTCGGACACCACTATTGAGCGCGCGATGGCCTTCTACGCATCGATCGGCAAGAAACCGATCCGCCTGCACAAGGCCCTGACGGGACACGTCGCGAATCGATTGCAGGCAGCACTCTACAAGGAAGTGCTCTATCTGGTTCAACAGGGCGTGCTGAGCGTGGCCGACGCGGACATCGCAGTGTGCTACGGCCCCGGGCTGCGATGGGGCGTCATGGGCCCCAGCCTGCAGTGGCACGTTGGTGGTGGTGCCGGTGGGATCGGTCATTTCATGGAGCACTTGATGGGCCCGCTCGCGGGGATGATGCAAGCGCTGGGCACACCGGAGGTGACGACGGAGCTCAAGCAGCGAGTCGCCGATGCGGTGCTCCAGGAGGCGGACGGACGCCCGGTCGAGCAACTCGCTCGCGAAGAGAACGAGGTCCTCGTGGGATTGCTCGCATTGCGGGCCCAGTCGGGTCGATAAGTCCGGCCGAAGAAGCCTCGCCAATTGTTACCCGGAATAGGATCGCCAACATGAGCCCCTCGGTTTCAAACACCCTCAGCACCCCCAAGCGCGGCGCCGCGGCCGCTGGTCGCCTCTTCTTCCTCGACCTGGCGGTCGGTCGCGTCATGTCGGTCAATCCTGACGGCTCCGACCTGCAGACCGTCGTCACAGAGGGAAGGAAGCTCCCCGACGGCCTGGCCATCGATCTCGGATCAGGACACCTGTATTGGACAAACATGGGCAACCTGAAGGCCAACGACGGCTCCATTGTGCGCTCCGACCTCGACGGGCGGAACTTGAAGACCATCGTCCCCCCAGGGGGCACGTTTACTCCGAAGCAAATCCAACTCGACCGGAAGAACCGCAAGTTATATTGGTGCGACCGCGAGGGGATGCGGGTGATGCGTGCCAACTTCGACGGCTCGGACGTCGAAGCGCTCGTGGATACGAGTCTTGGCGACCCACGCCCGGGCGCCGACGCAAAGAAGTGGTGTGTCGGCATAGTCGTCGATTCCGAGGGTGGCCAGATCTATTGGACCCAGAAGGGTGGCGACAATGCCGGTGAAGGACGAATTTTTCGAGCCAACATCGAGATTCCACCGGGTCAAAGCCCGACGAGTCGTAAGGACATTGCGCTCCTCTACGACGGTTTGCCTGAGCCGATCGACCTCGAGCTCGATGCTCGCAACCGGATGCTCTATTGGACGGATCGCGGCGATCCCCCGCGCGGCAATACGGTGAACCGTGCACCCGCGGACCCGACCCCCGGCACCGACAACTTGATCGAGGTACTCATGTCTCATCTGATGGAGGGAATCGGGCTCGCCTTGGATCTGAAAGGCGGCCGCATGTTTGTGACCGACTTCGGCGGCTCCGTGTACAGCGCGAATCTCGACGGATCCGATCAAAGAACCTTGCTGTTCGGTCAGGGCAACCTGACTGGCATTGCATACGCAGAGCGGCCGGCCGGCCGGTAGAGGAGCCTTCGATGAGTGCTGTACTTGACCGATCGACGCGCGGTACCTCGCGTGACCGCCTGACTGAGACACTGGAGCGAAATCTGGCCAACCCGGCGAATTCGCCCGAATTCGACCTGCACAGGGCTGCCAACGAAGTGCTGGCAGATGTGGGAATGACGGTCAACGACAGCGGCGGCAAGCTCAGCTTCTACGGGCAGGATCCGATCCTTGCCACCCCTTTTCGCTTCGGCGCGATGGCAGCCATCGGACTGGCCGCGAGGAGTGTTGCGGTTGCAGCACTTTGGAAGCACCACACGGGGGAGTCGCAGGACATCTCGGTGGACGTTAGAAAGGCGTTGAGGCGCTTCTGCGGTTTCTTTGAAGGGAAGTGGGAGACCATCAATGGGCGGCCGCCCTCCGCGTGGGACTTTGCCGGCACCCCGTTCTTGCGAATACCCCTCTTTCGCGAGACCCGCGACGGCCGTCATGTCATTGCGTTGGATTTTTATCCTAAGTTGCGTGCGAGGACGCTCAGCCTGCTCAGATGCAGCGAGAGCGCCGAGTCGGTCGACAACGCAATTCTCCAGTGGCGCGCCGATGAGCTGGAAATGGCTGCAGCAGAGCAAGGTCTCGTGTTGGCGAAGGTGCGCACTAACGAGGAGTTTCGTCGAGAGCTGCAGTATTCGGAGGTTCTCGCGCACATGCCGTTGATCACAATCGAGAAGATCGGCGACAGTGAGCCGGCACCGCCGCTGCGCGCGGCGCGGCGTCCGCTGGACGGCATCCGCGCTCTGGGGATGGGGCACGTCATCGCCGGAGGGGCGATCGGTCGTGACCTGGCCTATTACGGAGCCGATGTTCTCAACGTCTGGCGCCCGAATGACTCAGAGGTAGAAGCTTTTGCCTGGGACGCACAGGTCGGCATGCGATCGACGATACTGGATGAGTCCAAGGAAGATCGCGCCAGGTTCGACCAGCTACTGTCGAGGGCCGATGTGTTCTTCGCGAACAAGCGGCCCGGCTTCCTGAAGCGCAACGGACTTGAAGCCGAGGACCTGTGTGCGCGCAGGCCCGGACTCGTGCATGCGACGGTCGTTCTTCACGGCACCACCGGCCCATGGTCGAATCGCCCGGGCTTTGACGAGATCGGCGCGGCCGTCTCCGGCCTGTTCGCCCTCGAAGGAAGCCCCAGTCGGCCCAAACAGCCCCCGATCGTACCCATTTGCGACAACGTAGTAGGTTGGCTCGGCACGGTCGGAGTGCTCGCGGCGTTGCGCCGCCGAGCGATCGAGGGCGGGAGCTACCGGGTTGTGGTCTCGCTGACGAGGACCGTTCTGTGGCTGCTCTCACTCGGTATCTTTGACAAGGCGTATGCGCGCGAGACGGCGGGCTCAACCGAAGAGCACAGCTATGTCGCTCCGGACCTGTTTACGGCCGACACGCCTCTGGGCACTTATCAGGGCATGACGGACCAGGTGCTCCTGTCACGCACACCAGGATCCTTCAATACCGTGCTCGTTCCGCGAGGGTCGAGCAAGCCCGAGTGGCTCCGCGCATGAGCGGATCAGATCCGCCGAGAGAACCTGCCATGCCCACCCGGCCACGAGTCGTCATCGTCGGCGGCGGATTTGCGGGCATAGCCGCCGCCCGCGCATTGAGCGGGAGTGATGCCGATGTCACGCTGATCGACAGACGCAACCATCACATCTTTCAGCCTTTGCTGTATCAGGTGGCGACAGGTCTGCTGGCGCCCTCCGAGGTCTCGGCCCCGATCCGGCAGCTTGCCCGGCGGCAGCGGAACCTCACCGTCATGTTGGCCGAGGTGTCCGGCTTGTCGCAGGATGGTCGCTCGGTGCTGACTCGTTCACGGGGCATCGAGCCTGCCGAGGTCGCCTTCGATTATCTGATTCTGGCGCCGGGAATGCAGGTGAACTACTTTGGCCACGATGAATTCGCACGCTTCGCTGCGAGCCTGAAGACGATCGCCGATGCCGAGCGGGTGCGTGCCAAAATCCTGGAAGCCTATGAGCAGGCCGAGCTTACGGATGATCCGGCTGAGCGTAGCCGCCTGCTGACATTCATACTGGTTGGCGCAGGCCCGACCGGCGTGGAGCTTGCCGCCTCCATTGCCCTGATGGCGCGAGCCACCTTGCGCTCTACCTTCCGTCGCATCGATCCCGCCTCAAGCCGTATCCTGTTGATCGAGGCGGGCGATCGCATCCTACCGAGCTTCCGCGAAGCGCTAGCCGGAAAGGCTGGGCGCCAGCTCGCGCGGCTTGGGGTAGAGGTCCTTACCAGCTCTAAGGTCGAGCAGGTCGATGCTCGGGGAGTAGTAGTTGGGGGACAGAGAGTCCCCAGCGCGACTGTCCTGTGGACGGCCGGCGTCGGGCCTACTCCGATTCTCAAAGCGCTGAACAGCGACAGCGATCGCGCCGGCCGCATCCGAGTTGCGCCCAACATGGAGCTCCCCGGACGGCCGGGGATCTTCGTAGTCGGTGACGCGGCCGCTCTCGCTCAGGAAGGCCGGCAGTTGCCCGGCGTGGCGCAAGTTGCGATCCAGCAGGGCCGCTACGTCGGAGGGCTCATCCGCGCCCGCATCGAGGGCCGCACGTCGTTGCGCCCGTTCCGCTACTTCGACAAGGGCAGCATGGCGATCGTGGGCCGGAACTTCGCGTTGCTCGAGTCCAAGCGGCTGCGAATGAGCGGGTATCTCACCTGGCTCATCTGGGGAACCATCCATCTCCTGTTCCTGCCGCAGCTGCAGAGTCGACTTCGTGTCGCCGGTCAATGGCTGTGGTGGTATCTGACCGATCAGCGCAGCTCACTTCTCATCCCCGAGACGCGGGTCGTCGATGCCCAGGGAGCGACCGATCGCAATACAGACGCAAAGACAGGCGCTATCGCTTCCGACGCGACGGTGTGAGCCGCCCGAGCGTCGTGTTGCTCGAGAGCCTCTACGACGCGCTCCCAACGACTGATGAGCGACTGTCCCAGCTCCGGCCCTATATGGCTACCCTTCTGAGTTCTACCATGCCAATGCGCGCCGACGAGCCGGAGCCTCCGACTCATCGCCCCCTGTCACGTCGCGAGACCGGGATTCTCCAGATGATTGGCCCAGGACTGTCCAACAAGCGCGTCGCCCAGTCCCTGGGAATCACGTCAAGTCACACCCCAAGAGCATCTTCGTCAAGCTCGATACCCGCACCCGCGCTCGGGCAGTCGCCCGCGCAGAGTCGATCCGCGTGCTCTGAATCACAGGAGGCTCGGATCTCAGGACGTGAGACAGTGGGGCGCACCACGGGGCCCGCATACCTTCGCTTAGCCCGCCTAAGCCTTCCATACGTGGCTATATTGGCGCCTGCCTCCGTCGCGCGCGTCGCCAGGCGGCTGGAGTTTCCCCTGTTACCTGTCGAAAGTGCTTGCATCGATGCGCCTGATCCACAAATCCACATTGAAGGGAGTGTCCGAATGTGCGCCTGAAGGAGCGCGAAAAGTGCGCTTCGCTGCGCTGCACGAGGGCACTCGGATCCGCGACCAGTACACGATTCGTGACATGCCCGTCGATATGGTCCAGCACCTTCGGCGCCTGCCATGCCAGCAGGCGCTCCTTGCCATCGTCCGCCGACAAACGCCCCGGGGCTTACCTAATCAGCATTGCCGCGCCGACTGTGCATCGCGCAGCGAATGCAGGCGAGTAACTCATCCGCTGCGAACGGCTTGGCGAGATAACAGACAACGTTGCTCTTGAACGCCTGCGCCCGCGCGCGTTCCTCCGGATAGGCTGTCATCAGAATCGTGGGGATCGCATGGTTCGAGGCGACTAGATGCTGATGAAGGTCGAGCCCGGTCATCTCCGGCATGCGCATGTCCGCGACCAGGCAGGAGATGCTTTTTAGTCGACGGGACTTCAGGAGCCCTGCGGCGCTCGCGAATGTAACGGCCGCTAAGCCCGCAGACTCGAGCAAGTCCTTCGTCGTGTCCCGGATTGACTCGTCATCGTCGACGATCGCGACCAGCGGCCTTTTGGGCACCCAAATCTCCTGTGCAAACGGTGAGGAGAAGACTTGTCTGCGTGGACTGCGTAAAGCCATTGCACGGCAGTAGCGCCCGTCCGCTTCTGCGGACAATACAGACCACAGGGGGCTGTAGTCGCTTCGACTTTGGTGGTAGTCGCCTACGACGTTGTGTTCGACGCGCCGAGCCGGTCGGCCATCCGCACGAGCTCGGGCAGGGAGCGGGCCTGCATCTTCCGCATGACTTGCCCGCGATGAACCTTCACCGTCATCTCGCTCAGATTGAGCTCGGCCGCGATCTGCTTGTTCGCCCGTCCCGTGACGACGAGAGCCATGATCTGGCGCTCTCGCTCCGTCAGCCCGCCATAGCGCTCCTGCAGCTCGGCGGCGATCAGTGCCCCCCGGCGCCGTTCCCTGTCACGCTCGAGCGCCGTGTGGATCGCATCGAGCAGGTCCTGATCGTGGAATGGTTTGGTCAGGAACTCTACCGCTCCGGCCTTCATCGCCCGCACGCTCATCGGAATGTCCCCGTGACCGGTGATGAAGATGACTGGGAGGGCGATTCCCGCTTTCGCGAGCTCGTTCTGAAACGTCAGCCCGCTCATGCCCGGTAATCTCACGTCGAGCACAAGACAGCCCAGGACGTCCGGCGGCTTGCTCTGCAGGAATTCCTGAGGCGAGGCGAATAGCCGCACCTGCAGGCCGACGGAGCTGACGAGATCCTCAAGTGCCGCGCGCATTGATGCGTCATCGTCGATCACGAAGACGACACCTGATACGTCGGCCATGATGACAGTTTCCCCTAAGTTGAGCAGGTCGCTCAGCCCGCGGAATCTCTCCTTATGCTACCCAATTGCGTGCAGCTACGGCATCTGCCCTTCCACTGGTAGCCAAATGCAGAAGACTGCGCCGTGCGGGGCGTTCGGGCCAGCCGATAACCGCCCACCATGCGCCTCGATGATCGAGCGGCTGATGGACAGACCAATGCCAAATCCCTGCGACTTGGTCGTGTAAAAGGGCTCAAACAACTGAGCTGCGCGTTCAGGGTTCAAGCCAGTCCCGGAGTCGCGCACTTCGAGCCGCACGGTGTCCGGCCTGTCGGGAGCGGTCACAATGGTCAATTCCCGGCGCCGCTGGCCGATTTCGCTCATCGCCTCGATCGCGTTGACGATCAGATTCAGAAGCACCTGCTGGCACTGCACCCGGTCCCCTTGTACGCGCGGTAGGCCCTCGGTAAGGCGCGTCTCGAGCACAATGTCGTTTCGGCGCAGCTCGTATTGCGTCAGCGCGATCACCTCAAGGATCGTTTCATTGACGTCCAGCCAATCATTACGCGGCGCCTGGCGCTTCATGAGTGCCCGAATCCGCTGGATGATCGCCCCTGCTCTCCTACCGTCGTTAGCGATGCGATCGAGTGCCCGCCGTGCCTTATCCATCTGCGGAGGAGTGGCCGCCAACCAGCGTGCGCAGGAGGCTGCGCTCGTGACCATCGCACCCAGGGGCTGATTCACCTCGTGTGCGATCGACGCGGTGAGCTCCCCCATCGTCGTTACACGTGTTATGCGCGCGAACTCGGCTTGTGTATTGCGTAGTTCTTCCTGCACCTGCCGAAAATCGTGCACGTCCGTGGACGTGCCAACGAATCTCAGGATATTTCCGTCGGCGTCGCGTACTGCCACCGCACGATTCAGATGCCACCGGTATGTGCCGTCGGAGGCGCGACGAAACCGCGCCTCCATCGTAAAACCGTGCCCAGAGCGTATCCCCTCCCAGTAGAGCTGTGAGGCTCTTTCCCGATCCTCAGGGTGCATAGTGGCCATCCACGCATCGGGATGTGAATTGACGTACTGGGGTGTCTGGCCTGTGTACTCGAACCAAAGCTGATTCACGATATCGGGTGTTCCGTCCGGCGCTACCGACCAGGCTGCGACCGGAATGTGGTGCAACATGTTGACCCGCAGCTGCAATTCGTTCACCGCTGCCGCGCGCTCCGTAAACTGCCCGATCTGCCTGCCGACGCTCGCCATCAAGCCGAGCAGGTCCTCGTCACCCTGCCAGACGTCGCGGCTGATGAATTCGCAGACGCCGAGGACCGTGCTGCCGAGCACGATAGGAAAGGCAAAGGCCCCGTGCAAGCCTTCTCGGGCCGCGACCTCCGCGCGATCAAAGTGCGGATCGCGAGCAACATCCGAGATGTATTGAGGCGTGGCCGTTCCCCAGACATTGCCGGCTAGCCCGCTCCCCGACGCAAACGTGCCCTCGCGGGTGGCAGCCTCAAATTGAGGCGTCTCCATCGACCGCCTGCGCCAGAAATCGCCACAGCGGAGTACGCCCGCGTCCCGGTCCACACGCCACCACACACCGACGTGCCACCCCAGGGAATCACAAAACGTCTTCAGAATCTCTTGCGCAGCTTCCTCGAGGGAGGATGCTGCGGACAGGATGTGTGTGATCTTGTTTCGTGCCAACAGGCGTTGCTCGACACGTGTACGTTCGGTCACATCCACCGTGGTTCCCATGAATTCGAGCAGCTCTCCGCGTTCGTCCAGAAGCGGATGCCCCATCGAATGCAGGTGCTTCACTCGTCCGTTGGGCAGTACGATTCTGTAATCCGCAGCGTATCCGCGCTTCTCGCGCACTACCTGTTCGAGAAGGTCGAGCATTCGCTGCCGATCGTCCGGGTAAAAGCGGCTAACGATCTCTTCCAGCTCTGGCAGACGGCCTCGTCCGGGATCCAGTCCATAGATTCGGAGGTGCTCGTCCGAGCAGTACGTTGGTTTTCCGCTGACGGGGTTGTACGCCCAACTGCCAGTGTGCGTCAGCCGCTGCGTTTCCGCGAGATACGCCTCACTCTGCCTCAGCGCCTGCTCTACGCGCTTACGCACGGTCAAGTCGAGCGCGAAGCCGATACCTTGGCTCGTACCTTCGAGCGCGGCAGCGCCGACAAACACGGGCACGCGGCTGCCGTCCTTATGGATGAACTCCCATTCCAGAGGCGGCACGCTCGCGCCACTGTGGAGCTGTGCCACTAGGCCTTCACGATCATGCTCGAGTGCTTGGGAAGGCGCAAAATCAGCCCAGCGCACGCGACCTGATACGAGATCATCGCGTTCGTATCCCAGTATGCGCAGAAATGCGTCATTGGCTTCGAGAACACGACCATCGAAATCCCAAATGTCGATTCCGACGATATTGGAGTCCACTAGCCGCCGGAACTTCGTTTCACTATCAGTGAGCTCGCGGTACAGACGGCTGTTGTCCAGCGAGATAGCCGCCTGGGAAGCGAGCACTTTGAGGACGCCGATCCTGCCGGGCGCAAAGAAGTTCGGACCGAGGTTGTTTTCCAGGTAAAGCACGGCAACCAACACGCCCTGTTTCACAAGCGGCAAGCACAGTACCGACCGGGGGCGCTGCTCACGGATGTACTCGTCGGCGGAAAACGGATTCCGTGCCGAAGCATCGTCGAGAATCACGGGCTCTTGGGTACGCGCAGCATAACGGACAATCGACTCGGGAAGTTCAAGCACCGAGACGGGCGTCTCGTGCACGCGAACCGTGACGGAACTGCCGCGGATCTTCGCTTCCGCCTGGATCAACAATTCACTCCCGCGCGGCAGAATGAGCACCCCGCGTTGGGCGCCCGCGTGCTCGATGGCCGTGCGCAAGAGCGTCTCGACAAGCTTCTCCAGCACGATCTCGCCAGAGACGGCTTGCGAGACGTTTAGCACGGTGGCGAGATCCAGATGCTCGACCGGCGCGCTGATCATGCCGCTCGCCGTGGGTACTCGCTCTCTTCCTTCTTGGAGGTAAGGATACGTCTCGTCAAGTTCGCGCACCTTGGCATCGGCTCCCCAACGCAGGTAGCCGTGCCGGGCGTTTCGCAAGTAGAGCTGCGCGATCTGCTCGAAGCCCCGGGTCGCGTAGAAGCGCGCGGCGAGCTCATTGGCGAGCGCCTCATTGTGGAGAAAACCGTTGGCGCGGGCCGAGCGGACGGCCTTCTCATAAAGGCGCATCGCCTCAATCTCGCGGCCTTCAATGCGCGCGACCTCGGCGGCTAGAAGCGCGGCACGGTTTTCGAAGTTTTCCGGGCAATTCGCCGCCCATACCTCGAGCTTGCTACGATGTGCGGTCAGCGCCTCGAAATCCTGTCGGTATTGTTCGTGCACCGCGCCATCGCACAACGCGGCCCGGGCGAGTCCGCTGTAGAATTCGAATTCGGCCGTCTCAAAAAAGGATGGCGACGTCCACAGCAACCGCTGCGCCTGCAACGATGCCTCAATGGCCTGGCGATAGTCCCCGGCCAGCACGCGAGCCTGCAGCTTCCGAATCCAGTACCAGCACTCAGGCAAAGCCAGATCTGGCTGACTCGCCAGGTGGATTTCGAAGCGGCGCTCATCGAACTGCTCATCGTCAAAACACCCAAATGTCGGGGTCAGACCACGAAGCGTCCGGATCAGTCCGAGTTGCGCAGTAATGATGTCGATGACGAGACCGAATCGCGCATTCTGTGCAAAGTCGAGACCTTGCTTGGCTTCACGTTGCGCCTCAGCCAGCGGATCTCCCGCCGCGAGAAGGTTCGTGTTCAGGTTATTGCGGCTGTACGCGGCAAACGTGAGGTCACCGGCTTTGCTTGCGGCATCGAACGCGCGACGCACCAAGTCACGACCCGTCCGGACGTGCTTCGTCCACGGCATGACCAGATTGCCGAAGCACATATATGTCCGAGCCTGATAGCGTCGCAGACCATGCCGCTCGACCAGCTCATACCCGATCCGGCCGAAGTGGAAACCGGCCTCATAGTTGTCAAAGTGCCGTCCAGCGATCATGCCCAGAAACACATACGCGAAGCACGATCCGTCGCTGTTGCCGTGCTCGAGGCTGAGATTGACCATCCGACAGATCACGAGCGAAAGCAGATTTCCGTCGGTGAACAAGGCCGGCGTCACGACCTCGGTCAGAACATCCAGAGTTCCGAGCATGGCCGGGTCGCTCATCAGCGGCAGTTCAATCAAGTCCTCAATACTGCGTCCGTTGAGCGAGGACCATATCCGTTCGTATTCGCCGAGCGCCTGCGCTCGTGTCGGATGCGGCAGCCAGTCGACTCCGAGGTGCGCCAGATAGTCGAGACACACCTCGACGGCACGCTCGCTTTGATCGAGGGTCGTGTACACGTTCAGACGCAGGCGGGTTATCGTTGCTCGTTCGACCGTATTTGCGGCGTGTACTGCAAGCAGCTTCAGCCGTTCCTCGGAAACCGCAAGCGCGCCGGTAAGGAATTCGCACTCTGCTCTGTGCAGCTCCAGCCCGAAGATAAGCTCGTGCCGGCGCTCCCAGGAATCGCCCGGCAACAGCGCCGCACCGGCGACCAGATACCGCAGCGCCGAGGCGTATGCAGTAGATGCCTTGGCGCGCTTGCCCGCGAGTAGATTGAGCTCGGCCAGCTGCTGGCGCTCGTCTCGCGAGGTGATCAAGGCAACGCCGCGGTTGTACTGATTGACGATGTCGAAGATCGCCGCCTCCCGCTTCTCGGGAGGTATGTGCGCCGCAAGCTGTCTGCCTATTCGAAGGTGCGCTGCATCGCGCAGCTCCTCCGGGATCAGCGAATAGGCGGCTTCCTGAACGCGATCGTGGACGAACTTGTAGGAGCCCTCCAGCTGCTCGACCAGCTCCAGACGAACGGCGTCCCAGAGATCCGCACGGACTTCCTCGGGCGATTTCCCGAGGGCGAAGGAAAGCATCCGGACAGGGGCAGTGTTCCCGAGGCAGGCGAGATGCTGCAGCGCCTTTTGCGTGTCGAGCGGAAGGCGGTTCAACCTGCCCACCATCAGATCCACGACGTTGTCCCTGTACCTCTTCGCAAGGATGCGATGGAGATCCCAGGACCATCGTCCCTTGTCATGATCGAACGTGAGCCAACCTTCTTCGGCGAGCGCGTGAAGAAACTGAATTACGAAGAACGGATTGCCGGCCGTCTTCTCCTGCACCAGTCTCGCGAGCGGGGCGGCGCGCTCCGGTTCGCAGCGAAGCGCATCCGCAATGAGCTGTCGTAGGTCTTCACCGGCGAGAGGCGCAAGCGTGATTTGCTGCACGTTCGCTCCCGCGCTCCGGATCGCTTCGAGCTTGCGCATCAGCGGATGGGCCGCAGTGACTTCGTTGTCCCGGTACGCGCCGATCAGCATCAAGTGCTGCACGCCCGCCGGAGTCAGCAGATCCTCAAGCAGATCAAGCGTCGCCGCGTCGAGCCATTGCAAGTCGTCCAGGAAGAGCGCCAGCGGATGTTCCGGCCGCGCGAACACGCCGATGAACCGGCGGAACACCAGCTGAAAACGCCTTCGCACGTCCTGGGGAAGCAGATCAGGGACCGGCGGCTGGTCTCCGATGATCAGCTTCAGTTCCGGGACAAGGTCGATCATGAGCCGTCCGTTCGGGCCGAGCGCCTCGAGAAGCGCGGCGCGCCAGGTCGCCAGGTCGGCCTCGCTCTTCGCCAGAAGGCGCCGGGTGAGGCTCTGGAAAGCCTCAGCGAGCGTCGAATAGGGAATGTCGCGCTTGTACTGATCGAACTTGCCCGATGCAAACAGGCCTCGCGATGGAACGAGCACCTTGTGCAGCTCGTTTACGACGGAGGATTTTCCAATGCCCGAATATCCTGCAACGAGCACCAACTCCAGAGTGCCGCCCTTGATGACGCGGTCGAAGGCGGCGAGTAAGACCGCAATTTCGGCTTCTCGTCCGTAAAGTCTCTCTGGAACCAGCAGCCGGTCTGGTGTGTCATGTTCCCCAAGCGGAAATTCCTCTATGCGCTGCTCGGTTTCCCACTCGGCCAGACAGCGCCGCAGATCGCTCTCGAGGCCAGCCGCAGTCTGATAGCGCTCCTCCGCCATCTTGGCGAGCAACTTCATGACCATTGCAGACACCGGGCCCGGAATGCCCTTCAACCGCTCGCTAGGCGGCACCGGCTGTCTTGCAATGTGGCAGTGCACCCATTCCATCGGATCAGTAGCCGTGAAGGGCAGACTTCCGGTCAGCATTTCGTACAGCGTCACACCCAGGGCGTAGAGGTCGCTTCGCGAATCGATCGAGCGATTCATTCTCCCGGTTTGTTCCGGGGCCATGTAAGCGAGTGACCCGGCTACGAATTCCGGAGGCTGGAGCGATTGGCGCTCGCGAGGAACACGCGAAGCGATCCCGAGGCCCATCAGCAGCGCCTGGTCGAGGGCCGCGTTCACCAGGATATTGGCCGGCTTGACGTCCTTGTGGACCAGACCGTGGCTGTGAACGTGGCCAAGTGCAGCGACGATACGGATACCCAAGCGGAGAAACCTGGCTATCTCCATCGGACCGTCCAGCAGGAGATCGAGCGGCGTGCCGCCCGGATCCTCCAGAACGAGCATGGAGTGGCCGCCGGCCTGGATTAGCGCGAGGGGCCGGACCACATACGCTGGATCCAGCTCGGACCGCAAGGAGTACTCTTCGTGCATTCTGCGCAGGCTGGCTGGCGTGGGATGGTCGGCGATGGCAGTCCGCACCAGAATAGACGGTGCGTTCGCATCCCCAGAGTCGATGAGACGGCCGCGAAAGAGTACTAACTCAATATCTCTCTGCAGTTGCTGCAGCCTGTAATGCGCCAAATCGGGCACGCCCTCCCGCGGCGGCGGTTGAGCGCTTTCAGCACAGCCAAGGTCTATTGAGGGAGTACTCATGCCTGGTCTGTTTGCTCTGCCCAAGGTTGAGCAACCTCTACGGGGCGCGAACCCTCCGTCGGCAGCTCAAAATTCAACGCGCGCCATCAGATCTTATTCGCAAAAACACATAGCACGAAAACCACGGTTCCAGCTAGTGAAGCCGGAGTCGAGCGTTCGGTCTCTCCGATCGCACCCAAATTCCTTTTCTTGATATTTCCTTTGGGCTCAATGAGCTGCGTTGTGTTTAGCGGAAGGGACATCACCGGACACAGCAGATGTGGGTCGCTACCCCTTCACGGGGCCGCCCCTTTACGGAAAGGCTCGGCGCGTCTGAATGGAATCTAGAACTTGACGCCGAGTACCACCCCCCACATCCGCGGCTCACCCAATATGACGGCATCCGTACCGACCACTGCGCCGAGCCCGAGGCCACCGATTTCGTAATGCTTGTCACACAAGTTTCTCACGTATGCACTGACAGCCACTCTGGATCGAGCAATGTCGTTCCACTCGATCCGGGCATTTGCCAACGAATAACCCCCGATGTGGGTGTTTGGGTCCAGCGCAACGGGTTGGCTTTGCGCGAGGTTTGTGTAGTAGAAGGCGGTTTGAAAGAAAGCATCTGCCCGGAAGACAAGCTCGCCCATCTCGTTGGCCAAGTTGTGGTGCACCCGAACAAAGAAAGAACCTGACTGCCTCGGGGTGTCGCCGTAAGGCCCCAGGATGATCGGTTGGTAGACGATATTTCCGGTCAGAATGTCGACGCGCGTGAAGTTCGCGGTGCCATCCGTGTATCTCGCATCGGTGTAGGCATAGTTGGCGCCGAGCTCCAGCCAGTTGGTTAGATCGATGAGACCTTCGAACTCGAAACCATCGATCTGTGCCTTCCTGGCATTCGTGGTTTGGGAAGAGATGCCGGCATACACCACGCGCTGCGCATCCGATATCCTCGACTCATACACAGCGGCGTTGATGCGCGTCGGCAGACCCCCAATCCGGCCGCCGAATTTAACTCCAAGCTCCAAATCCCTGACGATCTCGGGCTTGAACGAGTCGATCGCAATGCCGGCGGGGGTGGTATAACTGGAACCCGGGACCTCCGGGATAGTGCTGGTTCCGTTGAACCCGCCCACCCGGAAACTACCCCGCTGCGTGATGTAGAGCAGTGTCTGCGGATTTACCTGCCAGTCGAGTCCGAGGTTCCAGCTCGGCTCGTGGTCGCTGAGCGATGGCTCCGGTATGCGCGCCAGGAAATGCGCATCCTGTGGTTCACTGCCACGGACATAATGGAAGCGCACATCCTCCCAGGTCTCGCGATATCCGGCCGTTGCGCGCCATCCGGGAACGAACTCGTAGTCCGCCTGTGCGAACAGCGCTCGCGATAATTCATCGTTTTCGAAGTTGTAGCGAAAGCCGCCTGGAACCTGACAGCCACCGGGTGCCGCGGCAAACGCAATCGAACCACAACCGACGTTCAGTGGGACGTTCTCGCCCTCGAAGTCACGCAGGAAATAGGCTCCCAAAAGGTAATTGAGCCGCGTATCAAGAGCCTTCCCGGCTAAGTGCAGTTCGTCCGAATACTGCTCAGTGGAGAACGTATTGCCTTCTGAGTTCGGACCGGGGTAAGGCGAAACGGCCAGCAATGCGAATGGGCTTCCAACGACGTCGTTCTTGTCTCGCGACAACACGTTGTTGTAGCCAGCAATATTGGCAAGTGATAGACCGTCTTTGATGGTCCACGCCGTGTTGTTGACGAGCAATCTCAAGGTCGCATCGTGCTTGCTGGTCTGATCGTTGAAGATGTCGTAGAACGGCTGAGCCGCCTGGTAGTTGATGAAATTGAGCATCCCGTTGTATTGCGCAAGCAACGTCGGGTTGTATCCGCCTGTCGGAAGGTTGAGCGGATAGAGTAGTGCTCCGGCGCATTGCGGGGCCCTCCCCGCGCATGTCCCCGGGGGAGCCGGGGGTGGAGCCGCCGCGTTCGCGTGCGTGATCTTCAAGGCCCCCGAGTAGCCTCCCTGACTGCCGTATTGGCCCGTGGTCGTGTTTTGAAACTGGTCACTTCCCAGCCGCAACGTCGCGCGAATATTCTTGTTGTCGAGCGAGCCGTTCTGAATGCGCAAGCCGGTCAGATAGACGTTGTTCTCATAGCCGTCACGCTTTTCAATCTCACCTGCGAGACGGAGGGATACCCAGCTCGCCAACGGCAATGTAATCGCACCCTCAGCCTTCTTGTCACGGTAGTTGCCCGCGCCAACGTTGAGATAGCCCGCGAGCGCGTTTCCCGGTTGGGTAGTTGTGAACAGAACCCCCCCGCCGGTCGCATTTCGCCCGAACAGCGTGCCCTGGGGCCCCTTCACCACTTGGATCGACTGCATATCGTAGAAAGTCGTCGCAGTCGTGCCGCCGACCTGGAACTCATCGATGTAGGTGAGTACGGTCGGCGATGTGTACGAGAACGCATCGCGCGCCTGCCCGCGAATTGCGTAATTCAGGTCCGTCGTCGAGGCCGCGGCCCTGACCAATAAGCCGGGAACGGCAGCCTGAAGGTCGGTTTCAGTCGTGATGTTCTGTTCCTTCAAGGCCTCGACGGACAGAGCCCGGACGGCCACGGGGACAGTTTCGATGTTCTCTAGCGTGCGGCGCGCGGTGACCGTGACCTCCTGCAGGGCGCCAGCCGTGGGCTGCGCCGCCGCGCTCGCCGTAGCGTCATCCCCGGATGCGGCGCGCGCGAGTCCTGCAGACGCCGCCCCGAAAGTTACTATCGCGACACGTAGCAGAAGCTGGCGGCGCGCTCCACGCGCGTTTCTGTTCCGGTTGTCGGAGTTGATGCTCTCCGCCTTGTTTTCCTCGGACGGAACGTATTCCAAGAGAGCCGGGCAATGACATGTGCCGTGCGGAAACGAAAACTTCCCGTCCCGACAGGTTTTTCTCGCGACATCGTTCCCCAGGATGGTCGCACAAATCATTCGCGGTACCGTCACAGCTTGTATTCCAGTGTCCCGGTCTGAACCAAAGTGCCATTGCAGGCGTTCCCGGTTGGAGGTGACGAGTGGTCGACAAAGACTTCGTTGTCGCCGTCGAACCACTGGTCGAACCTTTCGTCCGTAACGTTGCCTTGACCATCGAGTTGCTTGACAAGCCAGTAGCACGTAATGGCCCGATTCTCGGGCCCCGAGACTGCGGCTGGAGCACTCTGCGTGCTGGCCGCCGTCCGCAACGGAAGCCTTAGCTGAGCTCAACTTCGCGACAAGCGTCGTGACATTACACCCAGCGGCGATGACCTTGCAGCGAATGTTGAAGACTGGGCCCCTTCCACGCGAGACGTCCGCACCCCTTCGGAGGCGGGCGCGTCGGCCGCCGCGATATCCACCATGACATGCCCTCGTCCTCGCCCCACCTTCCAGCGACTTCCGTCCGGACCAAGAAAAGATAACCTCACACTGGGCCACTGCAGAATGACGCTCGAGCGCGTCAGCCGAGACTCGATGCGGCTGGACTCCCTCCTCGGCGATCCCGCACTCAGGGAGACGCTGCAGAACGTCGCGGTGATCAGTGGACGCCTACGCAAAGTGGCGGACGACGGCGATCTCGACCGATTGGTCGAAGGGATCAACCAGGCTGCCGCGCGTCTCGACGTCACGCTCGGCGACAATCAATACGATGGGCGCGTGATCGCGCAGGATCTGCGGGTTACGGTGGACAACCTGCGCGCGTTGTCCCAAACGACCAAGCGTAATCCCGCTGGCGTCCTGTTCGGGACGGCACCCGAGAAACTGCTGCTTCCCGGGGGTGTGCAATGAATCGTCGGCGTATTGTCCTGACCGTGGCTATCGCTGTGCCGCTCGCCGCTTGTTCGCTTGCAGACCGATACCGCGGGCCACAGCCTATATCGTAGATACCTTCAGCGAGGTGATTCCCATACCGCGGCGTCCGGAAATGCATCGACCACAATCGGCCGATCCGGCGGGTTGCACGCGAGTGCTTCGATAGCCGATTGCCAGATCGGTGCAGCCGTGTGGGCAGCAATTCGGCCTTCCAGCACCACTCGCACATCGTCAGCCGCGGCGTTCATGGCATCTTCCAGCTGTCGGCCCGCGAACGCTTCGCGTCGCTCTCAATCGCCCGCGACAATCCGCCGCACGGCCGGGAGCACGCAAGCGGCCATCATCAGCCATGGCACCACCGCCCACAGGTATTCCGCCAACGCTGCACTTTGATGTGTGCCTTCTGAGCCGCGCGCGGAACGGTGCAACGCTGTCGCAACCAGTGTGGTCAGGAACACGAGCGCTGCAACGCCCCCGCACACTTCCAGAGCAATAAATCGCATATCACTTCGGTTCGCGCCGGTTCGCACCCGGCGCGGGACCGCGTTTTGCCTCAGCCCTTGAGGGCGACGTGCACGCCGTCGGCCGACAGCTTGAATTTCAAGCCCACATTTGTGGTGACTAGCTTGATGACCACGCCGTGCTCATTTTTGAGGTAGATGGCGGTGCCGCCTCCGGCAATGGTGATGCCGGCGCCCGCAGCGACATAGTTCCCAGCGAAGTCAGCAAGTTTGCTCAGGTTGTAGACGTCTCCTGCGGCCGTGAAATTAGTTGCGCCAACATCGACAACCGAGACCCCTTTGATCGAGAACTGGCGCGAGCCCTCGTGATACCTGAGCACGCCATGACCCCAGGTATAGCCGATACCGGCTGCAACACTGCCGCCGCTCAGGGTTACGGCTCCGTCGGGGGTGGCGTCATCCCGGACCGGCGCGGACGAACCTGCGTCGCCCGCATATGCCGCACCACAGAGCAGAGTGCAGGCCGCGAAAGAAACTATAATGTTGCGCATCGAATACTATGCCCCAATCGATGTTAGATCCTCTGTCAGGCAATCGCATGACATGGGAGAATTCTTACGCAGGCGCGGCGGTCGACATATCCCCTCAATGGGGGAGACGCGAGGAGGACTCAGGCTACACGCGCCCTGCGACGCTGCAAAGGCCGTTCAAGAGCTCAAAGTTGGGAATGATTCACTCAACCGACGGCTCGCTGCTGATGAGCCCAGAAGCGCTCGCGCAGGGCTTTTTTTAAGATTTTGCCGGAGCCGCCCTTGGGCAGCTCCCCGGATGTGAATTCGATGCGGCGGGGGATCTTGTAGCCCGCCAGGTAGCGGCGGCAGTGCGCGATCAACTCATCCGCGCTGACCGTGGCTGCGGATTTCAGCGCCACGCAAGCCATTACAATCTCCCCCCACTGTACATCCGGTATGCCGAACACCGCCGCCTCATGCACGGCCGGATGCTGGTAGATGACGGCTTCGACCTCTCCGGAATACACATTCTCGCCACCGGTGACGATCATGTCCTTCAGACGATCCAGGATATAGATAAATCCATGAGCATCCTGGTAGCCGATGTCGCCCGTACGAAACATCCCATCGCGAAAGGCAAGCTGGGTTTGATCCGGGCTGTTCCAGTAGCCCCGCATCACGTTCGCCCCGCGGGCGACCAACTCTCCCGGACGTCCAACGCCCGCGTCCTTTCCTGAATCATCCACGACGCGCACGTCGATCCCCGCACAGGAGCGCCCGCACGACAGCAGCCTGTCTTCCGTATGCTCATGGTCCTGCAAACCTGTCAGAAACCCGGTCTCACTCAATCCATAGACCTGCACCAGCTTCACGCGCGGGAAGGTCTGCCTAACCCGGTGGATGAGTTCCGGCGCAATAGGCGATCCGCCGTATCCCAGCTCGTCCAGACTGCCGAGGTCGTAATCAACTGCCTGTGGGAATTGGGTGAGACTATTGATCATTGTCGGCACGAGCACAGAACGCGTGACGTGCTCGAGCTGGACGATCTCACAGAATGCCTGGGGGCTGAACTTTGGGATCGTGGCCTGGCAAGTGCCGAATGCGGGAGCCGCGAAGATAAAGGGGAAATCTGCAATGTGAAATAGCGGCGCGGCGTGCAGGTAAACCCCGCCCTCCCGAAACGGCAGCCAGTAGTTGACATGATCCACATTCGCAAGGACTGCCGAGTGTGTGAGGACAACGCCCTTGGGCCGGCCGGTTGTACCGCTCGTATAGATCAGGGCCAGGATCGCTTCCGGATCATAGATCGGCTTGGGAACAGAGCCACCGCTCCCAATGTCCAGTGGGTCCAAATCAAGGACCTTTTCCCAAGGGAGTGGCAGTGTCGGGGTCGGAAGTGACGAGTGCCGAATCAGGCCGCACGGACTTGCATCGGTGAGCACGTGATCGATCTCGATTGCTGAGAACCGCGTGTTCAGTGGAACCGCAGTCACTCCGAGCCATGCGCACGCGTAGATCAACTCGAGGTATTCGGCCTCATTCGGCAGCAACAGGGCCAACCGATCCCCAACCCCAAAGCCCTGGCGGCTGAGCGACGCCGCAATGCCTGCAACGCGTGCGTGAAGCTCCTGGAAGCTCGAACGCGCCTTAGCCGACACAAGCGCTGTTGCAGACGCGTGGTATCGAGCCGCCCGTCCCAGTGAGTGAGTGTGGATCATGGCGCTATCCGAGCAGACGAGCGGATTTTCCACCCTCCCCCAAACGGGGGGCGCGGGCTAATAAGGTGCCCCTTCGAGAGGCGAGCCGGCCGACCATTCTGGTGCGGGCGCCGGTGGCGGAACCTTCTTCGTCAGCATGCCTGCGGCAGCGCGGGAAGAGCTGCGCAACCCGCAAGCCGAGCTCGCGCACACGACACGTGTGCTAACAATCGGGGAACTCACCGCTTCGATTGCGCACGAGGTGAATCAGCCACTGGGCGCGATCGGGGGCCGTGGCGGTCGAAGTGCGCGACTCGGAGACGGGCGCGGACGTGGACCCGGAGCGCGCGGCGCATCTGTTTGAGCCCTTCCTCACGACCAGGGGCTGGGGTTGTCGATCAGCCGCACCGTCGTCGTGGCGCACGGCGGGTACTTGTCGGCCGCCACGAACGTGCCACACGGCGCGGTGTTTCGGTGTTCGGTGCCGTAAGAGGAACCGGTATCGTAGGCTGGGTTGCCGGCGCGAAACCGCTGCCGCAAACCGCGCAATTCGCTTAGCATGACGACAATCTGCCGCATACTGAAAGCCCGGCGCGATCCCCTGGGGAGCCTCATCATGCCCGAGGTGCCTGCTGTCGTCTTCGTCATCGACGATGACCCATCGATGCGCGGAGCGCTCGAGGATCTGGTCGGATCGGTCGGACTGCAGGTGCGGTCCTTCGCCTCGCCCCAGGATTTCCTGTGCAGCAAGCTGCCGGATACCCCCGGTTGCCTCGTGCTGGACGTGAGACTGCCCGGGATGAGCGGATTGACGTTTCAGAAGGAGCTCGCGAAGGCGGGCGTCGCTCTCCCCGTCATCTTCATCACCGGTCACGGGGATATACCAATGAGCGTGCGGGCGATGAAGGCGGGCGCCGTCGAGTTTCTCACCAAGCCATTCCACGACCAGGAACTGCTCGACGCGATACACACTGCAATCGAGCGTGACAGGGAAAGGCGCCGGGAGGCGGTGCTCGTCGCCGAACTGCGGGAGCGCTACGCCACCCTGACGGAGCGCGAGCGCCAGATCATGACGCTCGTGGTCGTCGGACGCGCGAACAAGCAGATCGCGGCCGAGCTCACCCTGAGCGAGATGACGGTGAAGGTTCACCGCGGGCAAGTCATCCGGAAGATGCATGCGGGATCCCTGCCCGAGCTCGTGCGGATGGCCGACCGACTGGGCGTACCTACCTCGACGTCGTAGGCCTCCCGGAACGGGACATGACCGTAAAGTGTTGGAAGCGCCTCTGCGTCTGGATGGTGTGATTTCCCGTCAGGACCCAGCCTCCGGTGGCGGCATTCTAGTTGTGAGGAGTCACGCCCCCACAGGGAATCGGTGCCGGCGGACTCGCAACAACGAATGTGCAGTTTCCGTCCACAGCCGCGTTGCAGACGAAGTACGTGCCGTCGGGAACGAATCGTACTTCGTAACGTCGTAGACGATCTATACGAAAGTCGTAACGCCTGTAGATCCACGTGGCCTGAGTTGCCCTTAAGTGTCGACGGGCGCTACGGCCGTGCAATGGCTTTGCGCGGTCCGCGCGGACTAATCTCGCTTTTGAACACGCGCATCGGGAGATCCGTGGTGTTGAAGGGCCCGCTGATTGCGATTGTCGACGATGACGAGTCAATGCGAGACACGACGAGGGATTTGCTCGAGTCCGTGGGCTTCTCGGCTGCTACGTTCGCGAGCGCCGCGCGCTTACTGGAGTCCCGGCGATTGCGCAGGGTCTCCTGTCTGATCGCGGACATACGCATGCCAAAGATGACTGGGCTCGCGCTTCATCAGTATCTGGCCGCGTCGAATCATCCGATCCCCACTATTCTGATGACGGCTCACCCCGACGAGCGGGTGCGGGCGCAGGCTATGAAGGCCAACGTCGTCTGCTGTCTCGCGAAGCCCATCGAAGCAGAGGAGTTGCTCAACTGCGTGCGCCAGGCAATTCACGGACGCGACATCGACAACCCGTAAACCTCCTCTTATATGCGCGGCGACCTGGCTCGGGCCCTCATCTCGCAAGTCGTAGCCAACCTGCACCAACGTACATCCCATCCATATCTCTGGCTAGGCGATCTTCCGCGCGTGCGCTTGCGGCTGACGTATGTGCAATGGTTTTACTATGGCAGAAGTGGTTTGCTATCCCGCAACGAATCCCGGTGCTGAGGTCTGGTCGCGTCGAACTCATGCGTTCAAAGGGGTGTTGCCATGTCCGGCCCTGTTGTCGCTGTCTCCCCGGTTCGTGCTCCAAGTGTGTCCAGGATTCACCCTCGTCCTCTGACCGACCTGGACGACAAGGTGCGTGTCCTGGTGGTGGATGACCACCCGCTGCTGCGGGAAGGGATTGCCGCGGTGCTCACAGGCAAGTCGGACCTCACGATCGTCGGCGAAGCCAGCGACGGCGCCGAAGCGATCGAGCAGTTCCGCGCCCTGCAGCCTGACGTGACGATCATGGACTTGCAGATGCCGGGCATGAGCGGCATCGATGCTATGCGCACGATCCGGCACGAAGCGCCGAAGGCGCGAATCGTCATGCTCGCCAATTCAACGGGCGATTTTTTGGCGCTCCGTGCGCTCAAAGCGGGCGCCTTCGCGTATGTGCTGAAGGAACGGGTTGGCACCGAGCTCGCAGACATCATCCGGGCAGTTCACCGGGGCGTGAAGCGCATCGAGCCTGCGATTGCGCTCCAGATTGCCGACCATTCAAGCGACCAGACGCCCACGTCCCGCGAAGTCGAAGTACTGGAGCTCGTGGCGGCCGGCAATTCGAACAAGCTGATCGCCACGGCACTCACGATCAGCGAAGAAACCGCCAAGACTCACGTCAAAAACATCATTGCGAAGCTGGGTGCGCGCGATCGCACCCACGCGGTCACCCTCAGCCTGCGCCGGGGGATCATTGAGCTTTAGAACCTCAACTCCCCCTCCCCCGATCGGGGGGCTCCATTCACGCCGACGCTCGGCGAGACTGCTGACATGAAAGCGTCGAGGCTCATTCCGTGGCTATGTTTGTCGGCCCTGATGGCAGGTTGCGACGGCGCACCTTCCAGAAACATCCTGGGATCGTACTTTCCGTCCTGGATGGTGTGCGCACTGGTGGGCATAGTGCTCGCGCTCGTAGCACGGGGCGTGCTCAAGACCACCGGTGTACTCCAGGAGTTGCCGGCCCCCCTGGTCGTGCTCCTGGCCTTCGGATGCGCTGTCAACTTCGCCGTATGGTTGATTTGGCTCGCTTGATGAGGCTCATGTGAACGATGCGTCGCATATGAGCACGGGTGTCACCCTGCGCGGAAAGGTTATCGCCGCGACCGTTCTGATTGCTGCGCTCGTTCTCGGAGTGCTGGCCGTGGTGGCGATCGATCGGCGGCCCCGTACTCACGATGCAAGGATCTTTGCGTACAGCGCGGCCATGGCGTCGGAGATCAACGGGCGCATCATTCGCGTTCTAGTCTCCAACGACCAGCACGTGGAGGCTGGCGCGCCCCTCATTCTCATCGACCCGGCTCCCTATGAGATGCAACTTCGTGAAGCGCGTGCCCAGGTCGCGGCGTTGAAAGCGCAGATTGCCCTTGCCGGACGGCAGGTGACTTCGCAGGGCTCGGGCGTCCAAGCTGCGGAGACTCAAGTCGCGCGCGCCCGTGAGCAGTTGCGATTGAGCGAGGAAACGCGCAAACGGCTGGAGCCGCTACTGGGGCCGGGTTACGTGACCCAACAGCAGATCGACGAAGCACGCACCAACGAAGCGACGGCGCTGGCATCCCTGCAGGCGTTGACCCACAGCGCCACACAGGTGCGCCAGGCCGTCGGGGATACCTTCAGCCTGCAGGCGCAGCTCGAGGGCGCCGAAGCGGCTGAGGCGTTGGCAGCCCGTAACCTGAACCTGACCACACTGCGCGCCCCGCTTACGGGAATCGTCGTCGGTCTGCAAATCGCACCAGGGTCGTTCGCCTTGTCAGGTCGACCTCTGTTTAGCCTGATCAAGTCCGATGCGTGGTATGCGATTGCCGACTTTCGCGAGACAGAGCTACCGCGAATTGCCGTAGGAGACCCTGCCACCGTGTGGACCATGGCCGAGAGCAATCGTGCCTTCATAGGACGTGTCGAAAGTCTCGGCGCCGGTGTGCAGGCGAGTGATCAGGACGGTCCGGACCTTCCCAAGGTAGGACGCGACCTCAATTGGGTCGTGGTCGCTCAGCGCTTCCCGGTCTGGGTACGGCTCGATCATCCGCCGCCTGAAGCCATGCACGTTGGGATGACCGCTTCCGTCAAGGTGCGACATGGCGGCGATCGCTAAGGCGCGCGCGTCCCGCAGCGTATTTATCGAGTTCCTGGCTGTTGAGTTAGCGCCGCGGGAGGGTCGCACACTGGCGGTCGCGCACATCGTCATCGGGTGTGTCCTCACGGTTGCCATCGCCATGGTGTTTCGGATTCCGGAACCCACTTACATGGCCTACATCGTATTCTTAGCCGCCAAGGATGACCGTGCCGCCTCAGTGACTACTGCTGTTGTCGGACAGATTGCGGTGACGCTCGCCGTCCTCCTGGCCCTGGGGCTGATGCTGGTCGACCTGTCGGAGCCCGCGTTGCGCCTGCCGGCGATGGCGCTGTCCACGTTTGTAGCTATGTACGCCCTGCGTACCTTCGCGCTCGGGCCGATCATGTATTTAGCAGGATTCGTGCTTGTGATGCTGCAGTCGGTGGTGGACGATTTGCCGAGTCCTGAAGCGCTGACTCACCTGGCATTGTGGCTCTGGATCGTGCTGTTGGTTCCTGTCGCCATCACGGTGGTGGTGAATCTACTGTTCGGGCAAAGCGTCGAGCTGCTTACCCAGCGCACCGTGCGCAAGGTATCGAGTGAACTGGAGGCCGCGCTTAAAACAGGTGAAACGCACCAGCATCTGGCTCGCTGGAGGGAGCTCGTGGCGCCGCTGCTTCAAAAGCAGCCTCACGGGGGCTCCCGAGATCGCCGTCGCCCATCGGTCTCCTTGGCGGCGCTGCGCAGATTGCTGGACGCGCTGGTCATACTCGAGGCACTGCCGGAAGAGACTGCCCCGAAGGCGCGTGAGGTGTTGTCCCAGAAGGTAGGCGCGTCTCGAGCGGCCCTGGTGCGCGAAAGTGAGCGACCTGGCACGCCGGCCCTGGGAGTAGTGCCCTCGAACGACGCCCTTTCAGGTGAGAGCGCGCCCGCCGTGGTGGCGTTCGAGGCAGCCTTGCTCGCATTTCAACGCGAGCTGACGTCACCAATCACAGCGGTTGCCCCAGCGGATACTCACAAGCGCCAACTTTTGGCGCCCGATGCGTTCACGAATCCGGCGCACTGGCAGTTTGCTTTGAAAACCGCCATTGCGGTCATGGTGGTGTATTTCATCTACACCATGCTCGATTGGCCGGGGCTACGGACTTCGATCGTGACCTGCTTCTTCGTTGCGCTGGGGAGTGTGGGAGAGACCGTTCACAAGCTAGTGCTGCGCATTTCCGGGGCGCTCATCGGGGGATTGATCGCCGGGCTGTCGATTGTCTTTGTGTTGCCGCACATGACGGATATCGGGCAGCTTAGCCTTCTGATCGCGATCGTGTCGGCAGGTGCGGGGTGGGTCGCAACCAGCGGCGAGCTGCTGTCTTACGCTGGTCTGCAGATCGCCTTTGCGTTCTTTCTCGGAGTTCTGCAGGACTATGCACCCGCAACCGACCTTACCGTGCTACGGGACAGGATCGTTGGCATCCTGTTGGGTAACGTCGTCATGACGCTCGTATTCACTCTATTGTGGCCGGAGTCGGTGACATCGGGGTTGCAGGCCACCCTGTCGCAGGCACAGCAGGCGATCAGTGCAGTCCTGAACCGGTCCAGCGATCCAGCGGAGGCGCGCGCCCGAACCGCACAAGCGCTCGTTCGAGCGCATCACTTAAGCCTCGTGCGTCGGTTCGAGCTCAGCATGTTGGCCCAATCTTCCGGGGAAGCCGCGCCAGTCCCGCTGGTGTCGGATGTGGAGCGGGTAGCCGGAGAGGCCTTTGTTGCGACGTATGACACTCCTTGAGCGCGGATCAACGGCTCTCGTCCTGGCGACGGGGCTACTGTTCATACGGCCCGTGGTGGCCCAGGCGCCTGCCAGTCCCGAGCGGCCGTGGGCGATCCCTGATAGTGCCAGCGCACGTGCAGCCCAACTGGGGGACCATCGCGAGCCGGTTCCGCAGAAGCAGTATGGTCTCGCAGAGCTCATTGACCTCGCGGAACGCACCAACCCGCAGACCCGGGAAGCGTGGGAGGCGGCGCGGGCGGCCGCCGCCGCGGAGGGGCTGGTAGAAAGTCAGTATTTGCCGCAACTTTCATTCGAGGCGCTCGGGGGCTACGAGCACACCCCCCTGCCGGCGCCCAAAAGCCTGATCCCGAAAGGGTTCTTCGAGTCGAACACACAAGAGTTCATCCCTTCGCTGGCACTAAAGTGGTTGCTCTTCGACTTTGGACGCAGGGCCGCGGCTCTGGAAGGCGCACGAGCTGATTCATTCACGGCGAACGTGGCGTTCACCGGCGCGCATCAAGCAGTGATCTTCGGCGTGTCGCAAGCCTACTTCGATCTGGGTGCCGCGCGAGGCAGGCTCCACGCCGCGCAGAAGGCGCTGAGCACCGCGCAGACGACTCAAGATGCGACCCTGGCAAAGCGGCACAATGGATTGGCGACAGTCGTATCCGTAGCGCAGGCAGAACGTCAGACAGCTCAGACTCGCTACAATGTCACTGCGGCCGAGGGGGTTGCGACAAACGCCATGGCCAATCTCGTGGCGACCCTTGGCGTCGCGGCGGAAACCGAGCTTGATGTCCTGGACAGCGCTGAGTTCCCCCTGCCGCCCGCTCCCGAGCAGAATGTACAGGCAGCGATCCAACACGCGCTGGCCCATCGGCCGGACGTGCTCGCCGCTTTGGGCCAAGTCGATTCCGCCGAAGCTTCTCTGAAAGGCGCACGACGCGCCCGCTATCCCGTCATCTCAGTGTCGGCGCACGCCTTTCAGAACATGGGCGCGGTCAGCTCGGATGGTAAGCCCTACTCCGGCATCGATCGCCCGGGTGCCAACATTCTCCTCTCATTCAGTGTGCCGATCTTCGACGGCGGAATGCGCTCGAGCCAGATATCCATCGCGCGGGCCAAGGTTCGCGAGGCGGAGGCAAAGCTCGATAATACGCGCGATTCGGCGGCCCAGCAGGTCGTCAAGGCCTACAACGGGTTGCTCACGAGCCTCGCGGAGCACAACGCCGCCACCGCGCTGAGTGAGGCGGCGCATACGGCTTACGATGCCGCGTTGCGCTCCTATGGCCAGGGAGTTGGCACGTACACCGACCTCGCAACAGAAGAGAACGCCGTGGTGCAGGCGGAAACGCAGGTCGAAGACGCGCGGGCCAGCGCTCACACGGCGGCAGCGGCGCTCGCTTTTGCGATGGGTGCGATCGGGAATGCGGAAAAGGAGTGACCGCCAGAGCTTCGCCGACGAGGCCCGGGTGTCCTCGCCGGCGGCGCTCAGGGGCTACTTCGGGAAATTCTCTTCGATCATCTCGAAGACATCGCTCGCCTTGCCGCGCAATACGGTTCTCATGGAATACAAGGCCATGCCGTAAGCGGCCTCAGGCGCGACAAACGGAGGCATCGCTGTCCTTGATTTTTCCCACGAAACCCAGGATCACCGGGTGTCGCCGCCCGATGTGCGTAGGATCGACATCAACCTGGATGATCGTCGCGTACTTCGGATAGAACTGCTGCCAGGCGAAGTCGGTCCCGAGGAGCAGCAGGGTGTCGCACTTGAGAATGGCCTGGTAGCCCGACTCCATGCCGATGACTCCCCGTCATACCGATGATGTGCGGGTTATCGTATTCGAGAGCGTCCTTGCCCCTGGAAGTATGGGCGATGGGCGCAGCCAGGACCGCCGCAAGCGGCACCACTTCATCATGGGCGCCGCGGCAACCGGAGCCGGCATAGGTGACAATGTTTGTGCTCGCGGCGAGCAAATTCGCCATGGCCCCTACCGGCCACCACGGTGAGGCGCTCCATGAGTAGCGCTTCGCCTTGCGCTGCAAAAACGCCGGACTCCTCGTGGCGCATGTGTACGAACCGGATGTCACTGCGTGACAGGGAGGTTGCGATAGCGTTCACCGTATCGCCCACGATACCGTAACAGTGCTCGACTCCGGCGGAAACCAGGGTATCAGTAATACTTCTGCGACTTTCCTGCTCATTCGAGTTCCGTTGCGAGGTTGTTAAGGCTGCATCTGCATCAGGCGCTCCATTGGCATCATGCCGTGGTTGAGGTTGCCCATGATGATCAGGGAGCCGAATACGATGAGCGCCACGACAAAGATGCCGAAAGCCAGCGCCAGGAAATTGTTGGCCTGGTCAGGCGCGCTGGAGATATGCAGAAAGAACACCAGGTGCACGCCCATCTGGGCGATAGCGAAAACACCGAGAAGAATGGGGACTCCAGGGGCGTACACCAAGTCCGTCGAAGCCGCCCAGAACGAGGCCACGGTCAGGACGACGGCGTACGCGAGCCCGATCAGATAGGTCCGCCGGCTGCCGTGAGTCTGTACTTCAACGCCGGGCGCCGACCCTTGGGCTTGTGAAGGTGCTTCCATCAGTGTGCTCCAAGGTAGACGATGGTGAAGACTCCAACCCAGACGATGTCCAGCGCGTGCCAGAAGAGCGCAAAGCAAAAAAAGCGCCGAGTCACCATGGGCTGAAAGCCGAGTGTGGCGACCTGGAGCAGCATGACAACCAGCCAGGCGAGTCCGACGGTAACGTGGAGGCCATGGGTACCGACCAGAGCAAAAAAGGCCGACAGAAAGGCGCTGTGCGACGGGCCGGCACCGGAGGCGACCATGCTTGTGAACTCAGACGCCTCGAGGCGCAGAAACGTCGCGCCCAGAACGAACGTCACGGCCATCCAGAAATAAGTACTGCTGCGATCGGTGCGTTGAACAGCCAGGGAGCCGAACCCGCAAGTCACACTCGAGGCCAGCAGGCAGGCCGTCTCGATGAACACATGCCGCGTTTCGAAGAGCTGGGCGCCCGTCGGGCCGCCGGCCGTCTCGCCGGAAAGCACCGCGTAAGCGGCGAACAGGGCAGCGAAGATCAGAATGTCCGACAGCAGAAACAGCCAGAACCCAAACCCCGCAACCACGCGAGTGGGCGCGGGGCCACGCAGTGACAACGGTACGCTTGCGGCGTCGCCGAGTGCATGTTCGGGACTCAATGCTCCTTCGACCACGCTCATGCGAATGACCTCCGCGAGGCGGACGTGCGCTCGAAGGCTTCGACCTCGGCCGCAGGAACCAGGATCTCCTGGTCGGTTCGCCATGCCTGCACGAGTGCGACAAGAATGGCACCGAACAGGCCTAGCGCGGCCAGCCACCAGATGCGCCAGATCAGGGCAAAGCCCAGGACGGTGCCACAGAAGGCTAGCAACACCCCGGTGGGGTTGCTCCTGGGTAAGTGCAGAGAGGTGTATGTTTTTGGTGCGCCCGACTCGTGCAAGGCAGCGGGCCGCTGCTTGGCCATCCAGAATGCGTCAGTGCGCTCAACCTGCGGCAGCAGTGCGAAATTCCACGCCGGCGGCGGCGAAGGAATTGACCACTCGAGCGTACGTCCGTTCCAGGGATCGCCGGTCAGATCGCGGTTCTGGTTGCGGGTGCGGATGCTGACCACGAGTTGCACCACCGTCAGCAGGATCCCGAGCAGAATGAATACTGCCCCGGCGAGCGCCACGAGCATGAAAGGCTGCCATTCGGGGTTGGAGTAGTGCTGCATGCGGCGGGTAGCGCCCATCAGGCCCAGTGCGTAGAGCGGCATAAAGGCGAGATAGAACCCGATGAACCAACACCAGAAGACCGCCTTGCCGAGCCGCTCGTTGAGCTTGAAGCCGAAGGCCTTGGGAAACCAGTACGTGTAGCCGGCCATGGCGCCAAACACGACGCCGCCGATGGCGGTATTATGAAAGTGCGCGATCAGGAACAGGCTGTTGTGGAGGACGAAGTCGGCCGGTGGAATCGCCATCATCACCCCCGTCATGCCGCCGATCACGAACGTGACCATGAACCCGAGGGTCCAGTAGATCGGCACGCTGAAGCGGATCTTGCCGCCGTAGAGTGTGAACAGCCAGTTGAAGATCTTCACGCCCGTCGGGACCGCGATGATCATGGTGGCGATGCCGAAGAATCCGTTGACGTCGGCGCCGGCGCCCATTGTGAAGAAGTGATGCAGCCACACCAGGAACGAGAGCACGCAGATGGCCATGGTCGCGACCACCATGGAGCGGTAGCCGAACAGAGGCTTGCCGGAAAAGGTGGCGACGACTTCGGAGAACACGCCGAAGGCCGGCAGGATGAGGATGTAAACTTCCGGATGCCCCCAGATCCAGATCAGGTTGACATACATCATGGGGTTGCCGCCGAGCTCGGTCGTGAAAAAATGGAAGTCGCAGTAGCGATCGAGCAGGAGCATGGCGAACGTCGCCGTCAGGACCGGAAAGGCCGCCACGATCAGCAGGTTGGAGGCGAGCGCCGTCCAGCAGAATATCGGCATGCGGCTGTAGCCCATGCCGGGGGCACGTAGTTTGAGGATGGTCGTGGTGAGGTTGATTCCCGATAACAATGTACCCAGACCGGAGATCTGCAGCGACCACAGATAGTAGTCGACACCCACCCCGGGTGAATAAGCGAGCTCGCTCAACGGCGGGTATGCAAGCCAACCCGTACGCGCGAATTCACCGACGAACAGTGACAAGTTGACCAATAGGACACCCGAGGCCGTGAGCCAGAAACTCACCGAGTTGAGCACCGGGAAGGCGACATCGCGCACGCCGAGCTGTAACGGCACGGCGAAGTTCATCAGCCCCAGGACGAACGGCATCGCCACGAAGAAAATCATGATAGTGCCGTGGGCGGAGAAAATCTGGTCGTAGTGCTCGGGTGGCAGATAGCCCGCGGCACCCGCGACGGCGAGCGCCTGCTGGCTGCGCATCATGATGGCATCCGAAAAACCACGAACCAGCATCACCAGGCCGAGAACCATGTACATGACGCCGATCCGCTTGTGATCGACGCTGGTAAGCCATTCTCGCCATAGATAGGGCCACCAGCCCTTGACGGTGACGAGCAGGAGGATAGCCGCCAGCATCGCACCCACGACGCCCGAAGTAACGATGACGATGGGCTGGTCGAAAGGAATGGCGGCCCATGTGAGTCTTCCAAACATATCAGTGTCTCGCGAGCGGAGTAGAGGCCGCGGGCGGATGGCCCGCGGCAATCGCCTCGAACAAGTCTCCAGAAACGTCGGCGTAGGTCGCGGTGCCCTTGGCCCGACTGGGTGAAGCGAGCTGGGTGAAGGTCGCGGCATCGAGGACCTGGCTGCTCGCGCGAACACCACTCAGCCAGGCTTGGAACCCGGTGCCTGACACGGCGTCCACGTCGAACCGCATATCCGCGAAACCCTCGCCGCTGAATTGTGCGGAGATTCCACGATATGTCCCCTGGTGGTCCGCCTGCAGGTTCAGCTGTGTCGTCATTCCTGCCATGGTGTAGATCTGGCTGCCTAACTGTGGGATGAAGAAGCTATTCATGACGCTCGTAGAGGTAAGGCTGAATCTCACGGGCACGCTCGTCGGAATGACCAAGTGGTTAAGGCTGGCGACGTGTTGGCCTGGATAGATGAACAGCCACTGCCAGTCGAGCGAGACCACCTGCACTTCGAGCGGCGGTGAGTTGGATTTCAGGGCCCGTGGCGGATCGAGCTGGTGCGAGCCGACCCAGGCGATACCACCGAGAAATAGAATCACGAGAGCCGGAATCGACCAGATGATCATCTCGATCCGACCCGAGTACTCCCAGTCAGGCCGATACCGCGCATAGGGGTTCCCCGCGCGGAACCACCAGGCAAATGCCAGGGTAAGCAGGATCACCGGAACGCCGACGGCGAGCATGATCGCTGTCGCGTCGTACAACATCAGGCGTTCGGCCGTGCCCACGGGTCCGCGAGGGTCCAGGACTCCCTGCCGACAGGAGGACAACAGGACCGTCGCAGTCAACAGGACGACTCTGCAGCGATGTTTTTCCATGGAATCATGTTGTGAGGACACCCGCTTCGGTCCTATCCCCCCGACGGGGGGTACTCGCTGAAACAGCGCGCCGGCGGCGTGCCTCATTTGGGTGATTTTCGGGTTATCCCGCCCTCATCTAGAGTGACTGGTCGGCGCCACGAGAGAGTTGCTTTGAAGAGAAACCGCCATTTCACCAAGAGCCGGCACGGGTCCCAGTCGCCGACGCGCACGGATCGCAATGCGGAGCTCACAGGATGCGTGGTGGCGAGTTTTGTGTCGAATCATTCCGTGCCCATCAATGAGCTACCCGAGCTCATCAACTTGACTTACCGGGCATTCGCGGGACTGGAGCGAGCCGATGTGGATCGCGCTGTCGCCAGAGTCCCTGCGGTGCCGATCGAGCAGTCCGTCGCCGACGACTATCTCGTTTGCCTGGAAGACGGCCATCGGCTCAAGACACTCAAACGCTACATCCGACGTCGCTACGATCTGACTCCGCAGCAGTATCGCGCCCGCTGGGGCTTGCCAGCGGACTACCCAATGGTGGCGCCGAGCTACGCAAGACTGCGTTCGTCCCTGGCCAGGCGCGGGCCCGAGAGATTGCGAGCGGATCAAGGATCGGCGCGCGATGAGGGGAATGACAGCGACGCCCACAGTTGAAAACGACTCCCGCACACGGCTCACCGCCAGTCGTGCCGGGCTTGGCAATCTCTGCTGCAGCGAATTGTGCGCACTTTCGCACAATAAGGCCGGCCCCGGCAGCAAGTTAGTCTTGCAGCTCCTTTAGCCGGCAGAGCGTGGCATCTTCAAGTGGCGATTACGCATACATGGCAAACACGCCGGCTCCTCGCGCGAGCCTGGCAGGCGCTGTTGGCCCTCGATACCGGTGAGGCAGAATTCCTCACGGCCTGCCTGGAACGCTCACAGGACGGGAGCGTCCCCGATCCGGATGCCCTTGACTGTGCAATTGCGGCGGTTCGGGCTGCCCTTTTCGCGCTTCAGGACGACGTGGCCGCAGCGGTAGCTCTGGCTCGACGAGCGCAGCAACCCTTCGCGGATGGGGCATGCCGCTCGCTGGCCGCGATGATCTGCCGCTGGGCGCATTGGCATGCGGGTGAGTTGGGAGAGTTTCATTCCGCAGGCCGCGCGCAATGGCGTTCGGGGGCGCGTCGCTGTACCGCGATCACTGCCATTTTCGATCTGAACCTGGAAGCCGCCGTGGAATTCGGGCGTCTGCGTCTGGCTGTCTCCGGCAGGCTCGGGGCAGAGGCACTCGAGCTCGCACGCCGCAGAGCTTGCGGCGAATCCGCGGCCGGGTTGCTGGCCGCCGCTCTCGTAGCCCAGGTCTCTTACGAACAGGGTCAACTGGAAGAGGCCGAAGCGGCAATCCGCTATCGGATGAGCGTCATTCGGACTTCGGCGCCGATCGAGTGTGTCACGCGCGCCTACCTCATCCTCGCACGGCTCGCCGTACATCGCCGGCGATCCGACAGCGCGTTGATTCTGCTTCAGGATGCGCAAGCCTTGGGCGAGAAGCGGGGTTGGCCTCGTCTGGTCGCAACAATGTTGGCCGAGCGCGTCCGTATCCTCCTGGACGATAACGAGGAAACCACCGCCCTAGTCTCCTTGCAGCAGCTGGAGGCGCTACTGAGCTCGAGCTCCACGATCAGTGCATCAGCCCGGGCTGACATCGAGCTGCATTGTCTGTTAGCGCAAGTGCGTCTGCGAGGGCACCGCGTCCCTGCCGCGGAGACGGCAGCCGCTGTCGCGAGCCTGCGACGCAAAGCGCTCGGTCGCTCGGACCTGCGGCTTGCGCTCGAAATGCACCTGATCTCAGTAGCCGCGTACGCGCGCCACGGAGAACTCTTCGAGGCGCAGGAACGCCTGGTCGACGCGCTCGAGGTTGGTGCAGCAAACGGCTTGTGCATGACATTCGTAGATGCGGGTCCGGTGGTGCATGACCTCCTGGCGGAGATCTGTCACGGTGCAGCCATCGCGGATGAGCGCGTTCTCGAGCTGCGACCTTATATCCATACACTACTGGCTCGCTGCCCAGGCTCGCAGGTGCTCGCGAATGGTGCACGGCAGCCGCGGGAAATCGTCCGTCAGCCGCTCACGCCCCGCGAGAATAATGTCCTGCGCCTCATCGCCAGCGGGCTTTCCAACAAACGGATCGCTCGGCGTCTGGACATCACGCCGGAGACCGTCAAATCGCATGCCAAGAGCATCTTTGCCAAACTTGCCGCGCAAACGCGCGCTCAAGCGGTGGCGCACGCCGAAGCGCTCGGGCTCATTTAGAGCTGAATGATCCCGCGACGCACGGCAAGGGTCATCGCATGGGTCCGATCGCGGGCGTCCAGTTTCGAGATGATATTCTTGACATGGGATTTGACGGTTTCCTCGCTGATCGTGAGCGTCCTGGCAATCAGCTTGTTCGAGTTGCCGCTGGAGATGAGCTGCAGTACTTGGATCTCGCGGGAGGTCACGGTCGGGTCGCTCGCAAAGTCGGCGATCTGCAGCGCGATCGCCGGCTCGATGCGCTTCATGCCCGAATGAACGGCCCGGATGATGTCCGGGAGATCCGCGCGGACTCGCTCCTTGAGCACATAACCGTACGCGCCCGCCTTGAGCGCCCGCGTTGCCAGAACATCACCAGCGAGAGTGGCGAGCACCACGACGCGCGCCTGGGGCGCTTCGCGCCGGATCGCATGTATGGCGTCGATACCGCTCATGAGGGGCATCTGCAAATCCATGACGGTTACGTCCGGCTGCAAAGCCCGGAACTTCTCGATGGCCTCATGGCCGTCGCCGGCCTCACCGACGATCCTCAGGTCCGCATTGCCTGTGAGAACCGCGGCAACCCCTTCGCGCAGCAACGGGTGATCATCGACTACCAGGACCCGCACCACGCCGGCGGGAGCCTCGCTCGTTTTACCTAATTTGGGTGAGTTCTGATCCACTGCATTTCGGGATTCAAGTTCAGGAGAAGCTGGTCTATCTTGGGACCCAAGATAGCAGATGAATCCCGTCGACCTTCGCGCTGTTGGAGAGATCTAACAGACGATAACAGACGATAACGGCGCTAATCGCCTTGATGCTGCCGAAGGCCAGGAGAGGACCGTGGACACAGTTTCGATGCTGGAGATGAAAGCCCGCCCCGGGAACCCGGTACGCCTGATGCACATCCAGGAGGTGGTTGGCCGCGTAGTCACGCTCCTGAATGATGCGGACCGGGAGCTCGGACAGACCCAGGAAGCGGCCAAATCCTCGATCGCTCGCGCAGCATCGCTCTTAATGGCGGAGATCGGGCATTCCGCGGCGCTGCCTGCACGCTGCGAGGGCGCCGCCCCCCTGCTTCCCTGGCAGGCGAGCCGGGTCCGGGAGTACATCGAGAGAAACATTGCCCAAGCCATCAAGGTACCCGACCTGAGTGCACTCGTGTTCCGCACCGCGGCCCACTTCTCGCGAGCGTTCAAGCGCAGTTTCGGTCTTACCCCGCACGCCTATGTGCTGAGCCGCCGGATAGAGGCCGCCTCGCAACTCATGCTCGAAAGCAACACGCCCTTGAGCCAGATCGCCCTGAAGTGCGGTTTCAACGATCAGGCGCATTTGTGCAAGCGGTTCAGAAAGCACACGGGCGCCACTCCCGCGGCCTGGCGTCGCGCGCAAGTGTCACGTGCTCTCTATCCTAAGGTGGAAGCACCTGGCTCTGTTGCCCTCGAGTTTGGCGCAGAGTGTGCTTAGCAGCGGGCCCGCTGAGGCGTATTCTGTGATCGTCAATGGAAAGGATGCGGATCAGAGTGCTTTCGTCCGTCATAGGGCGGCGCTACGCCGCCGGATCGGGGCTGCCCAGCCAGTCGAGCAGTTTCCTGGCAGCTGCAAGGTCGGCCGTCTGGAACCCCTCTTCGAATCTGGAATAGACCGCACTCAAACCGGCAGCTGCCTCCCTCACCTGCCCCTGTCGGATTTGCAGCCAGGCCAACGTAGTCGCCGAGCGCAACTCCCAGGCCAGCGCCGACTGCTTGCGCGCCTGCTCCAGCGACCGGGACAGGAGGAGCGCGGCGTCGGCCTCACGGCCACGGGCGCGCGTCAACAGGATCGCTGCCTTGGCCCGCAACAATTCCGCGAGGTCGAAAGAGCCTCCTTCCGCTTCGATTCGCGCAATCTGCCTGTCGAGCGTCAGCAGCGCTTCATCCAACCGCCCGCGTTGCGCCAGTCCCCAAGCCAATGGGACCGAACACGCAGCCAGTAAAACGCCGTAGCCCGTGGCCTGGAGAATCTGGTAGAAGCTCTGCAGCAGGTCCAGGCCCGCCTCGAGCTCGCCGCGCTCGATGAGCAGATGCCCCTGCAGACCCCGGCCCAGTACCTGATAAGCCTCCAGCCCGTTCTGCCGCGCATGAGTCTGCAGGCGGTCGATCGCCTGTTGCGCGCTCTCCCAATCCCCCAACCAGATCAGGGTCGGTGTCGACCAGACGAGCGCCAATCCGAGCGCCACCGCGTGCCCGAGCCGGCCCGCCTCCTCCACGACGCGCGCCACGGCCCGTCGGGCCTGGTCCGGATGGCCCAGGACAAACAGGCAGCGCGTCCACGCGCACAGGCAACGGATCCGATGGTCGTCGAATCCGAACCGGACGCGATTCACCAACTTCGACAAAGGAGGACGCGCGAGCGCCTGCTTGGCCAACTCCAATCCGGCCACCTCATCGCCTACCAGATGCCAGGAAATACCCAACAGCCAGTTGGCCATCGCAGAACAGGCTGGATCCTGCAGCCGCGCGGCGACCGCGTCGGCCCGCCGGGCGAGCGCGAGGGCCTTGTGCAACTCGCCGGTCCGGTGATGAAGGCTATTGAGAGCGCCGAGCATGCGCATCTCGTTGTAGGAGTCCCCAAGCCTTTCCGCCAATTCCAGGGCGCGCTCGAGCGCGCTGCGCACTTCCTCCGTGATACCGCGGGCAAACATCATTGACAACCCGAGCGAGGCCTGCAACTCCATTTCTCGCTGGAATCCGCTTGCAGACTCCTCGAGAGCCTCCAGCCCGCGCGCCGCCCACCGGCTGCATTCATCCAAGAGCGACATGTCGAGCAGAAACGGACCTGCCGCCGCGGCGAGGCCTGACATCAACTCGCGATCCGGCTGCAAGGCGGTCCACTCCAGGGCAGCCCGGAGATTGCTCAAATACGCGGCGTGGGAATGCCAGGCCTCGGCCTCGATGAAGTCGGTCGAGCCCGAGTAGGTGCGCTGCAGGAACTGGCACAGAAACGTGGCATGCCGGCGCGACACCTCGGGGTGATGGCCACTGCCGACCAGCAGTTCGTCTGCGTACGCTCGTGTCGTGTCCAACAGCCAGAAACGCGTCACCCTTGGGCCCTGCATGGAGCTCACCAGTGATTTCTCGACCAGTCGCGCCAGTGTCTCGGCGATGCGCACGGCATCCACGTCGGGCGCACCCGCTACCGCCTGCGCGGCTTCCAGCGTAAAGGCACCGGCGAACACAGACAGGCTCATCAATATTCTGCGCTCGCTCTCCTCGAGCAGCTCGACACTCCAGGCCAGTGCGGCGCCCAGCGTACGATGCCGTGGGAGCGCCGTCCGCCGGCCCTGCCATGACAAGGCAAAGCGGCTGTTGAGTAAGCCGGCGGTAGTCTCGAGTCCCAGGGCTGCTACCCGGCCCGCCGCCAGCTCGAGCGCCAACGGGATCCCGTCGAGCTTGCGAGAAATCGCCGCGATGGCGGCGGCGTTGGATTCCACGAGCTCGAACTGCGGCGAGGCGGCCTTTGCCCGCATAACGAACAATTCGACGGCGCTGAACGTGAGTGCTTGCGCGACAGTGATGATGCCTGAATCCGCTGGAGCTTCGAGCGACGGCAACGGGTAGAGATGCTCACATCCTGCGCGCAGCGGCTCCCGACAAGAGGTGAGAATGGCGACGTCCGGACACTCGTCGAAAATGCGCTCCCCCAGCGAAGCTACCGCCTCGATCACCGGGTCGCAGCTATCCAGAATCAGCAGCGCCTTGCGATCCTTCAAATGAGCCAGCAGTCCGGGACCCGGGTCGTCGGAAGACACCATGAGCCCGAGTGCGGACGCTACTGCGCTGGGCACCAGGCGCGCATCACGCAATGCTCCCAGGTCAACGAAACAGACGGGATCGAACTGCTTCCCCATGGCGTGCGCAGCCGCCAGGGATACTGTCGTTTTCCCGATTCCGCCGGGTCCCACTACCGTCACAAAGCGCCACTCAACCAGTAGCACAATGATGTCCTGCACGGCTCGCTTGCGGCCGACGATGTGCGCCCGCTGTGCCGGAAGTTTGCCGAGCTCCGGCGCAGAGGTTCTCGTTGCAGTCCGCTCCGGATGCGCGGCCGCACCAGCCACGGGGGCGATGAAGCAGTATCCCCGGCCCGATACGTTGCGGATGTAGCGCGGATCGAACGAATTATCGTCCAACGCCTTACGCAGCGCGTTGATCTGGAGTCTCAGGCTGCCGTCGCCGACTACGACGGATCCCCATGCGCCAGTTACCAGGTCCCGCTTACCGACGACCTGCCCGGCCCGGGCAACCAACATGCGGAGAATGTCAAAAGCATGCCCTCCCAAGTCCACCCGCTGGTTGTCGCGCTCCAGGCGTCTCAGGTGTGGATAGAGCCGAAACGGGCCGAAGGAGACGGCCCCTTTGGCGGTGTCATCGCTGGCAGTCACAATCGTGAACCCCGGAAGGTGCCGGGAAATGGTACTACTTCGCGTGCGTAACGTCAGGGCGGCGTTTCTCCGGGAACGCAGTGATGGGGGGCTTTTCTACTCTTGGCTCAGGAATCAGGCGCGAGCTGCGTTGTCCGGTCACGTAGCTCCACAGCCACTGGATCTGAACCCGCAGACGATTCTGCAGTTGGGGCAGGAACATGACGTGCAAGAGCGCCCAGAGCAGCCACGTGGCAACTCCGCTCAAACGCAACCGGCCGCGCTCGAGAATGGCGAAGTTCCTGCCGACGACCGCCATGTTGCCCCGGTTCCGGTAGCGGAACGTGCGCAGAAAGGGTCGCTGCTGGACGTGTGCGCCGATCACGCCACCGACGAAACGTCCCTGCTGGATTGCGACTTGCGCCACTCCGGGCAAAGGGTGCCCGTCCTGAATAACCGAAGCCGCATCACCGATCACGAACACCTCCGGATTGGCCTCACAATTGAGCCGGGGTCCGACGCTGGCCCGGCCCGCGCGATCTGTCGGCACTCCCAACTGCTTGATTAACGGGGACACCTGCACACCCGCCGTCCACAGGACCGTGTTGCTTTCGATCCTTTCCCCGGCAACGACCACCCCACGCTCATCAACGCGCTCGACCATTACGCCGGTCCGAACCTCCACACCCAATTTTCCCAGCCGTCGTTCCACCTTCTGGGTCAGGCGTTCGCTGAAGCTCGGCAGAACGCGTGGAGCGCCTTCGAGCAGCAGAATCCGCGTGTCGGCTGGGTCAGCATGACGGAAATTACGGCGCAAGGTGATGCGCGCCATCTGCGCAATGGAGGCTGCAAGCTCGACGCCCGTCGGGCCAGCGCCGACCAGAATAAAGGTGAGCGCCCGCGCCCTGGCCTCAGCATCATCCGCCAGTTCCGCCAACTCATACGCGCCGAGAACCCGTGCACGAATGAATTCGGCGTCCGTGAGGGTCTTCAGGCTTGGCGCGAACTTCGCGAACTCATCGTGCCCGAAGTACGTCGGATGCACGCCAGTTGCAACAACGAGATAGTCGAAGGCTACCGTCCGCGTTGCCAACCCTGGCGGGGCTACGCGCACCAGCTTCGAAGCGACATCTATCTCGTCAACCTCGCCCATCATGACAGACAGGTTTGCCTGGTGCTTCGCGAGTTGCCGCAGCGGTGCGGCAACTTCCGCAGGTGCAAGCACCGCGGTAGCCACCTGATAGAGTAGCGGCTGAAAGATGTGATGGTTGCGCCGGTCGATCAGCAGGACCTCGGCATCGAGGTCCTTGAGCTCACGTGCCGCTGCGACGCCGGCAAACCCGCCACCCAGGATCACGACTCGCGGATGCATGGCGATGCCCCCCCTCAGCCGCGCTGGGCACGCAGGCGCAGCAGCCCGAGGAGCACCTCATTTTCGGCCTCCGCAAGTTGCGCCACCGAGCGCTTGCCCGCCTCCTGCAGCACGCCATCGGTCAATGTCTGTTTTAGCTCCGGCGTGACGCTCGGACTGCCGAGTGCCTTCCACAAGCCAGAGGACATCACAGGCAGCAGGTGCTCGATGAAATGTTGGATACCGCCCGCGCCACCGCCGAGGTGGAATTGCAGACTCGGGCCCATCACTCCCCAACGAAGTCCGGGGCCCCAGCTAACCGCATCATCCGCGTCAGCCACGCTGAGGACGCCCTGCTCGATGAGATACAAGACCTCGCGATAGAGGGCCGCCTGGAGCCGGTTGGCGACATGCCCGGGAACTTCCTTACGCAACAGAATGGCTTTCTTGCCGATGGCTCTGTAGAACGCCATCGCCTGTTGAATGGCGGCGGGCGATGTCTTCTCGCCTCCGACGACCTCGACCAGCGGAATGACATGCGGAGGGTTGAAGGGATGTCCGATGACGCAGCGCTCGGGATGCTGGCACTGGGACTGGATGACGCTCATGGTCAGCGACGAGGAGCTCGAGGCGATCAGTGAGTCGGGAGGCGTCACCGCGTCCATCTCGGCGTACAGTTTGATCTTGAAATCCGGGCGCTCCGGACCATTCTCCTGCACGAAGTCGGCGCTCGCGAGCGCCTTGTGCATGTCCGCGGTGAAGCTCAAACGAGTGCGCGCAGCATTGGACGCTAGACCAATGCTCGTCAGGAGCTTCCAGGCATCATCGACATACTTGCGCAGGTTGAATTCCGCGTTCGGCGCGGGATCCGTCGCGATGACATCGAAGCCGCGCGCCAGGTACAAGGCCGCCCAGCTTGCGCCGATCACTCCGGTGCCGACGATGGCAATACGGCGAACAGGTTTTTCAAAGGACATGATTACTTCTCCTGTGAGGAAATTTCAGCGTAGGCGATCCCGGTCAGGTTTCCCTGCGCCATGGCCAGCGTCTGTTTGTTCGAGCCGTCGAGATGGGCCGAATAGACCGAACCGCCCAGATCGGTCACGAACATCCGGCTGCCGGGCAGATCCAGTGCAATGCCGATTCCCTCCATGAGACCGCCGAGCACAATTTGCTGCTGGAGCTTGCCGTCGATTCGTGTGCGATTCACGGTGTTACCGCGCGGCGGGTCGCCCCGATCGGTCCAATACAGGAAGCGATTCGTCAGATCCAACTCAAGATCTATCGGCTCCGGAAGGCCATCGAACAACAGGGTAACGTCGGTACGATTTGCCGGCGTCTGGCCTGCAGGTATCCCGATACCCGCGCGAAAGATACGACCGTGTTCCGCGTTATCGGCGCCTTTTTGCGTCCAGTAGAAGTGTCCCCGTTGCGCATCGACAGTGATCCCAACACACCAGTTCGATGGATTGCTGCGATCGGCATCGCCCCGGCCCGTCTCGATCAGTGTCTCCATGCTCGAGCCATCGAGATTCGCGCACATGACCCGCATGCCTTCGCGATCGGACCAGTAGAGCTTTTTGTTCGTCCTATCCAGGTGTATCTGCTTCGGGGTAAATGTGGCCCCTTCCGGAATGATGGTCTTACGGTTGCCTCCGTCGAGATCCGCCCGCTCGATCTTGCCGTCGTTACGGCTTGGAACTCCCATGTCACTCCAATAGAGATGTCCCGCCTCGGTATCTACCGCGATGCCGTCCGGAAGACGGCATCCGGTGACCAGATTCCTGGAATCCGAGCCGACTGGATTCATCGAGAAGACACGACCACCGCTCGCGTCGAGAACGAACAGGCGGCCTACCTTCGGTCCTGCTGCGGATGCGCGCGTTTGCTTTGACGCGGATGACTGGCTCATGATTTCCTCGCGGAGTGAGGCACAGCACCGCTCGCCCGCAGGCGGTCGATTTCCGCGGCGCTGAACCCGAGTTGAGTGAGAACCTGCTCGCCGTGCTCGCCGATCTCCGGGGCGCGCCGGGCGGGTACCTTGGTGATCCCTTGTATCTGGATTGGGCTGCTGATCGTGGTCGTCAGCTTTCCTCCAGCATCCGCCAGCGGCACGACGATATCGTTGTCCGCCAACTGAGGGTCCTTGACCACCTCACCCGGTGCTCGCACGATCCCGTATGTGAGATGGGCCTTGTCGAATGCCGCGCGCCAATGGGCCATCGGTTGCGAGCCGAACACTGCATCGAGCACTGCGGTGAGCTGAGCCGAGTTCGCGGCCTGCTTCCCTGGGTCCGCGAACCGCTCATCCGTCAGCAGATCGGGGCGCGCGATGGCACCGGACAACGCTTGCCACTTGTCAGGTGTGAGAACGATGACGAACCATTGGTCATCGGCAGCCCGATACACGTTGAAAGTCGCGTTCGGCGGCTTCAGCCGATCGTGCAATGGGAAAAACGTGGCGTCGCAAAGAGCAGCCTGAATGGAAACACCACTAGCCCAAACGCCGCTGGCGAGAAGCGAGGTGGTGACGTATGAGCCCTGTCCCGTCCGCTCGCGCCGGTATAGCCCCGTAACGATCGCGGCATACAGGTTTGCGGCGGTAGCGTGATCCCCGCTACCAGTCACCGGTAGTGTTGGTGGGGCACCGGCGTCCCGCGTCAGAGAAAGCAAGCCGCTTCGAGCCCAGTATGCCGTGATGTCAAAGCCAGGGAGGTCGGCGTCAGGGCCCTTCTCGCCATAGCCTGTGACGTCCGCGTAGATGAGGCGGGAATTCCATTGCACCACATCCTCGTAGGCCAGGTTGAGTCGCTTGCGCGCCGGATGTGGCGTGTTGACGATCAGTACGTCCGCCCACTTTACGAGCCGTTGCAGGACCTCGGTGGCGCGCGGTGATTTCAGATCGAGCGCCAGGCCGCGCTTGTTGCGATTATTCAGGTGCCAGGGATAGTTATCCTTGGCGCGCGGTTGCGGCGGGATCTTGTACCCTATTCTCCACAGATCGCCGGTCGGCGGTTCGACTTTGATCACGTCGGCGCCAAAATCGGAGAGGATGACCGCAGCGCCCGGACCTGCGATGAAACTCGCAAGATCCACGACCTTCAGTCCCGAAAAGATGTTGTCGGCTGTCATGAATGACTCCAGAAATAGCGGGTCGCTTGGATTCAGCGGCCCTGGAAGCGCGGCGGACGCTTGGCAAGGAAAGCCGCCGTACCTTCCGTTTTATCGGCCGTGGCAGCGCAGATGGCGAACAGGGAAGCCTCGAGCAATAGCCCGGCGGACTGGCTCGTCTCCAGGCCCTTGTTGACCGCCTCGAGCGCGAAACGCACGGCGACCGGGGCATTCGCCAGGATCTGTGCCAGGATTGCCTCACAGCGTGCGAGCAGGTCCGCGGCGGGCACCACTTCATTCACGAGCCCCATGCGCCAGGCCTCCTGCGCGGTGATCATTTCGCCGGAAAGGATGAGCTGCAGCGCGCGACCCTTGCCGACGAGCCGGGGCAATCGTTGCGTTCCTCCAGCTCCCGGGGGAATTCCCAACCGGACCTCGGGCTGACCGAACTTCGCGTGTTCCGCCGCCACCCTGATGGTGCAGGCCATCGCGGTCTCGCAGCCTCCACCGAGGGCAAAACCGTTCACCGCCGCGATGACCGGCTTGCCCACATTCTCGATCAGGTCGAGGACCGCCTGTCCGCTGCGGGTTGACTTCTCCGCGTCCAGCGCTGTTGCGCGGGCGAGCTCGCTGATGTCCTCCCCGGCGATGAATGCCTTGTCGCCGGCTCCCGTAAGAATGGCTCCGCGCACAGCATCATCATCCCGCACGCGCTCGAAAGCGGTCTTCAGGTCGTCCCACGCGCCTTGATTCAACGCGTTGAGAACCTTGGGGCGATTGAGAGTCACATAGGCGATGGGTCCGCGCTTCTCGTAGAGAACATTTTCGAGTTCGGCTGGTGGTATTGCTGGGGAAATCATTAGCGAGTCTCCGGTGGATCGGCAGGCACGTGATGGTTCCGGGCGGCCCGTTACAGGAAGGCGCTGAGCCCGGTCGCAGCCTTGCCGACGATCAGGTTCTGCATCTGATACGTGCCCTCGTAGGAATAGAGAGCCTCGGAATCTGCGAAGAAACGGGCGACGTCATAGTCGAGCGAAATGCCGTTGCCGCCGCACAATTCACGGGCCCAGGCCACGGTCTCGCGCATCCGCGCCGTCGTGAATGCTTTGGAGAGCGCGGCGTGCGCGTCAGTCATCTTGCCTTCGGCTTGTAGCTGCGCCATGCGACCCACCATGCATTGGCAGGACGTGACGTTGGCGAGCATCCTGGCTATGAGGTCTTGTACGAGTTGGAAGGAGGCGATCGGCCTGCCGAACTGCATGCGCTCCTGAGCGTACTTCACGGCATGCTCATAGGCGCCCATCTGGCATCCGGTTGCTTCCCACGCCACGAGAAAGCGCGTCATGCGCAAGACCCTGGCCGCATCGCGGAAGGAGCTGTCCTGCTGCAGCCGGTTCGCCTCGGGTATTCTGCAGTTATCCAGAGTGATCAAGCCATTTTGCACGACCTTCAGCGCGATCTTGTTCTGGATCTTCTCGACACTGAAACCCGGAGTGGATTTGTTTTCGACAATGAAGGCCTTGACCTGATTATCGGCCAGGTCGCGTGCCCAGATGACCGACACATCGCACCAGGGGGCGTTGCCGATCCATTTCTTCTGGCCGTTCAAGATCCAGCTGTCGCCTGCCCGTTTTGCGGTCGTCGTCAGCCCGCCGCTCGCGCCGGAACCCACCAGCGGCTCGGTCAAGCCGAAACAGCCGATCTTCTCCATGCGCGCCATCGGCGGCAGCCACTGTCTCTTTTGCTCTTCCGAGCCACCGAGATAGATGGAGCCCATCGCAAGCCCACTATGGACGCCGACGAACGTCGCGATCGAAGCATCGAAGCGCGCCAGTTCCATCGCGATGAGTCCGAACAGCAGTGCGCTGCCACCGCGGCATTCATAGCCCTGCATCCCCGCGCCCATGACGTTCAGCTCTTTGAGAGCCGGCAGGATGCCGAAGGGGAACGCATCCTCAGCCCAGTACTTATTGATGATCGGTGCGACCTTGCTCTGCATGAACTCGCGCACCTGCTTGAGCGTCGCGCGCTCGTCCGCAGGAAGCGTCTCGGCCAATTCATAGAAATCCACATTCGGGGCCGGCAGCGGTTTGCGCTGTTTGATGTCTGCGGGCTGGGTTGTCATTTAGGGCCTCTCCATATCAGCGTAGAAGGTTGACTTTTGCCAGATCGATCAACTGCGCGGCGCGGCCACCCAACACCGCCTTGAGCATGAACCCACCGAAGTGATGCGCCTTGTCGAATGTCGTCACGGGCGGCATGACGAGCTTCTGGTCCTCGCTCCCGACGTCCACGAGCACCGGCCGTCATGCTCGAGTGCGGCTCGCACGGCTGCGTGCAGATCCTCGGGTTTCTCGACGCGAGTCCCCTTGATTCCGGCTGCGAAAGCGTGCGCCGGCGACGACTGGAGCAGCCGCCGGGCTGGGAGCTGCGAAGTTGCGCGTCTGGAAGATGCTGCCGATTTTCTTGGGAAATCCCCGGATCCAAGCGCGCGCCAGCGCGGCGTCGTTGTCCGCGAAGACAAATGGACAAAACCTCACGGGTTGCTGATTCCAGGCGACATCGATGAGTACAAAGGCCTCTGTACTGATAACGCGCGGGATTCAGGTACTCGTCGTGACCTGCCGTGAATTGCCAGTCGAGAAGCATCACGCAGGCGTGTCCGTTGCGCTGGGGATCGGGGCTCAAGCCCTGGGGGAGCATGCTGGCGGTAACCTTCGGGTCGGCCCAGAACTCAACGGCCGGCACGTCGCTCGAGCAATGCCACAGTCGCGGTGGGTCGATGGCGGCCCGACCCAGGGGCGAGCGCGGCACGTTGTAGCCTTTGAGCATTGGGACTCCTTGCGCGGTGGGCGCATTCGCAACGGCCGACTGCTGTTGCACGCCACTGATAATCCATGGAAGGCCGGGGCGGCGACTTGGAAATAAGCGACCTGGTTTTGTCGAAGCCTGCGGTGTTAAGAGCCGGACGATATTTTCGGCTGCCGGAGCAGTACACAATGTCAGCCCCGATCTGCATCCAACCAACAGTTCAAATGATTTCGATACTCGTCTCCGCCGGAATCTTCGGAATCACCATCGCGGTCATTCTCGGCCTACGCAAGCTGCCGCAAGGCGCGCGTATACCTTTCGACGTTGTCTGCCTGCTCGCGGCGAGCCTGGTGCTCAATGAGCATCACATAACGCCAATCGCGCTGCCCGCCATGGGATCACTGAATGCGCCCGCAATGTGGCTGCGCGCGTTTGCGGTGACATGGTGGCTCTTGAGTGCCCGCGTGATAGTTGCCATTCTGTATTTCGCGCTCCACCACGATCGCAAATCGCGTGAGCGGCGAGGTTGCGCGACGCCTGGGCAATCTAGGGGCAGGTGACTACATTGGCGAAGTCTGCCTACCTACGGGTGCGCCGCACGCCGCGACAGCCCGAGCCCGAACGCACTGCTACATCCATCATCTTTCACGCGATGCAATAGCGCCGCTGCTCGCGGCCAACGCGGATCTGGCGGCCGCCTTCGACAAATCCGCGCGCCGTGGCCTGGATCTCCTGAATCGAACCGTAGCCGTGCGGGCGACGGAAAGCGTGGGCCCCAGCAGTCAGCTATTGCAACGGATACGCGCGTTCTTCCGCTTCAACGCTGCATAGCCGGTACCAGCGGGCGTGTTGCAGGACGATGCAAAATCTGCGCAGGATGTTCCAATCCCGCGCGCCACCTTGCGTGACACCCTGCCTCCCAAGATGGTGACCCGCAATGACAGACTTCTGGCACACAACGAGGAACCCCCGCTGGGCTCACACCTTGTCAGTCCGCGCCTCTGCTTTGCCCATCACGGCATCTACGTCGGCGGCGGCAGAATCATTCACTACGGGGGCTTCGGGCATCGCCTGCTGCGGGGACCGGTGGAAGAGATTTCTCTTGCTCGTTTCACGGGTGGACGACGCACCTGGGTCAGAACCCACGAGCTGCCTCGCTTCGCGTGCCCTGACGTGATTCGCCGCGCTCGTTCCCGTGTAGGTGAGAACCGTTATCGCGTGTTAAGCAACAACTGTGAGCACTTCTGCGAGTGGTGTTTACAGGGGGAGCACCGTAGTTATCAGGTCGAAAGCTTTTGCGCAGTCCCGCAGGCAGCGCTGCGCAGTATTCGCGTGGCTGTTGCGGGAGTTCTCAGCGTTCAGCCGTTGCACATTCGAGCCGAGGGCGATCCATTCTAGAGCCCCCAGCGTGCTGCGCGCACCCCCCTTGCGTCCGCAGCACGCTTCCTTTCGGCCGGCGACCTCAGGTTCGCCGGCCGTTTTTTTAACCTGCAGTCCGACTGACACGCCATATGCCTATTTGACAAGTTGTCAGGCGCTTCCTTCAAGACCCACACAGTGTCGCTCGAAAACTTCCAACCGTCACTTCCTCGACGTGACCTGCGGATACACGTTTGAGCACGCTCGTTGGAGTCCCCGCATTGGGTTGCAGGTCGATCTGGCCTCCGGCGATCGACGTCGCGAAGATCGGACGATCGGAACCTTCAATCCGCTGTTCCCCAACGCGTAACTACTTCACGCTGATGAGCACTCCAACGTACGCGAACCTCATTCACCTGCGGCCGTCGTTCGAATTGGGACCCGTGCACAACCTAAAGCTCATCGCTAGACTGGGCCTGCAATGGCGTCAGACGACGGAAGACGCTGTCTATGTGAGACCGAACAGAGCCGCTCCGGGGTACAGCGGGACTGCCAGGTCATTGGACCGGGGTTTATGAGCAGCTGCGTGCGGAATGGCAGATCAACCGCAACTGGGCCGCCGCAGTCGAAGGGGTCCAGTATGAGGTGGGCGATGTGCTCCGGCGAGCCGGAGGGATGAATGCGAACTATGTGAACGTCGAGCTGCGATTCGGGTGGTGACCATGCGATTTTCACTTGCCGGTGCGCTGGGCCTCAACGCCGGGTACGTCGATGCCGCGGGATATCTTGCGCTCAAGGGACTCTTTACGTCTCACGTGACCGGCAACTTCGTCACGTTGGGCGCAGCGCTGGTCCTTGGAACGTCCGGTGCGCTCGCCAAGTTGCTCGCGCTGCCGGTTTTCTGTGCCGTGATAGTTGTCACGAGGCTCGTGGCGTTGCGCCTCGAGGCCCGCGGCCTTCGAGTCCTGCGAACCATGCTCATCCTGCAGACGGCCTTGCTGGCAGTGGCCGCGCTGGTTGCCGCGAGGTTCGGACCTTTTGGCAACGTGAATGGAGCGCCAGCTTTGACCGTCGGGCTGACGCTGGTATCCGCCATGGCCATCGTAAACGCCGCACAGCGGATCCACTTATCCAAGTCGCCGCCGTTGACGATCATGACCGGCAACACCACTCAGATCATGATCGACCTTGCGGACTGGCTGGCTCACCAGCACGCGCAGCTCGCGCCTGAGGTGCGAACGCGTATCCGGCGGATGAGCGCCAGCGTCCTGGTATTTGCAACAGGCTGTGCTGGCGGTGCACTGGCGTATGCATGGATTGGCATCTGGTGCTTCTGTGTGCCCGTGCTGTTGGCTTCTGCCACGTTAATGATGCGTGAGGCACTCGCGCAGGCAGAGCCACATTCGTGAGATGGATGAACGGGCCGCCAATCGTGACGAAGGACAAGCGCCTCGCGTTCCGGCCACTGCCGCGCCGCCAGCACGAGCGTGTGGCTACCGTTCGATACAGCAACGGCTGCGGGCTGCTTCCGCTGACATAACTGGGTTCCGGATGATCGCACTCATTTCGTACGCCCCACCGCAAGAGTCGGTAGATCCTCTTCCCAGAATTCCTGCGGACGGCGGGGCTCACCGCCAGCGCGTGAGTGCTCTGCAGCACGCAGTTCCACGCGGCGAATCTTGCCGGAAATCGTCTTGGGCAACGGCGCAAATTCCAGTCTCCGGATGCGCTTGTAGGGCGAGATCCGCCCACGAACATGCTCGAAGATGGATTGCGCTGTGGCCGCATCGGGCGCGTAACCTTCCGCCAACACCACGAACGCCTTCGGGATGGCAAGACGCAGAGGGTCGGGGCTTGGCACGACCGCCGCTTCAGCCACCGCCGGGTGCTCGATCAACACACTTTCGAGCTCGAACGGACTGATGCGGTAATCGGAGGACTTGAATACATCGTCCGTGCGGCCGATGTAGGTGAGATAACCTTCGCTATCCCGTGAAGCAATGTCGCCGGTGTGATAGTAGCCATCGCGCATGACTTCGGCCGTGCGCTGCGGATCGTCCAGATAGCCGCTCATCAGAGCGAGCGGCCGCTGCGCGAGATCGATGCAGATTTCGCCCTCGTCTGCGACCCGACCTTCGCTGTCGATTAGCACGATCGGACAGCCGGGAAGCGGTCTGCCCATCGATCCGGGCTTGAGTCGCTGGCCGGGTGAATTACCGATCTGCGCGGTTGTCTCGGTCTGTCCGAAGCCATCGCGAATGGTGAGACCCCAGGCGGCGCGCACCTGCTCGATCACCTCCGCGTTCAGCGGTTCGCCCGCGCTCGCCAGCTCCCGCAGACTCATACGCCAACTCGCGAGATCCTGCTGGATCAGCATCCGCCAGACCGTGGGGGGCGCACAGAACGTCGTGACCTGACAGCGCGCCAGTTGGTCCAGCAGAGCGCGCGCATCGAAGCGCTCGAATTGATAGACGACAATGCTCGCCTGTGCGTTCCAGGGTGCAAAAAAGCACGACCAGGCGTGCTTTGCCCAGCCGGGCGAGCTCAAATTCAAATGCACGTCTCCCGGCTTCAATCCGAGCCAATACATCGTAGACAGATGTCCGATCGGATAGCTCGCGTGGGTATGCGCAACCAGCTTCGGACGGGTCGTCGTGCCGGAGGTGAAGTACAACAGCAGCGGATCGTCTGCCCGTGTCGGCACGCGCGCGAACCGCTCCGGAGCGGCGTGTGATTGCGCATAAGGAATCCAGCCCGGAGCGCTCTCCCCAACCGCGATCCGCACCGGTGCACCGGGAATTTGCGCGAATCGTTCACTCAGATGCCCATGGGTCACGATCGCCTTGACGCCGCCGCGCTCGAGCCGGTCACGCAGATCGTCGTGCTCGAGCAGCGTCGTGGTCGGGATCATGACCGCGCCCAGCTTGATCGCCGCAAGCATCGTTTCCCACAGTGGCGCGCAGTTTCCCAGCATGATGAGGAGGCGATCGCCCTGGCCGATGCCGTGCGCTCGAAGGAAGTTCGCTACCTGAGAGGAGCGGCATGACAGCGCCGCAAACGACAGCGACTGATCGTTGCCCCGGTCATCCACGACGCGCAGTGCCGTGTCCGGATTGTTGTCAGCGATGACGTCGAAGTAGTCGGCCGCCCAGTTGAACCGCTCGAAACGCGGCCAACGGAATTCGCGCTGCGCGCCTCCTATGTCCTCGCGCCGGCTCAGTAGCCAGTCGCGCGTTTCCATAAATTGCGAGGTCGTACTCACGTCACTCCCCTTGAAAGTCGCCACGAACGGCGCACGTAAGTGCCCGATCTGATTACTCCCGGCGGCTCGAAATCACGCAGAACGGGAGCCCAACTGCTCAAGTTGGGTTAGCTAGGCACCCAGCCGCATCAGGGCCGCATTGGTCAGGTATTTCTCGTAGATCCCCGCGTCATTGACCTTGGTAGCGTGGCCGCCGGAGATGTTGCGCACCTGCTCCAGGCGGCTCATGGAACCGGTCTGGATATCGAAGGCATGCACATGCCCCCAGGACCAGTAAGGGTGCTTGCCGTCCATGAACGACTTGCCGTCCGCCTCGTACAGGCCGTAGGCGCCATCGAAGGAACGGTAAGGCTCGCCACGTCGGTCGAAGGACACCATGCCGATCGGCAGCTGGGTGCGGGCGTCGAACCAGACGCGCTTCTTGCTCACCGGAGCCCGCGGGAATCTCACTGGCTCGGCTTCCACCACGATGGCCTCCGGCACCAGTTCCACCGTGGTGTCCCAGAAGGTCTTGCCCTTGGGGCCACCGTGGGTACCGTGCTCCCAGTTGGGGTGGCCGGCGTTCCAGCCGCCGGACACCGCGGCCAGCAGTGGGCCACGGCCGACGATGCGGTAATTGCCCCAGGTATAGAGCGGATCGCCCGCGGCCCAGGCGTCGGACAGATATAGGGTCGAGCCCGGGATCAACGGCTCGAAGCGCTGGTCGGTGGGGAACTGGCGCATGCGCTTGAACGCCGGCACGTAGCCGTACAGCTCCGGGAAGGTGCTCTGGTCGTAGGCCCAGATGTTGAGGAAGGAAGTGCCCTTGGCGCTGTCCGGGGTCTGGAAGAACACCGACTGGAAGCGCAGCTTGTCCTCGTGCCCGGGCCAGTAGGGCTTGGGGTCGATACTGACCCGCCCGATCGGCGACAGCTCGGCCCAGCCGCACTCGTAGCTGAAGCGCAGGTCGCCGTCGGCGGACAGGTCATATTCTTTGATGGCATGGAACGAGGCGTCGTGGCGTCCCCAACTCAGGGTCAGGCCGGCAAACAGCTCCACTGCGGACTGCGGGTTCGGAAACGGATTGCCGCCGATCCAGGGCTTGCCGTCGGCCGTGACCACGTTGCCCCGCGCGTCGAACTTCGCCTTGCCTTGGTTGCGCAGGGTGGCCTCGAGATATTCCCAGGGACTCAGGCGCATCAGCTCGCTGGTGGTCTTCGCTACCCTCAGGCGCCGGCCCAGCCTGGCCACCTGCTGGTACTTGATCGGCTCCAGCAGCTCCTTGACCAGCTCGACGTTGGCGGCGGTGATCTCGTCGCCGGTCTTGATGCGACCCTTCGTATAGGACTCGATCGACAACAGCTCGTCGGGATAGGCCTTGGCTGCCTCGCCGCTCTGCGCCAGTGCTTTCCAAAGCGGCATCAGCACGCCGGCCGACAGCGCTCCCCGTGCCGTCTGCTTTAGGAAATAGCGGCGGCTGTAGTCGTGGTCATATCGACGTATACGCATGGCCCGCTCCATTGAAAGCCGGCGACAACGGTCGCCGGCCGGAAGGCACGTGCAGCTTCAGAGGCAGTGGCACGTGTGCGGACTGCCAACCTAAAACTGATAAGCGACGCGAAGCGAGAATTCGTTACCGAATCCCATTCCGCCCATCACGTTGTTGTTCGGGTTGCCCCCGAGACGGTCGCTGATGTAGGTGTAGAACCCGTCGATCGCCCAGTGGCCGCTCGGCTTGTACTGCAGGCCCGGTTGCACCAGGATGCCGCCGCGGGGATCCGCCAGTACGGCGAGGCCGATGCGGTAGATGTCCTGCGGGAACGGCTGCTGGAGGGCGAACGCCAGGTAGTTGGCATGGTGGACACCGGGAGTGCCCGTGGTGGCGCCGGGGCTGTAAGTGTCGGTGGCACCATAGCCGCGCAGCGAGCGGCCGAACAAGTCATCGTGCGTGCGGAACATGTACTGGAACACCAGGTAGGTCGCCGGGAAGGACTGCGAGAAGCGGTAGTTCTTCTCCACAACCAGGGCGCCGACCGAGGCATTCTCGCGCAGGAAGTCCTTGCCCAGAGTAGGACTGGTATAAACCCGCTCCGGGACATAGCTGGCCTCGAGGTTGATGATCAGCTGATCGAGCATCGAGCCCGGCTCGCCCTCGGTGACGTAGCTCACGCCCGCGCCGAGCACGGTTTCCTGAAAGTACTCGCGCTCGATGTGACCGCGCAGCGACCCGCCTGCCGCGATGAAGAACGAATTCAACTCGTTGTAGGCCTCGGCATAGTTGGCCGCCGGCGAGGCAAACACCTTGGCGGTAGCCGGTGCGAAATCGTTGACCGCGGCGTTGAGAGCCCCGATGCCGTCGAGACGCACCAGGCCGGCGTAGTGGAACCATTCCGCTGCCGAGTAGACGCCCCCCGGCGAGGCTTCGAACGGCGTCTGTGCCAGGAACGGCCCAGCATGGCCGCCGTTGGCAGCGTTCACCACCACCCCAAGACCGTTCGCGGCGTTGCCGGAGGTGGTGCTGGGAAGATCCTTGTTCACTCCTGAGGCGCTCCAGCGGATCGCGCCGTCGGGGTTGTAGCGGCGCACGCCGATGGCCTGGAAGCCCCACTGGCCGAAGTTCGCCTTCAGGCGCAGGCCGGCGCTGAGCTTGTCCCACTTGTCGTAGCCGCCGTCCGAGTAACGATCATGGACGGTGAACTGCACCGGGATGACGTTGTATTGCGTGTTCGGATTGCCGTAGACCGTGGGCTGGAACTTCTGCACGTAGGCGTCGGCCAGGATGTCGTCGGTGACCTGGTAGCCGATGCGCGCGCCAAGGGCCGGCACGCGCTTGTCGGAAAATTCCTCCTGCGCGTAGTCGAGCACCGAGTGCCGCCGTAGGTCGAGGCCATCGACCACATCCAACACGCGGAAGAAGATGGCCTGTCCCCAGGCGATGGCCTGGTTACCCACGCGCACGTTCAGCGGGCCGTGGTTGTAGTCCAGGACCAGGGTCGGGAAATCGACCATGTAGTTGCGGCCGCCCCATTCCAGGGGATTAGGACGCTTGCTCCCGTCCACCCGATAGTCGAAGTAATTGGGCGCGCCGCCGTACAACGCCGGGTCGCCGCCGGTGATGCCGCCGTTGATGCCGCCCAGGCTGCTGCCGTCGAAATTGCCGTAGTGGCCGAAGTCACCGAGCGCTCTCACTCGCGCAATGAACTTCAGGTCATTGGTGAGTTTGACCCCGAGCTCACCCTCGGCGCGCAGTACGTGCCAATTGAAAGCGTTGTTGGACGGGTCGATCGGGCGCTGTACGCTGTCCGAGCCGGTGATGGCCCCCGGAACATTCGACACCGGGATCGAGGTCCAGGTCAGTCCAGTGGGGGGTATGCCCAGCACTCCCGCCGCGTAGGGTGGCACATAAGCCTGCCGCGCCACGCTGATGCGGTCGAACGGATTGCCGCGCTGGTTGTTGGCGTTCTGCTGATCGTCGGTCTTGACCGCGGCTTCCGCCCGGACGAAGCCGCCGAATGTCACGTCCAGGCCCCGAAACCAACCGCTGCCGGAATCGGCATCGGCGCGACTACTTGCTGCGCTGTCGTCCTGCGCCTGCGCCGCGCCTGCGATCAGCAGAATTCCCACACCGGTCCATCCCAACTTGTCTCTTTTTCCCATGCCTTGCCCTCTTTGTTGAGTACGGAATCGCACAGCTCTTAGTCAGTCGATGATTTGGATGATCTGTCCCGAATGCCCCACCGCCAGCAAAGCCCCGGGGCCGCCAGCGGCGCCCTCGTACCAGGTGGAGCTGATGTCCGCGCCGTCGAGGTGCGACCAGGACTGTCCGGCATCGCGGCTGAGCAGCATGTCGTGCAGCCCGGTAATCAGCACCTTGCCGTCCGCCGTGGCGTGTACGCCTTGCAGGATGGCGCGGCTGCCGACCTTGACCTCGTTCCAGGTGGCACCGCGGTCGCTGCTGTGCAGGACCGCGCCGCTCTGCCCCACGGCATAACCGGAGCCGTCGTCGGACAGCTCCAATGCAAACAGCGAGGCGTCGCCCTTGTGCAGCGTCTTCCAACTCTTGCCGCCGTCGGCGCTGCGGAGGATCAGGCCGAACTCGCCGACCGCGGTGATGACGCCCTTGTCGTCGACGTCGACGTCGTAGAGATGCGGCTGTTCGCCGTTCTCGGCGTAGCCGTTCCAGTCCGGCGCGGCCGTAGTCCAGGTCTTGCCGCCGTCGCTGGAATGGATGATGGTGCCGAACGCGCCGACGGCGGCCGCCTCGCCGCTGGCGTTAACGCTGACGCCGAATAGGCGGGTGGTGGTGCTGGCGTCCGCCTTGACCCATTTGCCGGCGCTGTCCCTCACCAGCACCGTGCCCAACTGCCCCACCGCAATGGCATGCCCTTGCCTCCCCGAGACGCCGAGCAGGGACAACGGCGTCGGCGCGGGCGTCACCGCCTTCCAGCTTTTGCCTGCATCGCGACTCTCGAGGATGGCCCCGGCGGCGCCGACCGCGATTCCGGCATTGCCGTAGGTCGACACCGCGAACAAGGCCTGGTGCGCCGTGCCCGTGACCACGGGCACGATTTGCGGCGTCGCAACGGCGTCGGCTCCGCCAGACAGCATGCCGGCGCCCATGACCAAGCCGGCGCACAGTAGATGGTTGCAGGTCACGCCTGCCCCAGCCGCGTGATGGCCTGGTTGGTGAGGTACTTGTTATAAACGTCGACCCCGTTGTCCGAGAATTGCGACTTGTGGCCACCGGCAAGAGACGGGGCGTGCAGAATTCGGCTCATGCGGTTGGACTGGATGTCGTGAATGTGGAAATGCGTCCAGGTCCACTCGTAATTGCCCTTCGGGTCCTTGACGGCGGCGTTGCCGTCCTGCATGCGGCTGCATCCCAGCTCCACGGATTTCCAGATCTCGCCGCGCCGATCGAAGCTGTTGTAGGCAACGAGTTGCTGGTTGCGCACGTCGATCCACAGCCGTTTCTTACCGACGGGAGCTCTGGGATAGCCGGTGGGTTCGGTTTCCACGACGATGCATTCGGGGCACATGGAGAAGTTGGTATCCCAGAAGGTCTGGCCCTTGGGGCCGCCGTGGGCACCCATTTGCCAGCCGGGCTTGGAGCCATTCCAGTTCTGGCTGACGGCGCCGAGCATGGGCTGGCGGCCGACGACTTTGTAGTTGCCCCAGGTCAGCATCGGATCGCCCGCCCCCCAGGCGTCGGACAGGAACCAGGTGATGCCGGGGAGCAGGGGCTCAAAGCGCTGGTTGGTGGGGAATTGGCGGACGCGCCTGAAGGCGGGCAGGTAGCCGTACAGGTCGGGGAACTTGCGCTGGTCGTAGTACCAGTTGGTGAGGAAGGAAGTGCCGGCCACATCCTGTGGGGACGTGAACCACAGCGAAAACAGGCGCAGCAGGTCTTTCTTGCCCCGGAACACAGTGTTATCGATGCGTGACTGCACCTGCAGCTCAACCCACGCGAAGTCGTACTGGTAGGCCAGCTTGCCGTCCGGCCCGATATCCCACTGGCGCATGGGGTATTGCGAGTAGTCGTGCCGGCCCCAGGACAGGGTCAGGTTGGCGACCGCCTCCAGACCGCTTTGCGCTTCGGCGAAGGGCAGGCCGCCGAGCCAAGGATTGCCGGAAGCCGCCTCGACTATATTGCCGTCGGCGTCGAGCTTGGCCTTGCCTTTGTTCCGCAAGGTGGCTTCCAGGAACGCCGGTGGGAACAGTAAGGTTGGATCTTGTACCGTCGGCGCGATTTTGATCCTGCGACCCATTTCCTTGACCTGCCTGAAGGTAATGGGGTCGAGCAGGTCCTTTACGGCGTCGACGTTATCGGCGGTGAGCACGTCGCCGGTCTTGACCTTGCCCTTGGTGTACATCTCCACCGAGGTGATCTCGTCCGGGTAGGCCTTGCTCGTGTCGCCCTTGGCGATCAGCGGCCACAGCGGCGCCAGCACTCCAGTTGCGAATGCGCCCTGAACGGTCCGTGACAGAAACAGGCGACGGCTGTAATCGATATCGTATTTACGGATACGCATCACACTCTCCTCACTCGGCACGTCAGTTGGATTCCCGGCGCCCGCGGGGGGACCGCCAGCCAAAGGCGCAGACTGCTGGCAGGCGTTGAATAGGGGGTCATTGGCAAGGTCTCGGACGCGTGGCTCACGCGACACCCGCCAGGCGTGGCTCGTTGAAGGCATCGTCACCGGCGGTGAACTGCGACAGGTCCACGCCCTCGCCTACGAACAGATCCTTGCGTGCCACGAAGCCGGGCTTGACCAGCCACACCAACAGCGGCAGCACCACCAGCGCCAGCACCATGTTGACCAGCATGGTCAGCACCAGCAGCATCCCCATGTCGGCCATGAACTTGAGCCCCGACAGGAAGTACCAGGGGAGGATGCCGACCAACATAATGGTGGCCGTGAACAAGATGGCCTTGCCGGTCGTGGTCAGCGAAGCGGTGAGGGTGCGGCCCCAGTTGTGGTCGTGGGCGTGGTACTCCTCGCAGATGCGCGACAACAGGTAGATGCCGTAGTCGATGCCGACGCCCACGCCGATGGCCGCCACCAACAGCGAGTTGATGTCCAGGCCGATGTGCATCAAGTGCATCGAGGCCTGGATGATGAAGTTGGCGAGGTTGACCGGGATCAGCAGGATCAGGCCGGCAACGAAGGAGCGATAGGCCAGGCTGCAGCCCAGCAGGATCACGAGGTTGAGGAAGCCGATGATGACCCAGTGGAAGCGCTCGACCACGTTGTTCATGGCCTGCTGCAGCGCGATGGTGCCGGTGCCCAGCCAGACCCGGAACTTGGGGTGATCCCGGCCGACCTCGTTTACCGCAGCGGTCGCGGCCTTCAGCGCGGCATCGACCGTCTCCTGCTTGTTGTCCTTGTACCAGAGCGAGACCGTGGCGTTCTCCTGGTTGAAGTCGATCACGTGGGAGAACGCCTTGGCGCTGGAGCCCATGGTGACCGCAGTGGCGGCCGCGTTGGTGGAGGTGTTGTCGGGATCCAGCGGCAGCCATTTCGGGTTGCCGCCGGAGAACAGGCGGTTGCCCTCCATCAGGTAGTCGCCGAATGACAAGGTGGCCCGCGGCGGTGCCGTGCCCTGCTCCATCAGGCCCTGCAGGCGTAACATCGTCATCACGGTGTCGGCCTGGCGGGCGACGCGCTGCGGGTCCTTTTGGTCCTTCGCCTCCAGCACGATCTCCAGGGTGTTGACGCCGGGGAAATGGCTGTTGATCTTGCGCACCGCGGTGTTGAACTCGGAGTCGTTCCACAACAGATTGCTGCCTTCCACCGGGTTGCCGATCTTGACCTGCAGGGCGGTGTAGACGGCGAACACCGACAGCGCCGCCACCACGACCGTGGTGACGCGGGCGGGCGCGCCGTACGACAGCCGGGCGATGGCGCCGAGCAGGGCGCTGATGCCACCGTGCACGCCGCTGGCGGCGCCCTTCCCCACCAGACGGTCGACGTTCTTCGGCGCCGGCAGCGAGGCCAGCAGCAGCGAAATCAGGACCACGCCGGTGGGAATCAGCCAGATCGCCCAGAAGCCGCAGAACAAGGCGAAGCGCTCCATCGCCGGGATCGGCGCCAGGGCGATCAGGAAGATGCCGACGATGTCGGTGAAGATGCCTAGCACCGAGGGCGCCGTCATCACGCCCATGGTGATCTCGGCCGCTTTGACGCGGTCCTTTACATGCGAGTAGATCTCGTAGTAGCGCTCGGTGAACTGCACGCAATGCGAGAACGACCGCGCCACCAGCAGCAGCGGCACCACCATCAGCAGCGGCTCGATCGGCGACTTCAGCCAGCCCACGAAGCCGAAGCCCCAGATCGCGGCCACCAGGCTGGTGACGATCGGCGTGACAATGCCGACCACGTTGCGCATGTAGAAGACCAGCGCCAGCAACAGCGCACCGAGGGTTACGGCGAAGATGCGGTAGGTCTGCGCCTCGTACTCGTAGACCCAGCCGGTCAGCGCCGGCTGTCCAGCCATGTAGATCTCATGGTGGGCATCGGCGTATTTCCGCACCAGGCCGTGCACGTACTTGAAGGCCCCGCCGTAGTTCAGGCGCTGCTCGATGAAGGTTGCGTTGATCAGGGTGGCGGAGCTGTCGCCGGAAATCAGGAAGGTGCGCGCGTTCGGCGACTTCTCGACACGGCCGCGGAAATTGGCGATTTCCTCGGGTGTGGCCGGGGCGTGGTCCTCCATCAGCGGCCGCGTGTCGATGCCTTCCGGCGTGGCCTCGGCGTAGCGCGCCTTCTCGGTGGCGATCGACAGTATCTGGTCGTGGTCCACGCCCGGGGCCAGGTCGATGTCGCGGGTCAGCTTCCACACCTTGGCCAGGGTTTCGGCGTTGTAGATGTCACCGCCGTCGGTGCGCTTGACCATCAGGGTGAAAGTCAGCGGATTGCCGAAGTTCGGGTGGTCCTTGAACACCTGCACGAAGGGGTCGTCCTTCGGGAGCAGGTCCGAGAAGATGGTCTTCAGCTCGACGTTGCGCAGGCCAGCGGCGAAGAAGCCGGTGATGCCGACGAACACCAAGGCCATCAGGCCGCGGTGCGCCATGACCCAACGTGCAAACCTGAACCGTCGTGATTTGCTCACGGCTGGACGTCCGATGACGGCGCTGGACCGACGGCCTCTTCCCGCAGCGCCATGACAGCCATCCGCCCCTCCTCGTATCAGTAGAATGTATTCTTTATAGAACGCGTTCTAAATCTAATGCGTTATATTTAAACCGTCAATAGGGTGAGAACCTCGCGAGCTGATGCGGTGATCCGGACCGATGCGGCCTGACTGGCTGTGGAGCCGCTGGACATGCGCGCGAGGGTCGATACGGCGCTGGCGCGCTCTGCAGGCCCGTCTCCAACTCGTGAATATGCGCGACGATAGCTCGAACCAAGTGCGAGGCGCTTATGCTTGGTCGGTCGTGTTGGATTGCGGATGGCATTGTCTGCTTGCAGCAGCGTTTCCCCCAGCAGCAGCATCGCTCTGGCCCGCAGCGTCGCGCGGTCTTTCGGCCTTTCGACGTGCTGTCAGGAGCTCGCGGAGACAGCCTTCAGCGGCACCGCTTCGTCCGCCAGCTGCGCCGCGTCCACCGCGGCGCGCACCGCCACCAGCCTCTTGGCGAACATGAAGTCCTGCGGCCGGCTCACCGTGTCGGCGGCGATCATGCGGCCGCCCCTGAGGTAGAACGCGGCGAAGGCGCGGCCGTTCAGATCACCGCGCACGACCATCTTGTCGAAGCCCTTCGACAGCCCGACCATCTGCAGCTTGAGGTCGTACTGGTCCGACCAGAACCAGGGCACAACGTTGTAGACCACATTCTTGCCGAGCAGGTTGGCGGCCACAGTGCGGCCGTGCTCCATCGCGTTCTGCACCGACTCCAGGCGCAGGCGGCAGTCGAAGAACGCGTTGGGATGGTTGGCGCAGTCACCCGCGGCGTAGATGTGCGGATCGGAGGTGCGGGCGTACTCGTCCACCACGATACCGTTGTCCACCGCCAGTCCGGCGTCCTGGGCCAGCTGCACATTCGGCAGTTGGCCGATGCTGGCGATGACGAAGTCGGCAGGAATGCGCGTGCCGTCGGCCAGCACCACCTGTTCCACTGAATCGCCGCCTTCGAAGGCGGTGATCTGCACATTGGTGCGCAGGTCCACGCCAGCTTCGCGGTGCACGCGCTCAAAGAAGGCCGAGACCTCCGGCACCGTGACTCGCGCCAGCACCCGTGACAGGCCCTCCAGCACGGTGACATGCAGGCCCAGCTTGCCCAGCACCGCAGCCACTTCCAGGCCGATGAACCCGCCGCCGACGATGACCGCGCGCTTACCCCGCTGGCATTGCGGGCGCAGCGCCTGCACATCGGCGATGCTGCGGACGGCGAACACGTTTGGCTTGTCCGCCTCCGGGGCATTGAGCATGCGGGCGCGGCCGCCGGTGGCCAGCACCAGCTTGTTATAGGCCAGGCTGCGGCCGTCGGCGAGATGCAGCTGTTGCTTGTCGCGCTCGATGGCCTGCGCGCGCACGCCGCGGATGAATTCGACGTTCTGCTTCTGCCAACCGGCCGCCGGCATCAGGTACAAGCTTTCCTCAATAGCGCTGCCGTTGAGGAAGGCCTTGGACAGCGGCGGACGCCGGTACGGCACGTGGGGCTCTTCGCCCACCAGCACGATTCGCCCGGCGTAGCCCTGCTTGCGCAGCTCGCTGGCGGTTTCGCCGCCGGCCTGGCCGGCGCCGACGATGACTATGGTTTGGGTTGCCGCTGTTTCGGTCATGGTCTCATTGTCATAGGGGATGACTAAAGCAACTGACACATTCGCCTATCTGAGCCTGGCGTACGATCCGGCGGCGGTTTCTGCGCGGATCTTCCGCGGTGCGGCCTAATCTGCGTCCGTCAGGCCGCGACTTCGATCATTTCAAACTGGCATTTGGCTGCACCGCATTCCGGGCAAGCCCAGTCCTCCGGGACATCCTGCCAGCGGGTCCCCGGCGCGATGCCGTCTTCAGGCAGCCCCTTGGTTTCGTCGTAGACGAAGCTGCACAACGCGCACTTCCAGACCTTGAAAGCGTTCTTTTCCGTCATGGTGTCAATCCTGAGAATCGCTCGCAGCGTCAGCCGCCGGCCCGGCGGGCGCCGGGAGTCTCGATGGAGGGGGTGAGGCGAACTCGGTCGATTAGTCGGTGGAGGCCACTTGCGAACGGCGAGTCTTTTTTCGCCGTCGCTTCGCCGGTACCGGCTTCAACAATTCCTTGGGCAGCGTCTTCTCGAGCCTGATCAGGCGCTGCAGCAAGCCCGGCCGCAAGGGTTCCGCAGCATACGGGATCAAGATCAGCATTGTCCCTAACAGCACATGGTTGCGGAAGCCGGGGCCGTCCAACTCTCCCTGTATCCAGAACTGCAGGACGCCGGTGAAGTTGGCGAGCAATTGCCGCTCCAGCACCTCGGCGCGGACCTGGGGCTGCAGCGAACCCGAGCGCACGCCCCGCACGATCGCCGAATCCCACAGCTTCATGGCGCGGCCGAATAGCGCCAGATGGTGCTCCGGTTCGTGCGAGCCCATCAAAAAACGGAGCAGCGGGCGGTACAGCACGGCGTCGCTGCCATAGAGATCGGCCGAGATCCTCGACACCGCAAGCATCTGCTCGATGGGGTCCGGCAGCACCGAGCGGTCGACTTGCTTGTCGATCTCGCTCACGCAATCCTCGAGCAGGGCATAGAACACCGCGGCCTTGGAGCCGAACAGACCATAAGGCGTTGCCAGCGCGACATCGGCGTTGTCGGCCAGATTGCGCATGGTGAAGTCCGTCCCGCCCGTGTCGCGGATCAGATCCTCCGCACTGCGGAGAATGGACGCCCGCAGCGCGACACGCCGCCGCTCGCGCCAGTCCGTTTTGGCCGCGCCGGATTCGGCTGCGCTCACAGGCAACTCCCGGATTGCCATCTCGTCGCCGCATGGGGCCCGCAGCATCCTAGCGCGCGGTCCGGGTTTTTTTCGCAAGCCATTGCTCTAGATTATAGTGAAACTGGCGGATGTTCATCTCCATGTATTTGCCGTACATGGGGCCCGGGAATCCTTGCGAATGCAGCCCCAGCTGCATTCTCGCCAAATTGCTGGCGTCCTGATCGAATACCGGCGCGCTCCGCCCCATCTCCGGCGCTCCTTCGACATAGCTTTTGTGCGCCGGAACGAAGTTGGCTGGCGCCGCAGGCGGCCGTTCCTGGCCCTCTGCCACCGGCACCAGCACCATGGTTTCCCAGATGCATGAATCCGGATTGTTGCCGTTGGGCCTGGCGCGATAAATGAGCGGCGCGCCTTCACCGGCCCAGATGCAGACGTTGGGAAAGACCCAGTATTCGATCAGGTCCAGCATCTGTGCGTCGCTGGCCGCCGAATAGTCGACGCCCGTGCGCCGCAGCAGCTCGGCACGGCGCAGGTCCGACAGCACGTCCCTGGCGCGGCCGCCTTCGGGAACAGTGGGGATGGTCAGCGGCGCGCCGTCAGTGGACCAGGGGTCGGCGAATTCGGTGGTGACCATCGATTCCACAATCTTCTGTTCACTCACCGGCTCAGTGCGATGCGGGCTGGGTACGCCCAGCGGAACGATGAATCGCGCGTGCAAGCCGTAGGCGTCGTACTGCGTATTGGCGTCGCCGGCGTAGTTGAGCCACTGTGGATGGACCTTGAACGCGTGGTAGGCCTCGACGAACGCCTCGATTGCGACCTTCCAATTGCAGTTCATCTCCTTAGCAACGTGAATTGCCTTCCAGCGCGTGGCCAGGGACGGCCATTCACCGAAATGGCGCAACAGCGTGGGACCGAGAAAGTCCTCCAGCGGCTCGGCGTTGGGGTCCATGTTGATGAAGACGAAGCCGTTCCATAGGCCGACGCGGCACTCCGGCAGCTTGTAGTCCTCGTCGCGCACCGCCGGGAAATCCCAGCGGCAGGGGATGTCCTTGACCGAGCCGTCGAGATTCCACGCCCAAGCGTGGAAGCTGCACCGCAATTCACGGCTGCTGCCGCAGCCGACTTTCAGGCGGTTGCCGCGGTGGCGGCAGGCATTGAAGAACGCTCGCACCTGGGTGGGGGTTTCACGCACCACCAAGATCGACTGGTCGGCGATGACGTATTCCAGGTAGTCGCCGACGTGCGGAATGTCCTGCTCCAGGCATGCCAGCTGCCAGACGCGGCTCCACAGCATCTGCACCTCACGCTTGTGATACTCCGGCGAGATAAAGCATTCCTTGTCGACGATGCCGGTGCCGTAGTCGCGCACTTCACGCTCGAGCAGATTCGGGAGAACTGCGCCCCGGTCGGTCTTTAAGTAGGAGGCGACAGTCTGCATTGCCGCCGGATCAGTCGCCCCGGTGGTGCCTTGCCGCTTGTCACGTTTGGTCTCAGGCATCGATGCGCTCATGCTGCTCCTCCGGCTGCGTATATCTTGTTATAACCAGTATACGTTATAAAAATAATGTATTCTGTGTAAATGGTCAAGACAGCGGCGATGCATTGGCCGACCCGATGTCCGGACGATGAAGCCGCCGCGCCGCTCAAACCGCATCTGGAGGAGATACAACAATGACACTATCCCGCGCAGAATATGTGGCCCTGGACGGACTGGGCGTGGCCGATTTGATCCGACGGCGTGAAGTGACCGGGGACGAGGTCTACGCACGCGCCATCGAGCTGGCAACAGCGCTCAATCCTAAGCTCAATGCCTTCGTCGAACTGTTCGAGCAGCCGCTGGCCTACAACCCCGACGGTCCCTTCGGTGGCGTTCCGTTCGCCATCAAGGATCTGATCTGCCATGCCGAGGGCCGGCTCAACGAAAACGGCTCGCGCCTGTCTGCCGGGACGCGCTGTACGCACGATACGGATCTAATGCGCCGCTTCCGGGTAGCCGGCTGCATGACCATCGGCCGCACCACCGCGCCGGAGTTCGGCTACTGCGCCACGACCGAGTCGGTGTTCTCGGGGCCGACCCGCAACCCGTGGGATCTGTCGCGCATGCCAGGGGGCTCCAGTGGCGGCTCGGGAGCGGCTGTGGCAGCCGGCATCGTGCCGCTGGCGCATGGCAATGATGGCGGCGGTTCGATCCGCATTCCGGCCGCGTGCAACGGCCTGGTTGGGCTGAAGACTTCGCGCGGGCGCGTGCCGATTGGCCCCGACATTGGCGAGGCCGTCAATGGGCTGGCCATCGAGTTTGGGATCACCCGAACCGTGCGCGACTGCGCGGCGCTGCTGGATGCCGTGCACGGCGCGGCGCTGGGCGATCCCTATTCCATCGCCCCGCCTCCGGGTCGCTATTCCGACCTGATCCGGACTCCACCCTCGCCGCTGCGCGTCGCGATCATGACCAAGGCCTGGTCCGGCGTGCCAGTCGATCCGGTAATGACGGAGGGCGCCGAAACAGCTGCGCGGCTATGCGAAGGACTCGGTCACGAGGTTACAGAGGCGGCGCCGCCGCTGGACGCGGAACTGTTCATGACCGCAACGCACACGATATGGATCAGCTGCGTCCACCACCTGGTCAACTCGGTGGCCGCATCCACCGGACGCCAGCCGAGCGCGGACACGCTCGAGGCGACGACGCTGACCTGCTTTCTGGAGGGGGCAAAAGTCAACGCCGATCAGCTGCAGGCGGCTTTTGACGCAGTCAACCAGATCACTCGCTCGTTCGCGCGCTTCTTTACCGACTACGACGTGCTGCTGACGCCAACGCTGGCCCGGCCGGCATTGCTGCTCGGCACGCTCAATGCCAACAACGGCACGCTGGACGCGCGCGGCTGGACCGAGCAGATCTTCGCCTTCGCTCCGTTCACGCCGCAATTCAACATGACCGGCCAGCCGGCCATTTCTCTGCCGCTGCACCGCACGGCGGAACTGCTGCCGGTCGGCGTTCAGTTCGCGGCGCGCTACGGCCAGGAACACACATTACTGCAACTGGCAGCTCAGCTCGAAGCGGTTGCGCCATGGCCACGCCTGGCGCCGTTGTGGCAGCAGGTTTAAAGCTCTGCGCCGCAATGCTGATGCCCACCCCCGATGCCGGAGTGCTGTCGCGGCGTAACGCGATCGCGCGCGACCTCCGGCGGCTGCTGTCGCGCGACCAAGTCATCGCTGACGCCGAGGCCTGCAAGGCCTACGAAAGCGATGGCCTCACCGCTTATGCACAAGCGCCGCTGCTGGTAGTGCTGCCCGCCGACACCGAGCAGGTGTCGCGCGTGCTGAGCTACTGCTCGGCGCAAGGTATCGGGGTGGTGCCGCGGGGCGCCGGCACCTCCTTATCCGGCGGTGCGCTGCCGGTGCAAGACGGCATTGTCCTCGGCTTGGGCAAGCTCAACCGCATCCTCGAGATCGATGCTAACAACCGCTGCGCCGTGGTCCAGTCCGGAGTCACCAACCTCGCGGTGACGCGCGCAGTGCAGCACCTCGGCCTGCATTACGCGCCCGATCCTTCCAGTCAGATCGCGTGCACCATCGGCGGCAACATCGCGGAGAACGCCGGCGGAGTCCACTGCCTCAAGTACGGCCTGACCAGCAACAACCTGCTAGGCGCGCTCTTCGTGCTGCCCGACGGCGAGGTGCTGAGCCTGGGCGGCAAGCAGGCCGACAGTGCCGGCCTGGACCTGCTCGGCGTGGTGGCCGGTTCCGAAGGCTTGTTGGGCGTGGTCACCGAAGCCATAGTCCGCCTCCTCCCTGCACCGGCCACCGCGCGCGCCATCCTGCTGGGCTTCTCCAGCTGTGCCGCGGCCGGCGACTGCGTCTCGGAAATCATAGGTGCCGGCATCATCCCGAGTGGCCTTGAGATGATGGACCAATTCGCCGTCCGCGCTGCGGAACAGTTCGTCCACGCGGGCTATCCGCTGGACGTGGCGGCGCTGCTGATCGTCGAACTGGACGGCTGCGAGCCGGAAATCGCGGCCGGGTTGAGCCAGGTGTTGCAGATCGCTGAGCGCACCGGCGCGGTCTACCGCCGCTGCAGCCATGATGAAGCTGAGCGCCAAGCGATCTGGTACCGCTCGCATCAAGCGCGCCTTCGATCCACGCCGCGTGCTCAATCCGGCGCGCATGTACGTGGGAATTTAGAACTTCATGCAAACGCATTTCCGTCCCGAGCAGCTGCAGGACCCCGCCGTCGCCGCGTCGGCGAAGATCGTCCGCAGCTGTGTGCACTGCGGCTTGTGCATCGCGACGTGTCCGACCTATGTGTTGCTGGGCGACGAGCTCGACAGCCCGCGCGGCCGCATTACTCTGATCAAGGACATGCTTGAGAACGGCCGGCCGGCAACCGCCACCGTCGTCAGGCACGTCGACCGTTGCCTGTCCTGTTTGTCCTGCGTCAGCACCTGTCCGTCGGGCGTCGACTACATGCACTTGGTGGACCACGCCAGGGCACACATCCGCCACACTTTCCGCCGTCCGCTACCGGAGCGTCTGCTCAGGTGGTTGTTGGCGCTGGTAATACCGCGGCCGCCGCTGTTCCGCTGGGCTCTCCGGGCGGCCCGCTGGAGCAGGCCGCTGCACTGCCTGCTGCCTGGCCGCCTACGTACCCTGGCACAACTGGCTCAGACCAGCGTTGCGCGCGCTTCGGCGGAAGAGCGTCCGGGCATGCGCCGCGCACTGGGGATTCGCCGCGGCCGAGTCGCGCTGCTCGGCAGCTGTG
>JAQGOC010000314.1 GCA_028293805.1 Gammaproteobacteria bacterium
GAAGGACGACATTGAGAAGGACAACAACGGGTTCGTCACAGTCGTCGCCATGCACTGATTAGCCAACCAGATGCGCGCCAATTCAACAACCAGTTCAACGCGCCACGTTCTCGAAAGCAACGGCGGCCCAAGGGTCCAGCCGTCATTCGTGCACGCGTGCCGTCCGTCAAGTCATCGGCCTTAACAGACGCTGAGGCGGCCTGGGTTCTACGTCAGCATTCTGCCGCATTGCTGACGTAGACGGCATCGAGCAGCCGGACGGCAGTTTCCTGCAGCGGCGAACTCACACTCCCGACCCGTTGGACGGTGGCTAAGCAGAAACCAGACTGTGACCGGTTGAGGTCAGTAAGGACGATGGAGCGGGCGTCCCTCTGAGGCGGCGAGTTCATCCTACTGTCTGCTGCCGCGTGAGGCGGTGCTCCGAAATCAGCTATTGCTGAGACTTGACATTGGGGTTCGCGCGTCGGCGCTGTACATCAAGCGTCGGGCTCTGATCTAGATCGATGCCCGGTGCTAAGTCTGGCCGGTGGCTACCGAAACTCGTAGCAACCTAATATCATTGCGTAGCCAGCACACCGACGCGAAACCCAAGATCGGTATTTCGAGGATCAACCTTTGCGCATTAACCACGCCGCCCAGATCTGCGCGCTTTCAGCGGCCGATCTAGAGGACTTTGTCGACGACTGGCTCGCCCAGCGCTGCAAAGACTATCACGCCCACGAGCTATGGCGTGGAACGGGTGACATGGGCCGTGATGTGACGGGGTACGTGACCGACCGCCGCCTAGAAGGTCCATGGGACAACTTCCAGTGCAAGCAGCTCAGTTCCAAGCTGTCCGAGCTGGCGGCCTTCATCGAACCCGGCAAGATCTTCAAGCATTCCGCCGACGGCGCGTTCTCGTTACCGCGCGCCTACACCTATGTCGCGCCGCTCGGTGTGGTGCGGCGTGTGCAGCACTTCGTTGCCCATCCCGAGCAGTTCAGGCAGGCCTTCCTGGACAGATGGGACATCGACATCGCTGGGCGCCTTGCGGAAAACCAGACGGTTAAATTGACAGCAAAGATTGAAGCCAAGATCCGGGCGTTCGACTTCAAGAAGGTCGGCTGGCTCGACGCTACACGCCTCGTCAATGATCTCACGTGTAAACCAGCTCTGGTAGCGTGGTTTGGGGCGGATCCGGGTCCAGGGCCAAGGGGCGTCGTACCCGACGAGATTCAGGCCAGCGAGTCCGCCTACATTAGTCAGCTCCTCAAGGTCTACGGGGAGAAGGGGACGGCGATCTATATCGATGCTGCGGCGGCGCTGGCTTGCCCAGAGTTCGGCCCGCATCTGCGTATCCAGCGCACCCGCTTCTTCGATTACGTGGCCTTTGATCGGTTCTACCGGGATTCCACGCCCGACGAGTACTTGGGGAATTTTAAGGATGAGATCTATCACGGGGTTGTTGACGTCCATGCCGGCGCGCACGGGGGTCGCTTCGCGCGGCTCGGCGAAGTGATGCAACAGGCGGCCCTCCTGCAGCCGTCCGGGGTGCTCGGCAAGCACGCGGGTCCCCAGGTCAAGCAAGGCACCTGCCACCAGTTTGCGAATGAAGGGGTTCTGCCATGGGACCGCTAAGACGCAATGCATCGGACGCGCAACCGTTCAACAGCACGCTTGAGACCGGCATCAGGGCGTTGGTGGTGCTGGAGGCCTTCTACCCGCGGCGCTGCGATCTTTTGGAGATGACCTGGCTCGACCACCTCGTCGTGCACACCGGCGACCTCGACGGTCACGACGTGCCGGGAAGCCTGCATCCAGACCTACCCAACCGCGTGGGAGAGCTGCTCGTGCGCCGCCAACTGGTCGAGAAGAGCCTGCGCATGATGCAGCAAGTGCATCTCGTCGAAGTGTTTGAAACCGAGGATGGGATCGCGTTCGGTGCCAGCGAGGACGCACCGAGCTACTTGGATCTGCTGCAGGCACCGTATTCCGTTGCCCTCAAGCAACGCGCCAAGTGGATGGCGGACCGCTTTGCGGGCATGGAGACCACCGAGATGCGAGCGCTGATCGAAGGCCGTATCGGGCGCTGGACTGCTGATTTCCGGCTCGAAGAGATGCCTGCGGGGCTTCCGAAATGATTGGCATCCGTCTGCGGCACTTGGTTTTCACTGGGCCGAACGTCGAGCCCGCCGAGCTTGAGTTCGGCGATGGCTTGAACATCGTCTATGGTGCATCCAACACCGGGAAGTCTTTCGCGTCGAAGGCAATCCTTTTCATGCTGGGCGCGTCCACGAGCCTGCCTGAAACCGAGGAAATCACTGCCTACGACGGCGCCTGGCTAGGCATCACCTTGGCTAACCAGGGCGATTTCACGCTTTATCGGGCGACGCGTGGCGGCCACCTCAGGCTCTACGCAGGCCTGAGTAAGGGCTCGCCCAGTGGTAAAGGCGAAGTGCTGCGCGAGAAGCACGATCACGAACGCACTGATACCGTCTCGCATCGACTGCTTGATGCGATCGGCCTCGCCAATAAATGGGTTGTGCGTGACGGCAACGGGAAAAAGGACTCGCTGTCAATCCGTCTGTTGTCGAAGTACGCTGTAGTGGCCGAGCAGGACATCATGTCGGAGACCGGTCCTGTCTATTTGTCGGGGAATCCGCAAGAGCGCTCCTTTGAGCAGAATCTCTTCAAGCTCCTCCTCACTGGCACCGACGATTCGGCCGTTGTGACGGTCCAAAAAGAGACAGAGCGCTAGACCGCCAAGGCCGCTAAGATCGAGCTGGTCGACGAACTGCTTGCTCAACTCGACGCCGAGCTCGGCGAGCAGCCCCCGGACCAAAAGGAAACTGACGAGCAGCTTGAGCGACTCGATCAGAGTGCCGACGGATTGCCCGCGCGGTTGCAGAGCGCACAAAACGAGCTGGACGGCCTAGTGCTCGAGCGACGGGCCACTGTCGACCGTTGTCGCGAATTGCAAGAACGCGCCGGCGAGCTGGAAGTGACGCTGCAACGCTTCGCCAAGCTGCAGGCGGTCAACACTTCCGACCTGCAGCGTCTGCAGTCCATCGAGGAAGGCGGATATGTGCTGGTGGCCATGGCCGGGCGGGACTGCCCGGTCTGTGGCGCTCCGCCCGACGGCCAGAAACACAATCATGCGGCGGACGAGATCTCGATGGCGCACACGGCCGCTGCGGCCGAGGCCCGCAAGATTGAACGCGAGCAGCGAGAGTTGGCGCACGTGATCGCCTCACTTGAGGCCGACGCCGCCGGCCTGCGCAAGACCATCGCAAACCTCACGACCGAAACCGACAATCTTGACGGGTCCATCCAAGATTTACGTCCCCAGGAAGCGTCGCTTCGCGGGAGCTATGAGACATACCACTCGAAGCGCATCGATATTCTCAAAGTGCTCGACCTCTATCAGCGACGCGCGAAGCTGGCCGCGCGACGGACGGAGATCGGCGCCACGCCAACCAGGCGCAACGGCGAGCCCGCACCCGTAGGCGCGGACTCAACGACAATGTTCAACTTCGGCGAGACGGTGAAGACGGTGTTGAAAGCTTGGCAGTTTCCCGACGCTGACAACGTCCAGTTCGATGGAAAGGCCAACGACATCACCGTCGCTGGTAAATCTCGTGCCGCCAATGGCAAGGGAGTCCGCGCGGTCCTCCACGCGGCCTTCAATGTCGCGGTGATCGTCCACTGCATTGAGAACAAACTGCCGCATCCAGGCTTCCTCATACTCGACACCCCGCTGCTTACCTATCGCGAGCCGCTGACCTCAAAGTACGGCGAGTTGTCGAAGGACGAGGTCGAGCTCAAAGCGTCCACGCTTGCAGAGCACTTCTACAAGTACCTAGCGAGCCTCAAAGACCACGTGCAGGTCGTTGTCATCGAAAACTCGGATCCGCCTGCCGCCATCAGTGGGTCGGCCCGCATCGAGACCTTCACTGGCAAGCGGGGCAACGGGCAGGCTGGGTTGCTCGCAGGGCCTGCCTAACCCTTTAGGCCAGGCGGCATCCCCGAGCGTCGTACCGGTTCTGTCGCGATAAGGCCATCTTACTTATTGCGACAAAACCATCGTGCACCGGTTCTAAGGGAAACACGGGTTGACGCCGCGCTGCGAAAGCAGCGCCGAATCGGTGCAAGTTCATTAAACAAGCGCGCGACGAGACTCTGTCTTAGCAAACGTCTTAGGCAACCCCGCTCGTGCGATCGCGCCTACAAACGGCTCGCCGGGCAGCCACGAAGCGACCAGTTCGCGAATCGAAAGAAGGGCGTTTATATCGATGCC
>JAQGOC010000321.1 GCA_028293805.1 Gammaproteobacteria bacterium
GCGCTAACGTGCGGAGAGGAGACCAACGGCGCACTCAATGGTGCCGAGTGGCTGACGCACAATGCACGTGATGCCATCGACGCGCAGTTCGCCTTGACCGAAGGTGTTGATGGGACGCTCGATGCGCAGGGGCGTCCGGTGGCGCTCGGTGTGCTGGCTGCCGAGAAAACATCTCAGAACTTCACGTTCGAGGCGACCAATGCCGGCGGCCATAGCTCGCGACCCGTGCCGGACAACGCGATCTATCACCTCGTGCGCGCGGTTGAGCGGGTGAGCCGATTCGAGTTCCCGGTCCAACTCGACGACGCGAACCGCGGGTTTTTCTCCGGGATGGCCAAGCTGGTGGGCGGGGATGACGGCGCGGCGATGATGGCCGTGGTCAAAAATCCGAATGACGCCGCGGCCGTCGCGGTTCTCGACAAGGAGCCGAATTGGCATGCGATGCTTCGGACGACTTGCGTCGCGACGATGCTGTCCGCCGGCCATGCCACCAATGCGCTCCCCCAACGGGCCCGTGCCAACATCAACTGCCGCATATTCCCCGGGGTCTCGCGCGAGGAGATCGTGGCTCAACTGGCCGGGATCGTCGCTGATCCAGCGATCGCGATCATTATTCCCGAGGTCCGCGGGCCTGTGGCGACGCCTGCGCCACTGACGCGACAGATCATGGGGCCGATCGAGGATGTCGCACAGAAACTGTGGCCCGGGGTGCCGGTGGTGCCCGCGCTCGAGCCGGGAGCTTCGGATGCGCAGTTCATGAATCCGGCCGGAATTCCGACGTATGGAATTACCGGGCTCTTTACCGATCCCGATGGCGGCCACATCCACGGTCTGAACGAGCGCATCCGGATCAAGTCCGTGTATGAAGGGCGCGCGTTTCTCTACCAACTCGTGAAGCGCTATGCGGCGCAGTGATATCCGCATACGATAAGAGGCGCGCACTTTGCAGGAGCTTGCCATGCCACAGCGGGCGATTTTCGGACCCGTTTTCGGGACGGTGCTCCTCACCTTCGTCGTCTGGGTGTACCTGTACATTCGGCGCATCGGCTTTATCAGGGGCCAGCGAATCAACCCCCAGGAGCTGGCCATACCCGGAGCGCTCGCCCGACTGTCTACGCCGCAGGTTGCCAATCCATCGGACAACTTCAAGAATCTCTTCGAGATTCCCGTCATCTTCTATGTGCTTGCGCTGTATCTCTTCGGGACGGGCAAAGTAGACGCAGTGTACGTGAACGCGGCCTGGCTCTTCGTTGGCTTGCGGGTACTGCACAGCGCAGTGCATTGCACTGTCAACATAGTGATGCTCCGCTTCTATCTCTACCTGTTTTCGACGTCGATAGTGTGGTTTGTGGCCGGCCGCGCGGCACTGGACTATTTCCTCTCCTGATACGGGTCGCTGCCATCCCGGGTGACCGTCAGGATCTCATTGGCGCCGCAACTCACGGCGCAACCCACCCCATGACAGGCACCGAGCTGATGGCGTTCTTCGGGCTGCCTTCTATTACCCGGTCGCTGTAGGAGACGTAGACGAGTACGTTCCGGCCGCGATCATAGAAGCGCACGACGTGTAATCGTTTGAACAACAGGCTGCGGCGCTCATCGAATACGGTCTCGCCGTCCTTTAGATCGCCCGCAATTTGAATGTGTCCTACCTGGCGGCAGGCGATGCTGGCATCGCTGGTATCCTCTGCAAGGCCCAGCTCACCCTTGATGCCGCCGGTGACCGCTCGGCTGATATGGCAGGCAACTCCCCGGACCTTCGGATCATCAAATCCATCGACGACAATCCGATCGTTGGGACCGATCCACCGAAACCGGGTGCTCACCTGGCCTGTCGTGCCGCGCTCCGGGCGGCTCCAGATCCACACCACCAGGGCGAGCACGAGAAGGAGCGCGCCGGCTCCCGCGATAGCAGCGACTCTGCGCATAGATCACCTCATCGGCTTCTACAGGGTGCGCAGCCCAGTATGCTCCAATCCGATGACGCAGTTTGCGGTCAGCATCTCGTCAGGCGGCGCGAAGCGAACCTTTAACACCGGGTAACACCGAGGAGACGCACGTACGTGCCGCCCAACCTGCTCCCGGATCGCTCTTACAGGTGGCGATGGACTTAGGGCGACGGCCTGCGCCACACACTTGCCAGCCACGGCTGCTGTTCGCGCGGCAATCCCGTTGGCCGATAGTAGTGCTCGAGCTCTATGAATGCCGCGTCTGTCATGTAGTGTCGCCACGCTTCAAGATCGTGGTAAGCGCCATAGCGCCCGCGGTTCCAGCCCTCCTCGTTCTCACCGCGTGGATTGGAGCTGAACAGCACGCCGCCAGGCTTCAGTGCAGCGTGCAATTGTCCCAGCACGCGCGGCAGTTCCTGCGACGGCACATGAAACAGCGAAGCGTTCGCAAAGATGCCGTCAAAGCGCTGCGCCGGAAGGTCAAGCCGGTGAAAATCCTGCTCCCATACCTCGCACCCGCTGTCGGCGCGCGCCATGGCTGCAAAGCCGGCCGTGCCCTCCAGCCCGATGGCCGTATGGCCCAGTCCCGCCAAGGTCTTGAGGTCGCGCCCCGGCCCGCAGCCGAAATCAAGAATCAGAAACGGCGGCGCGCCTTGGATATGCCGCAACAGCGCAGCGATGTTCTGGCTGACGTCGTGATCCCGCGTGCCGGCGCGAAACTCCGCGGCGCGCTGCTCGTAGTACGCCAGGGTCATAGCGGCGATGTTGTCGAGCTCGTGCGATTCAAGCGGCTTGGTAGGCATTGAAGTGTATTCCGCGTTGCGGCCGTTCCCGAATCGTCCTACAGGTGCCTCGTCTCGGCTGGAGGCGACTGCCAGTTGTTGTCAAGGCCTGCAGCTAACTTACCACTCCCGCCATTGCCAGGGCCAACAGCGCGGCGCCAACGACAATGCGGTACCACGCAAAGATCGTGAAGCGGTGCGATTGCACGTAGCGCAGCAGCCACTTCACGGCGATGAAGGCGACGATGCCCGAAACGACGAAGCCGATGGCAAGCGCATGCATGTCTTCAGGGCCTTCACCTGCATGGCGGGCTTTCATGAATTCGTAACCCGTCGCGGCGAACATCGTGGGGATGCCGACCAGGAACGCGAACTCCGTTGCGGCGGGCCGCGAGGTCAGGCCGGCGAGCATGGCGGCGAAGATGGTGGCGGCCGAGCGCGAGGTGCCCGGGAAAACGCCAGCAAGAATCTGGGCGGCGCCGACCCAGATCGCAACTTTCCAGGTCACTGTCGCGAGCTGCGGTTTTTTGGCCACGTAGGCCTCGATGATCAGGATCAGGACCCCGCCCACGAGCAGGGCCACGGCGACGGGCACTACTTTTTCCGGCAACTTGAAGCCGAGTTTGGTGGCGATCAGGCCGCCCACTGCCGTGATCAGGAAGGCCGTGGTCAGTTTGAACAGATAGTCGCGATTCTCGGGTTGATCGAAGCGGGTCAGCAGCGCCACCAGGCGGCGCCAGTAGATCAGCACGATGGCGAGGATCGCGCCCGCCTGGATCGCGACATTGAACAGCTCGGAGCGCTTGCCGAGCCACTGTTCCGCGATAAGCAGATGTCCCGTGCTGGAGACAGGCAGGAATTCGGTAACGCCTTCGATGATTCCGAGTGCGATCGTATTTATTGTATCGGCCACGTGAAGTCTCGCTCCAATGAATGTTGAGTATGTTATCGCGTCACAGTGAGTGGCGCAGGTCCTGCAAGGAGAAGCCGCCGAGAGGGGCATCGTAATCGCGTGTCAGGGCCATGACCTTGAACGCTTCGCCCATCTCGCCCGGCATGAGCAATCGCCGCGCCTCACCGGCACGGCGCGCGTGTTCGACAGTACCACTGGCTTCGGCCGCGAAACTCTCAATGCCCGTCGCCAGCAAGAACGCGGCCTGCGTGCCGAAGCCCGTTACATCGAGGCCGGCGGCGACTGCCGCCTCTGCCACGCGAGTGAAGTCGACCCACGCCGTGATGTCCTGCACGCCGACATTGATGTAGGGATCGTCGTGCGCGAGCTGCTTGAAGTGACAACGCAGGGTGCCGCTCACGCGTTGCGGGTGATAGTAATGAGAACGGGGCAGTCCGTAATCGAACAAAAGCAGAGCCCCGCGTTCGAGGCACTCGCCAACGCTGGCAATCCACGATTCGAGTCGTAGACACAGCTCCGAGGTATACCCGGGCGGGAGAGGCTGCGGTAGCTCATGAATCAATGCCTGGCAAGCGCCCGCCAATGCAGGGTCCGGCAATGCCGCACGCTCTACGAATGAAATCTGATCGAGCGAGACGCCCAACTCGCGGACCTCCTCACCCGAGTGCACGACAAATCTCTGGAACGGCAGCGCATCGAGCACTTCGTTCGCAAGAATGACGCCGCGGATAGCGGCTTCGGGGAGTCGCTCGAGCCAGACCACGCGCTCGCGCAAGGCCTGCGGCAGCATGCTCAAGCGCCCGCGTTGCCGCTCGGCGAGATCGGCGCTCACCTCCAGAATGTAGTATCGGTCGGGCAGCACGCCCGTCGCGGCGAGCGAGTCGAGGACGGCGGCCGCCATTCGACCGGTCCCCGCGCCGAGCTCCAGAATGTCCCCGCCGGTGACGGACAACACTTCCGCGCACTGCCGCGCAACGCAGCGGCTGAACAGATCCGAGACTTCGGGCGCGGTCACAAAATCGCCGGCGGCGCCGATCTTCGCGCTTCCGGCGCTGTAGTAACCCAATCCGGGAGCGTACAGCGCCAGATCCATGAATCGCTCGAACGAGAGCCAGCCACCGGCGGCGGCAATCTGCTCTCTCAGCAGCGCAGCAACGGCATTCGAATGCTGTTCCTCGTCGGCGGAAAGCGGCGGGAGGATTGAGCGAAATGCAGATGAGGTCATAATCGGACCCCATGCCAAACGACCCACAGATCCCTGACCCTCACCAGAACGACTCGTGCGCGGCCTGTCCGGATACCAGGCTGGCCGGTAAAGCAGTGCTGATCACGGGTGCAGCGCGACGTGTGGGCGCCACCGTCGCCCGTACATTGCACGCGGCGGGCGCCAATCTCGTGCTTCATTATCGAAGCTCGGCGGAGGACGCCGCAGAACTCGCGCGGGAGTTGAACGATGCCCGGCCGGGCTCCGCGGCCCTCGTAGATGGCGATCTTCTCGAGATCGGGAGACTGCCCGCGCTGGCGGAATCGGCGGTGAAAGCGTTCGGTAGGCTCGACATCCTGGTCAACAATGCGTCGTCTTTCTATCCGACACCGGTCGGCGACATCGCGGAAGTCGACTGGGACGACCTCATCGGCACCAATCTCAAAGCGCCGCTGTTCCTCTCTCAGGCCACCGCGCTGGCGCTGCGCGCAAGTCACGGACTCATCCTCAATCTGGCGGATATTCATGGCATGCGACCCCTGCGCCGTCATCCGGTGTACAGCATCGCCAAGGCCGGTCTCATCATGCTGACGAAGGCTCTGGCGCGCGAGCTTGGCCCCAACGTGCGCGTGAACGCCATCGCACCGGGTCCGGTGTTGTGGCCGGAGGACGGGCTCGACACGGCGTTGCAGGAAGAAATCATCGATCGCACAGCGCTCAAACGGATGGGATCGGCGTCGGATGTCGCGCGTGCGGCACTGTTCTTTGCCGCCGAAGCGCCATACGTCACGGGCCAGATCCTCGCGGTGGACGGCGGTCGAAGCGTGGGCTGGTAGGCGGCGCCCACAAGCTCGAGATGCTCAATTCTGCGGAACCGTCGTAGGCTCGATGTGCTCGAGCGGATGAGCCGCGCGATCGAAACGTTGCCACAACTCGCCGATGGTCACCTTCTCCGTCGGATGTACAAGCTCGGGCGCGAGAGCCGCGAGCGGGCCGAGCATGAACGCGCGCTTCACCAAGTCAGGTCGTGGTAGTTTCAGACGCGGCTCATCCAGCAGCAGATCGCCGTAGAGAAGGATGTCGAGATCCATAGAGCGCGGCGCCCAACGAGGCGCATCGCGTGGACGTCCGCATAACGTCTCGATCATGTGCAGCCGTGCTAGCACTTCGTGCACGGGGACCTCAGTCGTGAAACCCGCGACGAGGTTGATGAAATCCTCGCCCTCGAATCCCACCGCGCGATTGCGATACCACGGTGAGAAGCGCACGGTGGGGAATTCGCGCTCCAACTCACGCGTCGCCAATCCAACGTTACGTTTGGCATCGACGTTGCTGCCCACGGCGACATAAACAGAAGGCACGAAACTCTACGGGCCTAAGTGGCTGATTGAGGTCACACGGACTCCTGGGCCCGTGCGGCGGCGTTGGGCGGGAGATCCCCACGGGTGCGCTCGATCGTGACACCCACATCGCGCGAGTTGCGGATCGCGCCCGGCTTGTTGACCGACAGCCGTACCCACTCCACGCCGAACTCCTTGAGAATGAGCATCGCGAGACGCTGTGCCAACGTCTCGACGAGTTTGAATTCCGACGCCTCGATGAACGCCAGCGTCCGCTTCGCCACTTTCTTGTAATCGACCGTGTCTTCCACATCGTCGGTCACGGCGGCGCGTCGGCAATCCACCGGCAGCTCGAGATCCACGACGACGGTCTGGCGAACCCGGCGTTCCCAGTCGATGAAGCCGATGACGCACTCGGCCGTCAGGCCGCGCAGGAAAACTCGATCGCCGGAATACAGGCTCGTCATGGGTGTCTGGAAAAATTCAACAGTGGCAAAGGGCTGCTTCAGCGGGCGACGGGCTGCAGGGATTCGAGGGGCCAGCGGGCTCGCGCCTGAATGGCGAGCCCATCATGCTGGCCGGCCGCCAGGCGTGCGAGGCCGGCTACCGCGATCATTGCCGCATTGTCGGTACAGAACTCTATGCGCGGATAGTACACGCGCGCGCCTTCACGGCCGACTGCTTCAGCAAGTCGTTCGCGCAGGCTGCGGTTGGCGCTGACGCCCCCGGAAACTACCAGGGTGTCTAGCCCGGTTTGCTCAAGGGCGCGCAATGCTTTGGCGGTGAGCGTTTCGACGATCGCGAGCTGCACTCCTTGCGCCACGTCGGCTCGAATCGCATCCGTCATCTCACGTCCGCGCAGGGCATGAAGCACCGCGGTTTTCAGGCCAGAGAAGCTGAACTCGAGCCCGGGGCGGTCCAGCATCGGTCGCGGGAACTTAAAGGCACCGGGAGCCCCCTGGTCCGCCAGACGAGCCAGCTCCGGGCCGCCGGGATACGGCAGACCCAGGAGCTTTGCGGTCTTGTCGAAGGCTTCACCGGCGGCGTCATCGCGGGTTTCGCCCAGCACGCGGTAACTCCCGATCCCCCGCACTTCGATCAGCATGGTGTGGCCGCCCGAGACGAGCAGCGCGACGTGCGGAAAAGGCGGCGGCTCCGGCTCGAGTAGCGGCGCGAGCAGGTGCCCTTCGAGATGATGAATTCCCAGTGAAGGTAGCTTCCACGCGTACGCGAGGCTGCGCGCCAGGGATGCCCCGGTCAGCAAAGCGCCGATCAGCCCGGGACCGGCGGTGTATGCTATGCCATCGAGATCCTCCGGACCGGTGTTCGCCTGGGCCATGGCGCTCTTCACCAGCGGCAGCAGCCGGCGAACATGATCGCGCGAGGCCAGCTCCGGTACGACGCCTCCGTAGATCCGGTGGAGCTCGATCTGGCTGAAGATTTCATGCGCGAGCAGGCCCTGCCCGGCGTCCAAAATGGCGGCCGCGCTCTCGTCGCAAGAGGATTCAATTGCCAGAATTCTCATGTCGCCTTAGAATCCCCGCCCCCCGTCGCAGTGGGCGCGGGCAAATTCTCATTCCAATCAATGAGTTGAGGTTTCGATGCCGAGCGTTCGTGTTCGTGAGAACGAGTATTTCGATGCCGCTTTGCGGCGTTTCAAGCGCGCCTGCGAAAAGGCCGGCATTCTCACCGAGCTGCGCCGGCGCGAATTCTACGAGAAGCCGACGCAAGAGCGGAAACGCAAAAAAGCCGCCGCGGTCAAGCGCCACATGAAGCGCCTGTCCCGCGACGTCATGCGGGCTCCCCGGTAAAAGAGCTCATGCGCGGCGCGCAGCTTACTGAAGGTTGCGCGGGACGCCGCGAACCGTGGATGCGTTTAAGAGCGCTGCTCGCAGCACTCGGGTTTTAATATGACTCTGAAAGAGCGCATCACCGAGGATATGAAGACCGCGATGCGGGCCGGCGAGAAAGAGCGGCTCGGCACGATCCGGCTGGCTCTCGCCGCGATCAAGCAGCGCGAAGTCGACGAGCGCATCAGCCTGGACGACAACCAGGTGCTGGCTGCCCTCGAAAAGATGATCAAACAGCGCAAGGAAGCCATCACGCAATTCGAGGCCGGCGGCCGCGCGGACCTCGTGGCAAAGGAAAAGGCCGAGCTCGTCGTTCTGCAGGCCTACCTGCCGGCCCAGATGAGCGATGCCGAGCTCGACGCCCTGATCGGCGAAGCCGTCGCGACCTCCGGGGCGACCTCCATCAAGGACATGGGCAAGGTCATGGGAATCGTGAAAGCGAAGGCCCAGGGCAAAGCCGACATGGGCGCGGTCAGCGCCCGGATCAAACAGAAGCTCAGCTGATCAGTACGGTGCGCGCCGCATGAGCAGGGGCTTTGTCTCCGCGGCGGCGCTCATCGGGATCGCCCTCACCTGTCTGGCGGTCAGCCGGAGGTTCGAGCGCGAACGCCGTCTCCTGGTGAAGCTCCGGGCGCGGGGTGCGGTCGACGCAGGCAGCGATGTATCGCTCAGCGAATTGAGCGATGACGAGCGTGATGCCGCCGAGTCGCTCACCGCCGCCGGGGTGCTCGGGACACGGCAGAACCGCTGCTACATCCGGACGGTCGAACTCACTACGTTCCGGCGAAAACGCCTCCGGCTCATGGTGTCGG
>JAQGOC010000341.1 GCA_028293805.1 Gammaproteobacteria bacterium
CCACCGTGGCTGCGACTTTCGCAAGGAACATCGAGCCGCAGCTTCAGAAGCTGGCCCAGCTCGCCGCTCGTCAGGCAACCGTGGCCGCCCAGCGTCTGTCGCCCACTGCCGGGGTCGAATCGATCACGCCGGCTGCCAACACGTTCTGGATGACCCCCGACGACAGAGTGCTCGGCGCGAGATCATCCGAAGCCGCCACCGCAAGCGGTATAGCCAGCGAATGGGAGTCGGCGGAATCCAGTCGGCCCGCTCCCGCATCGGCCGTTCTGGGGCCACTGCGCCTGGGGAGTCAATGGCTGGTGTCCATACGGGATCCGGTCGTCGCGCGCAGCGCAGGGGAGATCGAGGCTTCGCAGACACGCGCCTGGTCAGTGTCCTTTGGTGATCTGGACGAGGTGGTTGCCAAGAGCCACCTCGCGCGGCTCGTGGACATGGGTTATGACTTTGAGCTGTCGCAAATCGAGCCCCGCAGCGCGCGAGCGCGAATCTTCGTCAGCTCGCGGACGGAACCGCTGGCCGACGCCATCGGGTCCAGAGTCCGTCTGCCCATCGGTCACGCCGCCGCCATTCCCGGCAGCTATCTGCAGGTGGCGATTCGGCCCCGCGCCGGCTGGTATCCGACAACTCAGCTCGCCGCCGATATCGGCCTGCTGGCCTTCCTCGCGTGGCTGTTTGGCTTTGGAACTCACGATCTGGGCCACGCCTTGCGACGCTCGCGCGCGGCCCTGGAGACCTCGCGGCGCCGCCTGCACTCGAGCCATCAACAGCTCGCCACGGAGATGCAGAAGCGCCTGAGTCTGCAGGAGACCTTCGACCACGCCCGTTTCCACGATGCATTCACCGGACTGCCGAACCGGCGCTACTTCATGGACCAGCTCGATCGGGCGTTGCGTGACATCCGCACGAAGCGGCGTCAGCGCGTCGCCGTCATTCTCGTGGACATCGCCCGATTCAAATTGGTCAACGACATGCTGGGCCACACGGCGGGCGATGAGCTGATGGTGCAGGCCGCCCGCCGGTTCGAGAAATGCACCGCGGCGGTGGAAGGGGTGCTCGCGCGCTGGGGCGGCGATCAGTTCGCGCTGTTGCTCTTCGACATCGTCTGGCCTGAAGCGGCCCTGGGCGTGGGAGCTCTCCTGCAGCGGGAATTGCGCGCGCCTTTCGAGTTGCGCCGCCATCGGCTCGTCGTCGCGGCGACCCTCGGCATCACGAGTGCCGATTCAGGCCAGCAGCGCGCGGAGGATGTGGTGCGCGAGGCTGACATCGCCTTGTCGGTTGCCAAGCGGCACGAGACCGCCAAGATGATCGTGTTCACGCCCAACATGGCGGGGCAGGCGGCGGATCTCGTGAGCCTGGAGGCGGATCTGCACGTGGCTTTGGAAAAGAACGAGCTGCGCCTGCTTTTCCAGCCCATCGTCGATCTGCGCACGTATCGCATGGTGGGGGCCGAGGCCCTTTTGCGCTGGCGGCACCCGGTGGAAAGCGTGCTGGGTCCGGAGAAGTTCCTGCGTATCGCAGAGGAAGCCGGATTGATGGTGCCGATCACGCGTTGGGTGATTTTCAGAGTGATCGCGCTCGCCGCGGAATGGCAGCGGCGTCTGCCGGCCGGCGAGAAGTTCTTCATCAGCATCAATCTTTCCCAGGCGGCGCTGCGCGATCCCGGCTTGAACGACTACATTGCCGCCCTCCTGCGGGAGACGCGCCTGCCGCCGGCAATGCTCAAATTCGAGCTGACCGAGGCCGCTCTGATCAACAATGTCGGGGCGGCCCGCGAGATGCTGGAGCGGCTGCACGGCATGGGCATTCAGCTGATGCTCGATGATTTCGGCACCGGGTACTCCTCGCTGAGTTATCTGCAGCTGTTCCCGTTCGACTTCGTGAAGATCGATCGTCCGTTCGTGAACCGTACGAAGGCGGATCAGGCGAACACCGGCATGATGGCCGCGATGGTGCAGATGGCCGCCAGCCTGCGGCTCACGGCCATTGCGGAAATCATCGAGACCGAGGCCGCCGCCAAGGCCCTGCAGGAAATGGGCTGTGAATTCGGGCAGGGCTATTACTTCAGCGAGCCGATCGAGGCCGAGTTGGCACTGCAGCGGCTGCGCAGCCGACAACCTTTCGAGCCGCGTGACGCAGCGGTAACGATGGAGATGGCGCCTCTGGAGCTGGACGATTCGCCCACCATCATGATGCCGGTGGATTCGATCGGATATCCGCAGGAAGAGGCTCCGGAATAGGCGCAGCGCAAGAGCAACCCGCGCGTGCGGGAAATGCGATCTCCCTCACGGTTCGCGACTCTCGATGGACTCACTTCGAGCGCGGCGAGGCATAGTCGCCGGGGGCGTCGAGGCGCCGACTTCAAGAGAGCTTATGATGACCAAAGTGATTCGTACCGTGGCGCTGCTCGCGGCTGTGTTCGGCTCGGCCGCCCCCTTGACGAGAGCCGGTGACTTGGGTATCGGCGTCACCATCACCGGGGAGATCACCCCCGGAGTCTACGGCAGGGTGGACCTGTCCAACCGGCCTGCGCCGCCCGTAGTGTACGCGCAACCTGTCTTCATCGATCGGCCTGCGACGACTGTCTACGTACAGCCCATATACCTGCATGTGCCGCCGGACCACGCGAAGAACTGGCGCAGGCACTGCCACGAATACCATGCGTGCAACCGACCTGTGTATTTCGTGAGATCGGCGGAATACGACCCCGGGTATCGACCGGACCGGGACCGATCGCACGAGCATCGCGAACACGAACACGAACACGAACACGATCGCCACGACTATGGCTACGAGCACGACCATGGGCATGACCATGACCGCCAATACGAGCGCGATCATGAGGGTGATCGCGACCATGGTCGCGAGAACGACCACGATCGCGGTCACGACCATGATGGTGATCGTGACCAGCACGAACACTGATCGAGCCTATGAGCCAGGCCACGGAGGGCCGTCGCTCACCGCTCGCGAACGCGACGCGGTGTCCATGGATATCAAGGCGTCACACCTCTTTCGCACTTGACGCACCCATGCGCACATGCGTCTTAAGCGTGATTCGGCAGATCATGCATATTCCTGCCCGCCGCGTTGCTACCGTGATCGGGAACGTGGCCGTGCAGGCTGCCGCAGAGCGGGTAATGCGGCGGAACGAAACGTGTGCGTGGCCGTTTCGTTTGTGTGAATCGCGGATCGATCAGAACAACCAATGCAGTCCGCAGCCAGCGCGCAATGCCCGCCAAGGCAACGGGCTGGCGCGCGCGCCTTCACGGGGTGGGCACTTGGCTGCCTTCATTGGCGGTATTGATCCTTGTGTCGCTGGGAGGGTGCGCGTCACTGCCACCGGGCTCCAGTTACCCCAGGGTGCACTCGCTTGCGCTGTCCGAACCGCAGACGACCCAGTTCGGCCGCCAGTTTGCGAGCGACTCGCGTGCGCACGAGGGAAAGTCGGGTTTTCGCATTATCAACGTCGGCGTCGACGGATTCCTCGTGCGCCTCGAAATGATCAATGCGGCGGAGCGGACGCTCGACCTGCAGTACTATATTTTTCGAGGCGATGAGTCCGGGCGTGTTCTGACCGGCGCGCTGCTGCGTGCCGCCGATCGCGGTGTGCGCGTCCGCGTGCTCGTCGACGACGGGGAAACTGTCGCGGGCGATGAGCAGTTGCTCGGGCTCAGCGGGCATACGGGAATCGAGATCCGCGTGTTCAACCCATGGGCGTATCGCGGGCACAATACCGTCGTTCGGGGTACCGAATATCTGCTGCGGCATTCCCGACTCGACTATCGAATGCACAACAAGCTGTTGGTGGCCGACAACTCCGTCGCGCTCACTGGCGGCCGAAATATAGGCGACCAGTACTTCCAGATCGATCCCGAGTCGCAGTTCGCCGACGATGATGTGTTCGCCGGCGGCCCGATCACGCAGCAGCTGTCCGCGAAGTTCGACGATTTCTGGAACAGTTCGCTCGCGATACCCGCGGAAGCGCTCGGACGCCGCGATTCACCGGAAGCGACATCGGCACCGAAACGTGAGCATAAGGCCGCACGTGCGCGAAAAGCTGCCAACGCGGGTTTCAACTATGGCGAGAAGCTCGCAGCCGGCGAGCCGTTTGCCGGAATCCTCGCCGGGCGGCTGCCGCTAGTCTGGGCCGACGCCCAGATCGTGTGCGATAGCCCCGATAAAAAGCAGGTTGTGTCCGGCGGCAGGGCAGGCTCGCTCACGTACGAGCCGGTGGCCGACGCCGCAACACGGGTGCGGTCGGAGCTGCTGATGGTCACGCCGTACTTCATACCGAGCAGGGACGAGGTGCATCTCCTCGAAGCGGGCCGACAAAAAGGGGTGCGGGTTCGCGTGCTTACAAATTCTCTCGAGTCGACGCCGGACCTGTCCGCTCACTCCGGTTACATGCACTATCGCACACCGTTGCTGCAGGACGGCGTGGAGTTTCACGAAGTGCGCTCGTTGCCGGGCAACAGTCGGGGCAGCGGCCAGTCAGCGCGCCTGTCCCGTTACGGGAATTACGGGTTGCACGGGAAGTTATTCGTGTTCGACCGGGAGAAACTCTACATTGGCTCGATGAATTTCGACCAGCGTTCGCGGCACCTCAACACCGAAATAGGCTTGATCATCGCGAGTCCCGCCCTCTCGGAGCAGACTGCCGCACGATTCGAGGCAATGGCGCAGGAGGAAAACTCCTACGCGGTGACGTTGCGTCCCGCCGTCCCCAGCGGGTCACCCCGGTTGGTTTGGCGAACGCGTGAAGGCGACAAATCCGTCGAGTACGACTCCGAGCCGGCACGCAGCACGTGGCAGAAATTCAGAGTCAATTTCCTGTCGCTGTTGCCATTGGATTCGGAATTGTGAGGCTGCGCCCGGCTGCCTTCGCCCTGATTCTGGGCATGTTCATCCTGCCCGTAGCGCGCGCGGCGCCTCCGCCAGCCGCTCAGGTCGAGATCGAGTATCTGCTGCAGTACGTCGGCACGTCCGGCTGTGAGTTCTACCGCAACGGCAGCTGGTACGACGGGGCGCGGGCACAAGCGCACCTTCGCGGGAAGTATGACTATCTCGCCGCGCGCAATCGCATTGGCAGCGCCGAGGACTTCATAGACAAGGCCGCCACTAAAAGCAGCTTTAGCGGCCAGGCGTATAAAATCAGATGCGCGGGGCAAGCGGAAGTGCAGAGCAACCCCTGGCTGCGGGATGTGCTCGCGCGCTATCGCGTCCAGACAAAACACATCGGTGCCGTCGGTCTGCCGCGAGCCTAGTGAGTCAGGCGCGCCTGGCGAGCGCAGTGTGCGCCCCGAGCTCGTGTGAGCCACCCTGTCCGGGTGATCAGCCCCAGTTCTTCACCTGGGGCGCGGACATTCCTGGCGCTGCGGCACCTGCAGCATCAGCAGGTACGCGTGATTCGCGCGCGTCTGTACGTCGTAGCCATTCGCCGCTATCCAGCCGTTGCAGTTGATGGCGGTGGCGTTGGTGAGCTTCACATTGGCTGCCAAGGGACTGCGCGGATCGACCTGAAAGGTCAGGTTCCACATTCGGCCCCAGCTGTACACGAACGCACGCTGCGCGATGGATTTATCGGCCGTAAGACGCACCTCCGACCAGCCCACGACCTCGCCGCGGTCATTGATCCCCAAGGCCTCGCTATTCAATTTGGGATCCTGGGCAAGATTCCCGAGATCGACCATTTTCCCGTTCTGAGAAACGAAAGCATGGAAGCCGCCAGCAGTCTCGGAGCCTCCCACCGCAGCGTCCTTGCTGTTCATCCCGAGTGCCGCGCTGTATCTCCCGCCCGGCAGTGAGCCGAGATCCGCCATGGCACCGTTCTGCCACAGGAATGCGTGCTTCGTTACGTAAGCGGAGACGCTCTCCGGATTCCCGACGATGACATCGGATGAACCCACGACGTGAACCTGGCTATTAACTGCGGACGCATCGCTGGAAGGATCAAAGACGAACATGTGCGGATTGCTGCTCACGAGCGTGCCCAGCCCCGTGATGGAGTGGTCTTTCCAGCGCCACAGAACGGCGGAATCGTTCAGATGGACCGTGGGCACGGTGCCCACGACAGGTCCGGAATTGGCGACGGCGCGTCCCATGCTCTCACCTCCCCAAAGCTGCTCCGATCCGCCACTGAGATACCAGACGATGGCTACCGGCCCACTGTGGGGATTGATGGTGGTGCCGACAATCTTGCCGCCATCATTGATCCCCGCGACGTCCCATCCGCCCGGCAGTTGGACTACTACTCCACTGCTGTGCTGGTAGACGTAGGTAACATTGTGACCGTCAGTGCCAACGACCTCGCCATTGTTGTTCAATCCCGTGGCCTCGGTCAGCGGCGCCGGGACTTCGATCATTGAATATTGGGCGGCCGTCACGGGGCCGCACACGCCAAGTGACAGGGCCAGGGGTGCGAGAAGTGAGGGTCTACGCATTGCAGTCTCCATAGGGTTTGCCGAGTTCTGCCGCTTCTACGTTGTGGCTGTTTGTGAAGTCCGTTCACGAGTCCTGCGTAGCAAGTTTGAAGTACGCTGGCGGCTGTGGGAAGCTGCCGTAACGAACAGATACGCCTCAGCTCCCGGTTGCGGTCCCGTCCGCGACCGGGCAGATAAACTCACCATGCCGCGCAATATCGAAATCAAAGCACGTATCAAGAGCGTCGAGGCGCTGACCTCCAGGGTGGCGGCGCTGGCTGGCGCCGGGCCTGTCGAGATCCGGCAGGACGACACCTTTTTCCGCTGCGATCATGGACGATTGAAGTTGCGAGCCTTTCCCGAGGGCAGCGGCGAATTGATTTTTTACCGTCGCGCCAACCAGCAAGGTCCAAAGGAGTCCTTCTATTTGCGGTCCCCCACGCCCGCGCCCGACTCGCTGCGCGAGGCGTTATCTGCAGCCTATGGCCAGGTGGGGCGGGTGCGAAAGCACCGCACCCTTTTTCTCGTGGGCAGGACACGCGTTCACCTGGACAAGGTCGAAGGACTGGGACATTTCCTCGAGCTGGAGGTGGTGCTCGAAGAGGATGAGCCCTCGCAAGTCGGTGTTGACGAGGCCCACGCTCTCATGAAGAGCCTGGATATCGGTCCCGATCAGTTGGTCGAGGAGGCTTATATCGATATTTTGTTGCGGCAGGCAGGCGCCGGCACCTGACAGCTGCCGGTCGCGATCCGGCGAAAGCTCGTCACGCATGGATCCGCCTCGTCCGCCCGGCATGTCATGCCAATATCGATTTGCGCGTCTTGATCAACGAGCGGTTTGAAAAGAAGATCCGGGATGGCGAGGCGAGCGAGCCCGGCAGGCACGATTGCGATGCCAAGTCCTGCAACCGTGAGAGCGATGAGGGTGGCAACCTCGCGCGTCTCCTGAACGATGCGCGGCGTAAAGGATCGCTTGGCGCACAATTGCAGGATGTGCGCGTGGATGCCCGTGCCCGGGGGTCGAGGGTAGAAGACGAAGGGCTCGTCCCTGAGATCGCCAATCCTCAGATCCGAGCGCCCGGCCAGCGGGTGCTCGCGATGCATTGCGACGGCGAGCCGCTCGGCCAGTAGTCCGGTGAATTCCAGGCCCGCCGGCAGACTTGCATCCGGTGTGCGGCCGATGGCCACATCGACTGCTCGAGTTTGCAGCGTGCTCAGCTCCTCGGTGGGCGACAGCTCGTGGAAGCTGAGACGGACATCCGGATGGCTGTTGCGAAAGCTGCGGATCGTGGTCGCCACGAAGGCCAGCAGGGCAATCTCCGGCGTGAGGGCGAGCCGCAGTCGGCCGGATTCACCGCTCACGAGCTCGCGGGCAGCCTCGAGACTGCCTCGTACCTTCTCCAGAATGGCTTGGGCATCGGTGAGAAACGCGGCTCCGGCCTGAGTGAGCTCCACGCGGCGCGGTGTCCGGTGAAACAGCTGTCCGCCCACTTCGCGCTCCAATTTCTGAATGGCCAGGGTCAAAGGCGACTGCGTGATGCTCAGCCGTTCCGCCGCCCGCCCGAAGTGCAACTCTTCGGCGAGCACCGTGAAATAGCGCAGCTGCCGCAGGTTCATCGATTTATTTTCCAAAACAGGCGGCTGGCCAAATTGAATTGGCGCAGACCGCCGTGCCGCGCGCAATATGCGCGTATGAAGGCTAGACATCTATGAGAGTGTTGGAGCGCCTTGCGGCAGGCGAAATGGTCCTCACGCTGGGGGTTCGCGGCGCGCGGACTGCTGACATTGCCCGCATGGCGCACAGCGCCGGCTATGGCGCGATCTGGATCGACCTCGAGCACAGCAGCATGCCGATCGATTGCGCCGTGCAAATCGCGGCCGCGGCCGAAGATCTCGGCCTGGAGGCCTGGGTACGCATTCCTGAGCGCGACTACGGCCTCGTCGGCCGTCTGCTCGACGGTGGCGCTGGCGGCATCATTGTTCCGCGTGTCGAAACCGTCGAGGAGGCACGGGAGGTCGTCATGGCTGCGCGCTTTCCTCCGCGGGGACGCCGCTCGCAGATTGCATTGCTGCCGCAATTCGGCTTTCGTCGACTGCCTGCGGCGGAGCTCACGGCGGCGGCTGATCGACGCACTACTGTGCAGATCCTGTTGGAGAGTGCGCGTGGGATCGATAATGCCGAGGACATCGCGGCGCTCGACGGAGTTGATCTGCTCGCGGTCGGTCTCAACGATCTCTCCGCCGATCTGGGTTGTCTCGGCGAGCAGGGTAACGAAAAGGTTCGGGATGCGTGCCGGCGGGTCGCCGCTGCGGCGGCGCGCCACGGCAAGCTCGCCGTCGTGGGCGGTGTGGCGGATCCCGACCACTATCGCGCTCTGTTCGCGCATGGTGTTGCGCCGCTCGTTTTCGCCGGCATCGACACCGACGTACTCGCCTCCGGAGTCGGCCAACGAGCCACGGACTGGCGTACCCGCCTGGCCTGATGATTGCACGAGTGGCCGTCAGGGCGGGTCGGATTGATCGAATGCGAACAACCTTGCCGGATTATCGACCAGGATCTGGTGCCGGATCTGCTCATCCGGAATCCAATCCAACAGCAGGTTGACGAGCTCGCCGGTGTCCCGGCTGCCGTCGGTGAGATGCGGCCAATCGGTTCCCCAGATCGCCCGATCGGGTCGGGCCGCGATGATTCCCCTGGCGAGATGCTCCACGGCCTTGTAGCCCCTGGCCCGGGCGATCCGGTAGGGCGCCGACAGCTTCAGCCACGCCCTGCCTTTCTGCAGCAGCTCCAGAAGCTTCTGGAAATCAGCGCCGGTCAGCCCATCCTCCTCGAGCATGTACCCCATGTGGTCGATCACGAAATCATCCTCGAGCGTGGCGAGGTACGGGATGAGATCCCGTACGACGTGGCCGGGCGTATAGAACTGTATGTGCCAGCCGCGCGGCCGGGTCTTTTCGAGCATTCGCTCGATGTAGCGGTGCAGCTCCACCGGCGGCCATGACGCTCGAGCGAAGAGATCAAGGCGAATAGCACGCACGCCGGCAGCATGAAATGCATCGAGCTCGCGAGCGGTGACATTCTCCTCGACCATCACCACACCACGGGCGCGCCGACCCAACTTTCGCAGAGTATCGATGGTGAGCCGGTTGTCGGTGCCGTAATAACTCGGCTGCACGAGGACCATCCGCTCGATTCCGAGATAGTCACACAGCGCGAGGTACTTGCTGAGGGAGCCGTCCGGGAAGGTGTAGTGCGGTGCTTGAACACAGGGGTAGCCCGGCTCGAACACGTGGAAATGCACGTCGCAAGTGTGTTTCGGCAACGCGAAGAGCGGCCGTGTATTGGTAGTGGCCTCGCGCATCGGGGTCGGCACAAGCACGTCGGCGGTTGTCGTATTGCTCATGATGATCAAACAGCCTTGCAGCGGTCCTGTCCTATGAATCTGAAAAGTCGCGGTCCAGCGTTGCGCGGCCTGGCCGCGCACGCGCCGCCCTCAGCGGGCAACGACGAGGATTTCGAAACTACCGGGCACCACCGTGGGCCATTTGGCCGGCGCGACGGGTGGTAGCAGTTTTCCGGCGGGCAGGTAGACGGTCCCGGTGTCGAGATCCACGGCCCCCGTACGGGCCGATCGTTTCGTTTTCACACGCTCGACCACGGCGATGTTGGCGGGGTCGGCGAGCGAAATCACCGTGAGAGTTCCATCGTCGCCACCGGGGATAAAAGCGAGCCGGCGCCGTGTGTCAATGAATGCGGCGTCCGGCGCTTTGCCGATCGTGAGGCTTGCAACCTCTTTTCCTGCAGTCGTGACGACCTTGGCGATACCGTTGTCGCAGGCGGACAGCAACAGCCCCGAGAGGGCATCCAGGGCGAGCCCGGTAGGCTCTTCACAGCCGGCCAACTCGATCGTGCGCGTAATCGCACCCTTGGCGAGATCGATCACGGCGATCTGGCGGCGGTCGGCGAGATTGACATAGACGAGGCCTTTGCCATCCGATACCGCGAATTCCGGCGCGCCGGGGAGCTTGAATCCGCCCACCACGGCTGCCTTCTGGACATCGAAAATCGTGGTGTCGTGCGCACGGCGATTGAACGTGATGCCCAGCCCGGTCTTCGCATCGTAGGCGACGGAATCGGGCTCATCGCCTGTCGGCATGGTGGCAATGACCTTCCCCGTTACGCCGTCGAGGAGAACGACCTTGTTGCTGTCTCCGGTGGTGGCAAGCAGGCGTGCAGCGCCGATCGGCAGAACCTGGTGTACCACAGGGCTTGGGAACAGACGGGGCGTGACCGTGCCGCTGGTCAGATCGACCGCCATGATGCCGCCGGCCTTGGCGACATATAGCCGCCGGGCCGGAGCATCCACCGATGCGTAATCCCACAGTCCATCGGGCCCGGCGATGCGGCGGGTGAGTTGGAAGTGCGGACCCGACCCGGCTGCGGCCGGAAAGGCCGCCAGCGCGAGCGGCAGCACGCACGCAAGCAGTAACCGGGTGCATGAGCGCGACATTGACCTACTCCGTAGCTTCAGAACCGGCCGGTTGCCGAGACGAACCATTGGCGCGGGCGTGAGAAGCCCCCGACGTTACGCGGCGAGCCAATGTCGGGGCCTTGCGCGTAGACCGTGTGGTACTGCGTGTCGAACAGATTCGTGACATTGGCACCCAGCCTCCAGCTCTCCCCGATTTCGAGCCGCAGCCCGGCATTGACGACCTGGTAGGGCTTCTCCCGATAGTCATCGCTGATGTTCCACCACTGCGCGCCGGTGAAGCCGGCATCGATCCGGGCGCCGAGCGTGAGGGTGTTGCCGAGCGGGTGCTTCCAGTCGACGGTCACCGTGCCTTGGTAGGCCGGCGTGTACGGCGCCTTCAGGCCTTTGAGATTGATCGTCTCGCCGGTGTTCGGATTGAAATAGCCTGGAATGTTGTCCCAGACGGCCTGGGTCACGCCGAACCCGGCGCTCACGGTCAGGGAGTGCGTGATCCGGGCACTGACGTCGGTCTCGATGCCGTAGTTGTGGGAAGGGCCTACGTTCTTGGTCACTTCGGCGAGCGTTGCGCCGTCGATCGTGCTGAACAGGCGGTTGTCGTAGGTGATGTAGAACGCCGCCGCGTTGAAGCGCAAGCGCGAGTCCAGGAAGCTGGATTTCATGCCCACTTCATAATTGAGGGTCTTCTCCGAGTCGAAGCCGCTGATCTCGCCATGTGCCTGCAGGATGTCGGCAGGCTGCAGGCCTCGCGTGATACTCAGGTAGCCCATCACATCGGGCTTGAATGCATATGAGACGGACGCCTTGGGCAACAGTACCGTGCCGCTGGCTTCCTGGGTAACGTTGTTCAGAGTGTCGGTCAGGCGGTTGTCGAAATGCTCGAGCCGCAGCCCCGCCTCCAAAGTCCATTGGCCGAGCGGATAGCTGGCGTTGGCGAATCCGGCGTATTCGCGGCGCTCGGCGTGGTTCGCGGACAACAGTACGCCGTCATCGGCGGGATCGTCGGTAATGACGCTCAGCATCTGGGTATTGGCCTCGAAGTCACGCGAGCCGCGATTCTGGACAAAGGCGCCGAGGAGCCAGTTCAAGTCCCCGGCCAGCGAGGCGAGGCGCAGCTCCTGGCTCCAGATGTTCTTGTGGAAGATCTGTGTCACGTCGAACAGCGGCAGGGCGATGTGATCGCCGTCGGCGCGCGCGTTGACCTCCGAATGGAAATAGGATGTGATCGAGGTCAGCCTGGCGAATTCGCCGAACTGATGGTCGATCTGCAAGGTGGGCGAGTACAGATCGCGGTTGAAATGCGGCAGGACGTTCGCGGTTGCGACCCGCGAGTAAACGCTCACGTCTTCCGGCGCATAGTAGAGATTCTCGTTCTCCGAGCGCAGCCGGTTGCCATAGAGGTGTAAGGTCACCTCCGTGTCGTTCGCCGTGTATTCCAGCGTGAGACGTCCGCCGCGCTCGTTGGAATGACCCAGCGTCCGATTCAGAGTGGGGTCCTGGACGAAGCCGTCGCTCGTGGCATCGAAGAGGCTGAGCCGGCCTTTGAGGGCATCGCCCGCAATCGGGCCCGATAGGGCGCCCGAGAAATTCCTCGTTTGCAGATTGCCGAATTCGACGGTCGCCTCGGCTTCGGGGTCGCTGCCCGGCTTCTTCGTAATGTACTTGATGGCCCCGCCGATGTTGCTGCCACCATAGAGCGTACCTTGCGGACCCTTCAGCACCTCGATACGCTCCAAGTCCTCCGCGCGAACCGTCTGACCTTCGAACAACTGCACGTCGTTGACGTAGAAGCCAACACCCTGCGTGACGCCGAACGCGCCCACACCGCGCATCACGACGTCCGGCGTATTGTCGGCCCTGGTCGTGATGTTCAGATTCGGCATGAGGGAGGCGAGGTCGTCGATCCTCGTCACGTGCGCATCATGGATCTGAGTGGCGCCCAGCGCACTCACCGAAGCAGGGATGCTCTGCAGATCCTCCGCCCGCTTGCGGGCCGTGACGACGATTTCCTCCAGCTGGTCGCCGGCTGCCACCGCGTCTGCCCACGCCGGACCGGTGCTCGCCGTAGCGGCAACCAGTAGCCCACACAAAGTGAATCGATGCCCGTGCTTCATCGTGCCCCCTCTTGCCGCCGACTACGGTCTATCGACCGTGCCGCGCCGGCCGGCCTTTGCCGGTCGAGCGTTCACGATCACTTGCCGCTCACAGTACGGTCAGCGTACGAAGGTCCTGTTATATTATCCAATACATATTTTATTCACGCTGTCATAGGAAAGTCCTATCATGAAGCTGCGCCAACTGCGGTTCTTCATCACCGTCGCGGACGAGCTGGGCTTCAGCAAGGCGGCCGCGAAGCTGCACGTGGCGCAGCCCTCCCTGAGCGTGCAGATCAAGGCGCTCGAGGAGGAAGTCGGTGCCCGCCTGTTCGAGCGGGACAAGCACCACGTGTTTCTGACACAGGCCGGCAAGCTCTTCCGCCAGCATGCAGGGGCGATCCTGTCCATGGCAGAAACGGCGAAGATCGAAGCGCGCTGTGCCGCAGCGGGGGAGCTTGGAACGGTCGATTTCGGCTACACCGCCTCGTCGATGTTCTCGCGTGTGCTGCCTCCGGCAATCCGCGGGTTCCGTAAACAGTATCCGCAAGTCCTGCTGACGCTGCATGAGTTGACCTCTCTCGAGCAATTTCACGGGCTGCTCGACCGCTCACTGGACGTGGGCGTTCTTCGCCGGCCGGAAGTGAGCACGCCGGTAGGAATTCAGATCAGCGAGTGGTACCGCACGCCGCTCGTGGTCGCCATCGCCCACGATCATGTGCTCGCCCAACGCCGGTCCTTGTCCCTGGCCGCATTGAAGAGCGAGCCCTTCATCATGTATCCGCGCGAAGCGGGTACGGGAATTTATTGGCAGGTCATGGACCTGTGCGCAAAAGCCGGCTTTCGCCCGCGGGTCGTTCGCGAGGTTCTCGAGTCATCGACGATCATCGGCCTGGTCGCCGCGGGCGTTGGTGTCGCCGTTGTTCCGGCCGACATGAATTGCATACGGTTCGAGGGCGTCGAGTACCAGAGCCTGACGGACGCGCAGGCCTACTCGACCCTCTATCTGGCACGCCGCGAAGGCGATCGGAACCAGCATTTGCGCACGCTGATCGACATGTTGGAGCTGCGATCGGGCAGGGGCCGCGGCGCGCCTACGGCGAGCGTGCGGCGCAAGGCGCCCTCACGCTGATACGATCTCCCGGTACTCATCGGCATGTTCGTGCAGAAATCGCCCCGGCGAGGCGCCGTATTTGCGGCGGAACATGGCTATGAAAGCGCTGACGCTTTCATAGCCCGCATCGAAAGCGACGGTTGAGACATTGTGCCCGGCAGCGATGCGCTCCAGAGCGTGATGGGCAATCACGGCACGCCGCCAGCGGGAGAAAGACAGACCCGTCTCGTTTTGGAAGTGACGCGTGAAGGACCGCCTGGACATGCCCGTGCGCTCCGCCAGGCTGTCCAGATCTGCGGCAATCGTCGGCGCGTCGAGCACAGTCTGCACCGCCTTGCGCAGCCGCGGCGCGCTCGGCATCGGCACTTCGAGCTTTTCGGGGCGCGCTTCACGCATTTCGGCTGCGACCACTTTCCACAGCAGCCGGCGCATGCGGCTGTCCGCCGCTGCCAACCGGGTCAGGCGCTCCAGGGAAGCGGTCATCAGAGAAGAAGCTCGCAGCACGCACGCCCGCTTCGGCAGGTCCCTCGCGAATTCGCTGGGCGCCAACACCACCCAGCCCCTGGTGAGTCCGCTGGAGCGCGATGCATGGCGCACTCCCGGGGGCACCCAGCCGACCCGATGCGTGGGAATGATCCACGTGCCGGCCTCCGTGAGCAGATGGGAGAGGCCGGTTTCGACCAAGATGAACTGGCCGCCGGCATGCGCATGCCAGCTCGACTCGCCGGGCGCGGCTCTCTCGAAGCGGTTCGTGCTGCGCATTGGCCCAAACTCTACATTGATTGGAAAAATAACGATAACACCGCAGCCCGCCACTGCTCCAGCATGGGTCACTCAAAGCGACAACTGGAATACCGGATGAATTCTGAGCCTGGGGCCCCCGCGACCGGATCGCGCCGCCACCTGCAGGAAGCGCAACGCCTGCCCACCTCGTGCGCACGCTCGGTGACGGTCGGGACCGATCCGGACGGGATCCTGCTCGCCGTGGCTCAGTTTGCGGTCGACATTCCGGGCCAGGCGCCCGGCATGCATGCGGGCAACAGCGACATCGATGCCCTGCTGTTTCGCTGGTCCGGCGGGCGCTTCGTCGCGAGCGGGCATTTTCCTCTGCCCGGCGGTGAGAACGTAGAGTTCTTCCGCATCGGCGAGCGGCGCTTCATGGCCGGAGCGAGTATCCGCAGCGGCTCCGGTCCGTACGAGATGAACGTTTCTTCCGCGATCCACGAGTGGATCGACGATCGCTGTGTTGTGCTGCAGACGTTCCCTACCTTCGGCGCGAAGCAGTGGCGTCACTTCAGCATCGGCGCGCGCCACTTCCTCGCACTGGCGCAGGGGGTCGACCTGCCTGGACTTGCGCCGCTGCACCCGCGGACGTCGTGCCTGTTCGAGTGGGATGGCGGTGCTTTTCGCGAGCTGCAAGCCTTTCCGGGCCGCTGGGGCTATGGATGGTGTGCGTTCGAGCTCGATGGCCGGCATTTTCTCGCCTACGCCGATCACCTGGACCGATCGGTCATCTATCGTTGGGAGCAGTCGCGCTTCGAGGAATTCCAGGTGTTCCCCGGGGGCGGGGGCCGTGCGTTCACCTTCTTCCAGAGCGCGGGACACTCCTGGCTGGCATTCGCGAACCTGCAGCGGGGCACGACCGTGTATCGCTGGGAGGGCACCGGCTTCGTCGCCCATCAACAGCTGGCCGGCCCCGGGGCCCGGGCGCTGAGCGTCGTCGCGGGTGCGCACGGCCTGTATCTGATCAATGTCAACTTCATCCAGGGCACTGCGGCCAATCCGCAGCGAGTTCCGGACTCGCAGGTGTATTGCTGGGACGGGCAGCGCTTTGAGCTCGGCGAGACCTTCGCCACTTCGGCCGCAACCGACGTCACGACCTTCGAGGCCGACGGCACGCGCTACATCATAGTGGCCAACAGCCTGGCCGCCGATATGCGCTTTCGCACCGACACCATCGTGTATCGATTCCTTGGTTGAGCCCGCAGGACAACATAAATGAGCTATCAACCGCATCCCCACTTCCAGCAGCTTTTTGCCGCCTACACGGCCGATGCCGCGAGCCTCGGCATGCAACTGGCTCGCCTGATGGATCGCCGCGCCGCCGGCGATCCGCTGCTCGTCTGCACCGGCTCGGACATGGTTCTGTTTGCCGGATCCGGCAGCGCGCCGGTGATGGAGAGCTTTCGGCGGACCACGCGCGGGTTCATCGAGCTTGGCGCGATTTCGCATTTGCCGCTCGCAGTCGCGTGGCTGGCGCGCATGCGTGAGGTCGCCGGGGAGGCTTCACTCTGGCGCGCCGCGGCCGCAGCCTACATCCAGGCGATTCGGCGCACGCAGGAAATCAACACCGTAGCGCTGTGGCGGGACGCGATCCAGGTCCCGGCCTGGGCGGGTCTGGAACCGAAGCTCGTCGACATGGTCGATTACAGCTGTCAGGCCACGGTGGAAGTGTTGGAACAGGCGCTGCGGGATGAGTCCGGCTTCACGTTCGAGCGCCTGCGCCGCGAGTACCTCGATCCGGTGAGCTCGGAGCGCGTCCCGGTGCCGATGAACGACATGATGGTCGCCACGTTCGCGCTGACCTTTCTGGACATCGGACATCGCATCATGGGGTGGCTGGGCAGCCAGGGCCTGTCGTGGGAACACCTGATGGTAGTCGTGAGTGGCCGTTCGGGCCGGCCCACAGCCGGGTTGACTTGGGCCAGCAACAACATGTGTCACCTGATCGAGCGCGCCTCACAGGGGCGATTCAGCAAAGAACGGCTGTATATCGCCCCGCATGCGCCATCGCTCGATCTGGCTGCTGCTGCGGATCCCGCACGCTGGCCTGGGCTGGAGGCCCAATTCCGCACTCTCTGGTTCAACACTCGCACGACCACCGACATGGCCGCTTGCCTGTTCGAGGGCTACCCGCGCTTCGTGCCGGCCGCAGCGGTCCCGTTGTACGTTTCACCGCAAATGAGCGAGGTCGATCGGCTTCCCAAGGTGCGCACGGTCGAGGACCGGTTTGCCTTGATCGCACGCATGCGCTTCGTGCTCGAAGACCCGTTGCAATTGGCCTCGAATTCGGTAGCCGACTACGTCATCGACCAACTCGCCGAGCACGGCAATGACCCCTCCAAGGTGTTCATCGCGGGCTTTACTGACATCGACTACGCGGCGGTTCGCCGCGCCCGGCGTGGTTAGCCGCACCGTGAGCAGTGGAATCGGCCAGACATTGAGCGCGCCTCGATCCGGCTATGCAGTGCCTTTGGCGTGCTTTGCGATCGCCATGCTCGACGGTTACGACACGCTGATGCTGTCGTTCCTCGCACCACTGATCGCCAAGGACTGGGGACTGGCACCGAGTGCCTTCGGGAAGCTGTTCGCAAGCGGTTACGCAGGCGCCGCGGTGGGCGCCGCGGCGATAGGGGTGGCGGCGGACCGCTTCGGGCGCAAGACGCTGCTGCTGGTCTCACTGGCGCTAGTGGGTACTTTCACCTGTCTGTGCGCGTGGGCGAGTGATCCGGCGCAGCTGATGCTCTGGCGGGCTCTCGCCGGCATCGGTCTGGGCGGTGCAATTCCGACGATCTCGGCATTGACCGCGGAACATGCCCCTCCCGAGCGCAGCAGCGCGCAGGTGACGCGCATGTTTCTCGGCTTTCCCATCGGCGCCATGCTCGGCGGGGCCATCACTGCCGCGGTGATGGGTTCCGTAGGGTGGCGGGGGGTGTTCATAGGCTGCGGTGCGTGCGCAGTGTTGCTCATTCCATTTGTCGCGCTCGGTATGCGTGAAAGCGGGAATCGCGATTCAGCGGCTCCCACTGGCAAGCACGCGCGCCGTCCGCTTGCTGAGTTGGTGTCGGACGGCCGCGGGTGGGGCACGGCGTTACTTTGCGCCTCGGTGTTCCACATCCTGCTCGTGAGCTACTTCCTGGTCAGCTGGACTCCAACAGCGCTCACGCTCAACGGCATGAGCCCGCAACGTGCCGCAATGACCGGCGTCCTGTTGAACCTGGGTGGCTTGGCCGGGGCGCTGATCCTGGCGGCACTGATCGGTCGCAGGAATCCGCTGCGGCTCGTTGCGGGCTGTATCGCTGCGGGCGCGTTGCTGATTGCGCTGCTCGGCCAGAGCATCGCCTCACCCGGAAGCGGCGCACTCGGGTTGGTTTTCCTCGTCGGCGTGCTGATCATCGGCGGCCAGTCCAATATCCCCGCATTGGGCGTGTATTTCTACCCGCCCGCGGTGCGCGCCACGGGGGTCGGCCTGGCGATGGCGGTCGGTCGGTTAGGCTCGATCGTCGGACCGCTGATCGCCGGCTATCTCGTCGGGGCCCAAATGGGATGGGACCGGCTCTTTGCGCTGGCGGCGCTGCCTGCGCTCATCGCCGCCGCCGCCATGGCGAGCGTGGGACTCAAAAAGCGCAGCTGACCTATTTGACGGTCCTGCGCGGATCAGTCACCCTGCCGGTCGGATTGCTGGAACAGGCGGCGGGCACATGGCCGGCTTTTACGACATCGCGGTTCGGGGTATCGACGGGTCGCCCGACCTGCTCGCGGGATTGCGGGGCAAGGTCGTGCTTGCCGTGAACGTGGCCAGCCAGTGTGGATTGACGCCGCAGTATTCCGGCCTCGAGCAATTGCATCGCGAGTTGCGCGAGCACGAATTCGCCGTCGTGGGATTCCCCTGCAATCAGTTCGCAGCGCAAGAGCCCGGCAGCGAAGCGGACATCGTGCAGTTCTGCCAGACGAAGTACGATGTCAGCTTCCCGCTGAGCGCGAAGCTGGAGGTGAATGGAGCGACCCGCCACGCGCTGTACGGCTTCCTGACCTCACCCGCCAACGGGTTCGCCGGCGACATCACCTGGAATTTCGAAAAATTTTTGATCGGCCGCGACGGCCGCGTGCTCAAGCGTTACCCGCCGGGGACCAAGCCGCAGGACAGTGGGCTGCTGCAGGACATCGCGGACGCATTGTGACGACACGCCGGCCGGGTCAATGCTCGTAGGGGAGCTGTACCTGGCGCTTCTGGCTGGCATCCGGGCGGCATTCGTGCTTGTTCACTGCGAGCAGAGCGGCCGTGTCGTTTGCGGCGGCTAGCGTGGTCGGCACGCGTATGTGAGCCGCTTCAAACGGCTGCGTCACCAGCAGGAAATCGTACTCGCAGGCGATCCGGTTCCAGTCCACCGGCACCAGGTCCAGCATCTTCCATTGCCCCTGGCGCTTGGAAAAGGAGAAACGCCACCGGTACGTGCGCCCCTCCACCGCGTACGTCGCCTCGGTGCCCTTGTTCCACTTTTCCAACGAAAGATACCATCCGTCATCCGGCAGGTACGGCCTGTGCCGGTAACGGAAATACTTCATGGGATCGCCTCGATCGCGGCTGAAGAGGGTAGGAACGATTGCGCCACGATCGAGTACCGCATATGAGCCCGCATGCATCAGAGGAGCTAACGTGTACAGCGGTTGCGTGTACACCGGGAGCACGTACGCTCCCCGGGGAACCGACGCAACGACCGCGCGGTAGCGGGCGCTCTTGGCATTGCTGCCGTTCAAATGGATTGCCAGGTATGCAAGGTTGGTAACGGCGAGAAGCACGGCCAACACGAGCACGGGCAGAGTATTGAACGCCCGGCCGGCCGAGCCGTCATCCGCCACGTGCAGGCACGCGAAGATCAGGAACAGGGCCACCATCGGCAGTGCCCGGACATCCACGAATGCAGCCTCTCCGTAGTCTCGCGGGAGAACGAGGTAAACGCCCACGAATACCACTGCCAGCGCGAGTTGCTCCAGGACGGCCGGCTTATTGAGCGCGCTGCGGTGCAGATCACGGCGTATGGGCCACAAAAGACACCCGGCGAGCGCGGCCATCATCGGTTTGGATAGCCTGCCATCGAAGCGTTCGAACTCATCCAGCAGACTTTCGATCTTCAGCCCCAGATCGCCCCACTCGAAGAGGTACGCCCGCGGATTTGCAGCACTGTACGGCTCCACCAGGACGCCGAAATGCAACGCGAGCAGCGCTATTGCGGGAAACAGCAGACAGATCTCCAGGCGCACGTTGGTCTGCCGGTGCAACAGGCGCACCGCTCCCCCGACCGCGAGCGCCGTCGTGAAGAACACGAGCGTTGTCAGATGGATGAGATATCCCAGCCATAACACGGCGACAAAGGCCGCGACCCGTGGCGCCGACCAGCGCCGGCGCAGCATATCGGCCAGCCCCAGATTCACGACGATCATTGCCAGAGCAAGCCGGAATGCCGTGAATCCGGCGAGGAAGAACCAGTCGGTCGACAGATACAGGCTGATGAGGCAGATCAGCCACCGCGCGCGCGGCGCCAGATCGTTCGCATGCATGTAGAAGAGCAGGGCGCCCGGCAACGAAAGCAACACGACCGTGTTGAATACGCCGGCGCCGGCTGCGGGGCCGAACAGCTCGATGCAGCCCGCCAGGAGCAGATCGTGAAGAATATAGGGGATGGGTCTGAAGTGAAAAGCAAAGATCTGCCCGAACTGCGCGCCGTGTTGAAACAGGAGATCCGCCAGCACTGCGCCCCGGGCGAGGTGATTGGGGGAGTCCTGGAACGGCAGTGACGTCAACTGGGCGATATACGCGGCGTATGCGGCATACAGCACTGCTGCAGCGGCCCAGCCGAGCCTCTCGATACGGTCCGGGTCGCGCAAGGCCGCAAGTGGCGCCAGAAAGCCTCTGCGCGCTGCAATGGGTGCGGCCTCGAGTTGGGATTCCGTGGTTGGCGGGGAATGCATCGGATGCTCCACTGGAGTTCACGCTTGCGAAACGCGCTGCAGCCGGGCGGCTTCCCGCGAACCCCGGGCATGGACCTGGCCTGTTGGCCTGCTCAGCAAGATTCGGGCGGCGTCACCAACATGCATGTAGGAATCTCAAAACAGGCCGGCGCCTGGCCGCGGCATGGAGTTGATGCTGATCAAGGCGGCCCGGAGGCAGGAGTCTATCGTCGCGCCGCATCACGAATGCACAAAGCCCCGGATCATGGCAAGCCGCAGTCATCTCGAACGTAAACAGAAGTGCAACCCGGGCGCCCCCCCGCCTGCGCAACCAACCTCTGATGGCGGCCGCGTAGGTTCCATCCGGGTTGCCGGCAGCCCCAGCCGGCACGCCGGCGGACGGCCTACCGACGTTTCAGATGCGCTGCGCATCTCCCGAACCCTCGAGCACGGGCCCGGCAACGATTGGATCGCTGTCTGCCGCTATGGTCGACATTGCGTTGGAGAATCTACCATGCACATCACATTGCACCGTCACTTGCGTTGGCTGGCGCTGTTTGCCCTCTGCGCCGTCGCCGCCGGCAATAGCTGGTCTCAGGTACCAGACCCGAAGTACATCAGTTTTCTCGAGCAACAGTCCATGATTTTCCAGTCGGACCAGGAGGCCGACAAGATCTCCGGCATGGGAGTGCAGTGGCATCAAGACTTCAGCCAGCCAAAGCCGATCCAGCTGGTAAGGCAGGCTTCGGTCTGGCTTCTGTATTACCCCGGCTCCGTGATCACGAAGCCGGGGGTATCCGTCATCGGCACCTGGGCCGACCCACAGTTTTGGAGTGCCGCGCATGATGTCGGAATCACGCTCTTGCATACCGACCCCGTGCAGCGCGCGGGCGGACTCAATGGAACGACATTCACCCCGACCATCGACGGGTGGTTCGACCGCATCTCGCTGGACGTCGCCCCGGAGCTCGGGACGGAAAGCGATTTCACGCAGATGGTTGCCAACGCCGGCCAGCAACAGGCGGTCATCGGCTCGGACCTCGTGCCCCTCCACTCGGGTCTCGGGCCCGACTTCCGGCTTGCCGAGCTGGCGTACAAGGACTACCCCGGCCTGTATGACATGGTGGAGATCGCCCAGAAGGACTGGGGACTGCTGCCGGCGGTCAATGATCCTGCGGGGCACGCCCTCGTCCCGACGGATGCAGCCGTGCAGCTGAAGCAGAAGGGATATATCCCCGGTCTCATCCATTCCGCCGATGCCGACCCGCAGGCCAACACCTGGAGCGGCTGGAGCGCCACGCCAGCCCTTGTCGGAGTCGACGGCAAGACGCGCCGCTGGGTGTATCTGCACGTCTTCAAGCCGGCTCAGCCGGCGTACAACTGGCTGGATCCGTCCGGCGCGGCCCAGCGCGTGCAATTTGGCGACAGCGGCCGGCAGATCGTGGATCGCGGGGTAAAGGTTCTGCGTCTTGACGCCGACACGTTCCTTGGGCTGGAGCCGCAGCCGGACAGCACGATGGCTGCGGATTACCTCACCCCGCTGGCGAACATCAATACGGCCGAAATCGCGTTCGCAATCCGTAAGCTCGGCGGGTTTTCGTACCAGGAGTTTGCCGCCCCACTTGCACAACTCAAGCAATTCGCCCCGAACGGCCCGGACCTGTCGTACGACTTTTTCACCCGCGCCGAGGTCCTTTACGCGCTAATCAACGGCGACGTGCTGCCATTGCGGCTAGCACATCACTTCCTGCTGGACGCTGGCGTGCAGGCGGGCACGCTCGTCCACGACCTGCAGAACCACGACGAGATCACCTTCCAGCTGTTCGAGCTGGGCTCCCATGACGATTTCCAGTATGAGGGCCAAAACCTCAACGGCGGGCAACTCAAGCAAAAGGTGCTCCAGACCATGCGCTCGAGTGTCGCGGGCCCTGCTGCGCCCTACAACATGCTGTACCGCCCCGCGCAAGATGGAATCGCCACCACCTTCGCCGGTTTCATTGCTCCCGCACTTGGCGTTCATGACCCGTATCACGCCACCCCCGACCAGGTTGCGCTCATCCAACGTGGACACCTTCTCGTCGCCCACGCGAATGCCATGCAGCCGGGTGTGTTCGCCATCTCGGCCTGGGACCTGGTGGGCGCCTTGCCCATACCGGCATCGAGCGTCCCCAACAATCTGACCGCCGGCGGCGACTGGCGTTGGATCGACCGCGGAGCCGTGGATCTGGTCGGCGTGAATCCCACAGGGACCAAGTCGTCATTCGGGATCCCCAAGGCCCAGACTCTCTATGGCGCCGTGCCCGATCAGCTCAAGTCGCCCAACTCGTTCGCGAGCCAGATCATGAAGATGCTCGCGGCGCGCAAGCAATACCGCATCGCCGAGGGCACTATGCTGGCTGTGCCGCCGGTCAGCGATCACTCAGTCTGCGTGCTCGTCATGAAGCTGCCTGATTCCAAGCTGGCGATCACGGCCCTCAACTATGGGCGCGGGAGTACTTCGGTCCAGGTCGACCTCACTCAGGTTCCCCCGGGGATACCGTCGCAGTCGCTGGCGGGTCGGGGAGCTACTGACGTGGTTGCCAACCAAGGCGCGGGGACGGTGTCCAATGCGGGCCTGCTGAGCGTCGATCTCGACTCGCTTTCCGGCCGGACCCTCGTGGTCCAGCCCAAGTAGCGCAAACCGAAGCTTCGCGTTTGCGGCATCGCCCCCCCGACCTGCCGCAAGCGCAAGTGGGCGCTGCGCGCGGGCGGACAGGAGTTCGTCCGCCCGCAGCGTTTGCGCAATCTCGATCGTGCAGCATTTAGGCGGCGCGGGGCAGAACGTTCAAGCCCTGGCCGTACCCGCTGGCTTACCCGCCTCGGTGCAAGTACACCATGTCCCAATAGACGAGCTTTGGGACGGTGAACTCCACATAGCGCCCGCGCTGGTCCTGACCGCTCGTGTACGGCAGTGAGGTGGCGCGGCCGAAATTGAAGTCGGGGGTGGCGACATAGACTCCGTCCATCGTATCGCCGACGTAGTAGCGCAGCCTGATGCCCGTCTGCACCGGAGGCAACGCCTTGGCATTGCGCCACAAGTCATCGAGCGTGACCAGGTTGACGAGGTGGAGTATGTCGTACGGCCCGATTCGGCGCGGCACGACCCAGATCCCGTTCGACCCTTTGTCGATCAACCGCTGGCCTGACATGGCAACGAGCCGGTTCGTTCCCGCTCCGAGGGTGGTCACTTCGGGCGCGAACAGCAGGGTCTCGTAGGCGCTGATGAAGGACAGGGAATCGCGCAGCGCCCGTTTGAGAGGCGGTGGGATTGCCTTCGACCGGTCCGGGTAGTACTCGTTAGCCAGACCTTGCTGGTCGTCACCGATGATGATCGACGTGGCGCCGGACGCGTAGATGGCCGCCAGCTCCAGGCGGACCGCATGCTCGTCAAATTGCTCGAGGCGCAGATTATCGACGAAGAGCGCGCCGCCGGTCTCCTCGGCGACGGCCAGCGTGACCTTATTCGTCCCGGCCGCCAATTGCGCGTCCACGTGGGGGGTGGTTTGCCAGGCGCTCCAGTCTGCCAGAGAGGGCAACTGAATGTCGCGAACCGGGCTGCCATTGACGGACACCCGTCCGTGGACAGTATGACCGCTCGCGTTCGCGTAGCGGAACACGAGCGACTGCGGGGACGGCTCCGGGAGCTCGATTGTCCAGCTGATGGAATCGCCCGGATGATCCATGCTGTCGATGAAGCCGAGGCCGGTGAAACCCGGAACGTTGTTGGCAATACCAGCGCCACCGGTAAGCGCTGTCGTTCCCTCAGCTTCGTAAAGGGGGCCGGCTTGCTCGCCGTACTGCGCGTACGCCGCGAGCACCACCGGCCGGTGTTGGCCGATCGTCCGCAGTTGCTCGACGTAGCGACGAAGGTCATCGTACGTGTTCGTCTTGAACCAGATCTCGCTGTAGAGGAAGTCGCACGCTTTGGTGCCAGCCACCTGGGGGACGGCCCAGCCGTCGACCGTCCCGTCCACGATGTTGAACGTGCACGCCGCCCGCTGCGGATCACTCGCCGAGAGCCGGGCGTCGGTGGCCTCCAGGAAACTCGCGAAGGCGCTGGGCAGATCGATCGGTGACCCATCGCCTCGCAGGACGCCATTGCGCTGTCCGAGTTGGTCGATGTGGACACCGTCGAAGTTGAAGGTCTTGATCGCGTCTATGTACTCGGACGCCATCCAGTTCTGCCAGTCAGGATTGGCCGGGTCGAACAAGAAGAGCATCTCTCCCGGTTTCACGGAGCTGAAGTCGAGGGAAAACTGCGCCACGGCTTGCGGCTGCGCAAACATGCCCCACGACGGCTGGATCGGCCAGAGCTGGGCGTACCCCTCGCGCGCGGCGTAGTTCATGACGTAGGCCATGGCGAGGGCGTTGTAACTGTGCACGGCGCCGACCAGATTATGGATGACGTCCGCCGTGTTGGTCCTGCCGAAGAGGTCCAGCCAGAAAGGCAGGATGTTGCCGTCTTGCCGCTCGATCAGCTTTTCGTGGCGCCAGAACCAGTCGTAGAACTGGAACATGTTCAGATGGTAGTCCTGAGCAAGCCGCTGCACGGTCGGGCCGACGACATTGGGTGTCTGGTCCGGCGCGAAGTTGGAAAGGTAGCCGTAGCGGGGATACCCGAGCGGCGTGGAGCTGATGTCTATGCCCGTCGAGCCGATGACGTAACCTCCGACGGACACGACGGCCAGGTAGCCGGTGAAGTCGGTTGGCGGCGGCACCCACTTGAACTCCACCGTCGTGGGTGCGTCGGGCCGGAGCGTGACCGGCGCGCTCGTCGCACGATATACCAGGTCCTGCAAGTGAAAGACGGTCAGCTCGAGCGGCCCGACCAGCGGCGCGCCGGTTGGAGACAGAGCCTCTACTTGCAGCGCCGCCTGCTCGCCTGGCGAGAAGCGAGCCGCGAGGGGGTACACTCGCGCCACGTCGGGGTGCGGCGCGAGGGCATCGGTCAGGCTGCGCGGGACTGTTGGCGGAATCTGCGCCTGTGCCGCCAACACCGGTAGCGCGAGAGTTGCGGCAAGTAAGGCGGCGGGTCGGGTGCCGCGAGAGCTCACGGGTCGTTCAACGTAACTTCGCATTTGGTCGCTTCTCCCTCTTCTGCAGATTTATCGCGCCGCTCCGGATCCCATCGGCGGCAGCCGCGGGTCGAATACATTGAGGTAGTTCAGCAGCCCCAGCGCGTACCAGGCACCCGTGACCGGCTCCGCGGAGGTGCTCGGCAGTGGGCGATTCGTCTGCCGGTCGACCGCTTCACCAGGCGGTACGTACCCGACGTTGGTCACCCCGGCGTACCACAGGAGACGCTTGAGTGCGATGTCGTCGAGACCGCGCCAGTGCTCGAGCATATCCATGTACTTGTCCATCTGCGGCCAGCTGGGCATGTTGGTGGTGGCCTCGAATTGACCGCCGGGGCTGAAGTCCCTCTGATGATAGAACTCATCGCCCTCGTAGCGCGCGATACCGATGTGGTCGTTGCGGAGTGCGAGTCGCGAGAGGACCGAGTTTCGCTGCGCAACGGCCCGATTGTCGTTCTTGTCGACCAGGCCAAACACCCAGACCAGATCCGTCGCGGAGTCCAGGCGGTCGTCGCGCGTGCAGTTGGTCCACGTCGCGCGGTTCCAACGAGACCCGCCGTCGTTCCAGAGCCCGGGGCAGGGCTGAGCGGAGGCCGCCCGGTGAATCGCATCGAGGACGCGGCGCCCGCTGTTGAGCCACCGGCTCGCGCTGTCGGTGTCTCCCATCTGCTCGGCGAGGAGGTGGGCCGCGTTGAGCCCGGACGCAAAGTTCACCTGCGTGAAGGTGGCCCACTCGAAGTCCTCCTCCCAGATCGAGAAGTCCCCGGGGCCGAAGCCGTGCACGTTGATGTTGCTCTTGACGAACTCGGCCGCCCGACGGACCGCCTCGTACACCGAGGTCGGACCCTGGTCGATGCTCTCCAGCGGGCTGGTCAGGAAGTCGTGGGCCGCTTGCGGATCCTGCTCCTTCAGGAGCCGCCAGGTGTGATAGACGCCGGTCATGAAGAGACCGAGCGAATCCCACTCAGGCTCACGGAAGAGTTTCGGTCCTTTGCGAAGCCAGTAGCTGTAGTTCGAATACCAGGTGCCCGTCGGGTAGTTCGGCTTGCTGCCGTCCTCCTGCACGGCTGCCATCCACCGGTAGAATTTCACTGCCTCGTCCAAGTGACCGGTGGCCGCGAACCCCAAGGCCGTGACCGACGAGTCGCGCGGCCAGACCTTGTAACCGTACGACGGGTTCGTCGCGGCCACGAACGAGCCGAACTCGGGCTGCTGCGATTGCTTGTTGAGGATGAGTGCCTTGGTGAGCGCCTTGCGAAGGCCCGGATCCGGGCTCTGGACCTGGCGGCCCTGCTGCAGCCAGGTCTGGTACGCGCGCCTGGTGTCATCGAACCAGAAGGGACCCGGATCCACAGGGGACCGCGCCCCCAGCGCGACCTGCATCGCCTCATCGAGGCTCGCTGTGACCGCGTAGAAGAAGAAGTACTGTTGCTTGGTTGCGGGATTGAGATCGACCTGCGTCCACAGCGCGAGCCCGAGGTCCGTGGCGGTCATCTGATCCACGTTCTGCGGCGGTCCGGACTGGTCGACGGTGTCCATCTCCGACGCGACGGCGCGATCGAATTCGGTTGCGCCGGGGACCGGCTGGAAGGCTCGGTGCCGACCTGTTCCCTGGAAAGCGCCGAAGACCAGGAACGTCCCGTTCGAGCCGCTCATGTCGACGATCCAGGCGTTCAGCTCCGAATGCCACTGTGCCTGCAGGGTGTTGATCGGCTGCCCGGGTTGTGGCACGTAGTTGCCCGTGTCGGTCATGTTCTCTACGCCCTTCTCGTGGTCGGGCACGGCCTTGTTGTGAGGGTGTACGATCTCCGAGAGGCGCACGCGGACCTTCTTGTTTTCCTGGGGCGGGATGTTGTTGGTCACGGTGTATCGGACGACGAGAAAGCGCTGAGCCGGCACCATCGCGTACGACTTCTCGATCTGGATGGGCAGGCCCCGCTCCGTCTCCCGCAGATACTCGACGTTCAGGACACCGCCGTCGTCGAAGCACATGACAGACGGATACGATTGCCTGATTCCGGGGTCGGCCGGTGCGTCGTCTCCTTTCGCCTCCCCGCTCGACTCGCACAGAGTCGACGGTCTCTCGGGGCCGGTCAGTTTTCCGTTGCCGCCGCCGTTCGCGCCGAGGACCTCCGCGTGGAAGAAGGCCGTGGCGCCGTCGATCTGATTCACGGGCCAGTCGACGGCGCTGCGCAGCACCGAAAGGTATGGACCGAACAGGTGCGAGTCTTTCGGGGAGAGCTGTCTCGCGTAGTGGATCGCCAAGGAATCGGTCCAGTTGTTCATGAGCAGGCTGCGAACCGTCGCGGAGGACGGTTGCGTTCCCTGGGGTCCGCCGGACGTTTGAGCGAGGACGAGGGTTGGAGATGTGGCGCCAGCTGCCAGCGTGAGCGCCGCAAGCAGGGAAACGTGCGGGAGTGTCTTTCGCATGGCGCGTGTCCTCGATAAGAGTGTGCCCATGGCTGATCCTCCAGCGCAGCTGCGAGCCTGGCACGTGCCAGTGGCATCGGCGCGATGGTGCAATCGTGAACGTATGGCCGCGATTGCTGCAGCGTGTGTTGCAACGATCACCTCTTCCATGCGCAATGCCTTGACCAGGGTCAACCGCATCAGTCGACTGGGCAGGCCCTTGCGAGCAAAAGTTGCCGCAGAGGCCAGGTTTTTGCATACGATCCGAGCATCGGTACGCCGTTGCAGCCCACCGGAGAAGCCCTGAAGCATGACACCCGCCGCCAAACCCATCGCTCAGAACGCGGATATCCGCTATCTCGGCAAGCTTCTCGGAGACGTCATCCGGGCGTACGGCGGCGACCGGCTGTTCGAGCGCATCGAGCGCATTCGGGTCAGTTCCGTCGACAGGCATCGCGGTATCGCCGATGCCGCCGCGATGGATCGCGGCCTGGACGCTTTGAGCCTGGACGACACCCTCGCATTCGTTCGCGGCTTCATGTTGTTCTCGATGCTGGCGAATCTGGCGGAGGACCGCCAGGGCGGCCTGAACGAATCCGGGGAAGACGTGGCGACGGCGCTGCAGCGTCTGGCTGCGAAGGGCATAGGCGTGGAGCGAGCGGCCGCGCTGCTCGATTCGGCGCTCATCGTCCCCGTGCTCACGGCACATCCGACCGAAGTCATGCGCAAGAGCATGATCGACCATCGCAACCACATCGCGGAGCTGATGCGGCACCGTGATCTCGGGCGCACCGAAGCGCCCAATGGCGACTCGATCGAGCAGGCGCTGCTCAGGCAAATCGCACTGTTGTGGCAGACTCGCCCACTGCGTCGCGAACGGCTCTACGTGGCCGACGAGGTGGGGATTGCACTCACTTATCTGCGCGATGTGTTTCTGCCCGTGCTGCCGATGCTCTATGCGCGCTGGGAGCGCGCGCTTCCCCACCGTCCCAGAAGCTTTCTGCGTCTCGGTAGCTGGATTGGCGGAGATCGCGACGGCAATCCCAACGTCACGGCTGATTCCTTGCATCTCGCTCTGGGTCGCGCATCCCAGGCCGCGCTCGAAAGTTATCTGGATCAGCTGCATGCGCTGGGCGCGGAGCTTTCCATTTCCACGGAGTTGGCCAACGTCACCGGCGAGGTCGAGAAGCTTGCGGAGGCGAGCGGTGATCTGAATGCGGCGCGCCGGGATGAGCCTTATCGCCGTGCGCTGACGGGCTGCTATGCGCGTCTCGCTGCAACTTACGAGCGCCTCACCGGACATCCGCCGGCGAGGCGCGCTTCGGTGGCCGGCGAGCCCTATCCCAGGCCGGAGGAGTTTCGCACCGAACTGGCCGATATCGCGCATTCCCTGGCCCAAAACGGTGCAGGTTTGCTCGCCACGGGCGGCGCGCTCGGACGGCTCATACGGGCGGTGGACAGCTGCGGGTTCCATCTGGCAACCCTCGACCTGCGACAAAATTCCGACGTGCACGCGCGCGTGATAGCCGATCTCCTGAACGTGGCCGGCGTCGAGGCGGCCTATCTCGCTCTCGACGAGGACGCCCGCGTCGCTCTGCTCAGGCGTGAGCTCGCAAGCGCGCGGCTGCTCTCGAGTCCGTTCGCGTGCTACGCGGAGGAGACCCGATCTGAGCTCGCCATCGTGCACGCGGCCGCGCGGGCTCACGAGCAATACGGGCAGGCGTGCATCACCACCTACATCATCTCCAAATGCGAGAGCGTTTCCGACCTGCTCGAGGTGAGTCTGTTATTGAAGGAAGCAGGCCTGTACCGTCCGGGCGATCCGGCTGCCGCCGCGATCATGGCGGTGCCGCTTTTCGAGACCATCGGCGATCTGGAGAAGGCGCCGCATGTCATGCGCGCGTGGCTGTCTCTCCCGGAAGTACGACAGGCGGCAAGCCGCCGCGGCTATCAGGAGGTGATGGTCGGCTACTCCGATTCGAACAAGGACGGTGGTTATCTCACTTCGGTGTGGAGCCTCAATCAAGCGACCCATTCTCTCGCCGCCGTATTCGAGGAGACTCACACTGCCATGCAGATCTTTCACGGACGAGGCGGCGCAGTGGGGCGCGGCGGGGGCTCGTCTTTTGCAGCCATTCGAGCGCAGCCGCGGGGCACGGTTCAAGGCCGCATCCGCATTACCGAGCAAGGCGAGATGATTGCCGCGAAGTACGGGACCCGCCACAGCGCGGCAGCCAATCTGGAGGCGATTACTTCGGCGACCCTGCTCGCCTCGCTCGAGCCCGAGGATACCTCCACGGAGGAAGTCGCGCGCTTCGCGCAGGCGATGAGCGTAATCTCCACGGACGCGTTCAGACACTATCGCGAGCTGGTCTACGAGACTGATGGATTCAAAACGTTTTTCAGGCAAATGACCCCGCTGGCGGAAATCGCGGAGCTGAAAATCGGCTCGCGGCCGGCTTCGCGCACGAGCTCGGATCGCATCGAGGATCTGCGCGCGATTCCCTGGGTGTTCAGCTGGGCCCAGGCCCGGGTGATGTTGCCGGGCTGGTATGGAGCGGGGCAGGCCCTGCTGTCATTTCCGGATCAGGGTTTGCTGCGCGAGATGGCCGTCGCCTGGCCGTTCTTCCGGGCAACTCTCGACAACATGGAAATGGTGCTGGCCAAGTCCGACATGGCGATCGCACGACGTTATGCCACCCTCGTCCAGGATGCCTCTTTGGCGGATGAGTTGTTCAACCGCATTCACTCGGCTTGGGGAGCGACACACGACGGCCTGCTCGCCATCACCGGGCAGGCCCGGATTCTCGAGAGAAACCCGACGCTGGATGCCTCCATCCGCCTGCGTCTGCCGTACATCGAGCCGCTGAATCTGCTGCAGGTCGAGCTGCTGAAGCGTTATCGCGCCGGCGAAACCGACGCGCGCGTACGGGAAGGCATTCAGCTTTCAATCAACGCCGTCGCCACGGCCCTGCGAAACAGCGGCTGATGGAACGAATATCGCGTAGAGAGCTGCTCCGGATCGTGGCGACTGCCGCGGCTGTCCCAAGCATCGGTGCGAGCGCCGGAACCGCGCGCGTGACAGCGGCACGGCCGCGAGAGCCGGCGCCGGTCATTTCGGAACGAGTGCCAGAGCGCTTTGCCTCGCTTCCCTTCGAGTCGCAGGAGCTTCACGGGCCGCTTGCTGAGCGGCTGCGGATCAATGTGGAAGGCCGGTTGCTCCAGGTCGACGAAAAAGTCTTGTTGTCCGGCTTTACGCATCGGGACAATGCGGGCGAGTTCGATGGGGCATGGGTGGGAGAGCACGCCGGAAAATTCCTCGACGCGGCGTGCAACGCCGTGCGCTATCACGACCATGCCGAGCTGCGGCGCCTCGTGGAGCGCATGGCGAAAGCCCTGATCGCCAGTCAGGAGACGGATGGATACCTGGGCACCTATCCCGCCGCGCGGCGTTGGACGGGCTGGGATGTCTGGACGCACAAGTACAACCTCATCGGCCTGCTCAGCTACTACGAATTGAGCGGGGAGCCGACGGCACTGCAGGCCTGTCGCAGGATGGGAGACCTGCTCGAGCGAACGTTCGGCGACGCGCCGGGACAACGCGACATCGTCACCGCCGGCGAGCACATGGGTATGGCGGCGACCAGCGTCCTGGAGCCGCTGTGCAAGCTCTATCGATTCACGGGGGACCCCCGGCACCTGGAACTCTGCAAATACGTGGTGCGAGCCTGCGACCGCCCCCATGGACCGCGTCTCGTAGCGACTCTTCTGCAAAGCGGCAGCGTTTATCGCACCGCCAACGGCAAGGCGTACGAGATGCTCTCGAACTTCAACGGTCTCGTTGATCTTTACCGCCTTACGGCAGACGAGACACTGCTCAATACGGTGCTGCGCGCGTGGGATGACATCGTCCGGCACCAACTCTACCGCACCGGGACGCTCAGTGCCGGGGAGCATTTCCAGCCGATCGGACGTTTGCTGTCGCTACAGTCCTCCAACGTCGGCGAGACGTGCGCCACAGTGACCTGGCTGCAGCTCAATTGGCGCCTGCTGCGCCTGACGGGGGAAGCGCGCTTTGGACAGGAAATCGAGCGCACGGTATACAACCATCTGCTGGCCGCCCAGGACCCCGGTAACGGCAATGTTGCCTACTACACCTCCTGGGCCGGACCGAGGGAATTTACCAACGCGGTGCTGTGTTGCGTGTCGAGCGGTCCGCGTGGAATCTCGCTGATTCCCCAGCTGGTGTGGGGTCTGGAGAGCGGCGCGCTGGTGATCAATCTCTACGTCCCGGGTCGTGTCCGCTTTGAGATGGGCGGGGTGCCGGTTCAGGTCATCTGCGCTACGGCGTTCCCTTGCGATGGACGCATCATGCTGACGGTGAAACCGGACCGCGCAACGCATTTTACCGTGAGGTTGCGGGTCCCGGAGTGGACGACTCGTTTCGAAGTGAGGGCGGGTCCGAGAACGCTGCTGGGAACGCCTGGGCAGATGCTCGCTATTTCCCAGACCTGGTCGCGTTCCAGCACCTTGGATATCCGAATGGATCTGCCCACGCGTGTGTTGCCGGGAGGGCCCACTTATCCCGATTACTCTCTGGTGCAGAGGGGGCCGCAGGTGTTGGCCCTGGAGCAGGCCGTGAACCCGAACGTACCGTACCTCCACCGGGTGTCCCTCATGGACTCTTCCGAGTCGCCGGCACTGAAGGTCGCGACCGTGTCCGCCGGATGGGCCGGGAAGCAGGTTTACGAACTGGACGGGCTGGTTGGACTCCTGGGCGACACCGACCAACTGCGTCTCGAGCAACGCACGCTGCGTCTGGTGCCATTCGCGGACGCTATGAGGGGCCGTGTATGGATCACACGAGCGAGCAGGGCACGCTCCGACCGACCAGCGGTCACCGCGTTTGCGCGGGCGAGCCTGTCCGTCGTATCGCTCGGCCTCGAGCCTACCGCCGATAGACACGCTGCTACTGATATTGCCGAATTCGTCACGGATGAGAATCCGAGTACTTACTGCACTGTGAATCCGCAGGATCCGAGCTTGGCGACCTATCTGGGCGCGCCGCGAGGCAAGCGCGGCGATCCGGTGTGGTTCACCGTCATGCTGAAAAAGCCGGCGACCATTTCGCGCGTGGTATTCCGGCATGGGGCGGTCAGCGTCGCGGGGGGCTGGTTCGACACGACAGATCTGATGCCGCGCATCGAAGTGGCGCGAACGGCGATTCCAACATCGAGCAACGCTGCGCTTCCCGATGACAGCAAGGTCCAATGGGAAACGGCCGCCTTCGTGGAACTCTATCCGCGGACGAACGCAGTGACGCCTCCGGCGCTGGCCGACGGGCAACTCTTTGAAATCCGGTTGCCAAAACCCATGGTGGTCCATGGCCTGCGTGTGGTGGGGAAGCCGGGTGGCGAGTACGCGAGTTGCGGGGAGCTCAGTGCCTACGAGTAGTGCACGCCTGTTCCCAAAGTGCGTTGCGGAGCGTACTTTCTGGCTTGCCGTGCGCGGGGCTCTCGGCTTCGCCGGTGAGTCCGACGACAGTTGTTACTCGCCGTTGCCCGCGTAGAAAGGCTCAAGGGCATTCAACTGGGCTTGTCGATACGCATGCCCTGGACGGATCACGGTCCCGAATTCCAGGTACGGATCGTTCTCGCGATCGTAGGCCGGCCATCGAGGCAGGCCGCTCCCATTGGGATCGCCGGTCACGGCGAATCGGGCCCACGTACGTAACATCGTCGCCGATAGCTGCAGGTCGGTCCGGTCGGGTGCCGGGTGTCTGATGAAACTCGGCCGTCCGAGTGAGCCGAAGACGAACGGCAGCTCCTCGGAGTGAGTCGGGGGTGGCAGGCGACCCGCCACACTGCGGCTGAATACGTACGCGAATGTCCTGGGCTGGTGCTGCGAGATCCCGCGTGCAAGCAGGCGGGCGCTCTCGCCGAACGTGGCATCGCCGGCAATCGCTGACATCGCCGCCGCGGCGGCACCGTCAGTCGCGGCAGAATTGAGACGTAGAATATCCGGCGCGAGCGAGCCGAACTTCTCCTTGGCCCAGGCCTGATAGCTGGCGACGGAAGCAGTTTTGGCATCACCGCTGAACATCCTGCCTTCGTCCGCATTGATGCCGACGATGGTTGGCACAGCGTTCACGGCACCCGCCCGAAACGCCGCGCGCGGTTGAATGGGTATGACATAGCCATCGACGATAGGTGCCGGAAACCCGAGCGCCAGCACGTTATGGCTGGACGGAGGAAAAAAGTCGCCGTTATGAGCAAGCAACTGCTCGGCGTCGAGGCGGCGCAGGGCGGCCAGGTCGGCACCGACCGCGGCGCCGCGTTGCTCGGCGGCGGCGAGCCCGGCGAGCGGCGGCATCGTCGGACTCTGCAGTATGGCCTGCTCGAACAGGTTTTTCGCCAGAGGCGAGGTCATGAGCGTGGCAATCGAGACGGCCCCGGCCGACTCCCCGAACACGGTTACGCGGCTCGGATCGCCGCCAAACGCGGCGATGTTGGCTTTGACCCACCCCAGCGCGGCGATCTGGTCCAGAAGGCCATAGTTACCGGAAGTGTGCCGGGGTGACTCCGCCGACAACAGCGGGTGCGCGAGGAAGCCGAAGATTCCGACGCGGTAGTTGAAACCGACCACGACCACTCCCGCCGCGGCCAGTTTTGCTCCGTCATACAGGGGATAGGCGGACGAACCGCCGACAAATGCGCCGCCGTAGACGAATACCATTACCGGACGACGCGTGTTTCGCTCGTGAGCGGCTGTCCAGATGCTGAGCGTAAGACAGTCTTCGCTTGCCTTCTGCCCGCTGGAGATCACATAGGGCGTCTGCATGCAATCGTCGCCGAACCGGGTTGCATCGCGGACCCCCGACCAGGGGACCGGCGGTTGCGGCGGGCGCCAGCGCAACGATCCGACCGGCGGCGCCGCGTAGGGAATCCCTTTGAAGGCCAGGATGGCGCCGCCCGCTCCGGCAACCGCTCCGGCGGTAGTCTGCACTACGGGATTTGCCGCCGGCGCTGAGTCGGCACGCGACCCGGCCAGCGACAGCACGGCTAGTGCGAATAGGAGCAGTGTGTTTTTTGTGGAAGGCGGCAACTTCATTGCGGGATGCCGCCCGGTTGCGGCGCTAGCGTGTCGATGATCAGGCGCTGTGCGGCGTTTTCATCGAGGGACAGGCAGACAGCGGCGTTCGGCTCGCCGCTTGCCGGCCGCGTGTAGCCACGTTCGTCGACCGCGATCCGCATTGGAATGAGCGGGCAGGTCGCTGGCTGCAGCAGCCACACGACGGGTACCGCATCGAACAGAGTCGGAGTGAGCTGACCCCAGCTGTTGAGAAGCCGCCACTGATGATACAGCAGCGCCAGGGCGTCCGCGACGGGTGACCCATAGGCGAACAGCCGGTCGCGCCGGACCTCGTCGAACTTGAGCTGGGTCGAATCGAGGGGAAACATTCTGATCGGGAGCCGCGACTCGAGCAGGACCGCCAAGCCGCGCGGCGCCGAGACCACGTTGTATTCGGCGCTGGGTTGGGAGACCGGTATCGAGCCCCCCTGGTTATATCCGGCCCGGATGGACCCGCCCATCAGCACGACTTGCTTGAGCTGGTGAAGCGCCTCGGGATCCGTTCGCTGCAACGCTTCGATGTTACTCAACGGCGCCAGGGCGATGAGCGTGATTTCTCCGGGACGACGGCGCACCTGCTCGCGGATGAACTCGATCGCGTCCGGCGCCGGCGTGGTGTCAGTGGCTCCGAGGGCCCACTTCTTTTGAGTAAACGGAACCGTATTGGGCGTGGCCGGTCCTTGCGCCACCATCACGTCCCGGCGGCCCAAAGTTGCCAGAAGCCGGCGCACGAGGAGTGCGCGGGTGCGCGTATCTCCCCAGGCGGTCGTGATACCGAGCACCTCCAGACGGGTGTCCTGAAGGGCCATTGCCAGCGCGAATGCATCATCGATATCGTCACCGATGTCGGTGTCGATGATGACGGGCAGCGGATGTTGGGCCGCAGGAGCGGCGTCGGCCGAGTCACAGAAGCGCAGACCCAGGACCGCAGCGCACAGCAGCCAGGCCGCCTTCTTTGCAATGCCTGCCATACCTGCAGCCGTTGCGGTTACTTGAGCCAACCCGTCACAGGGCAGCCTAGAATTTTACGCTGAACTGGCCTCCAACGATCCGCGGATCGTTGATCATCCCGGTCGTATTCTCGAAATCGATCGCGCCGATGGCCCGAATCTGATTCGTGCAGTTGCGGCAGAACGCCGCCACCTCATACTTCTTATCCGCCCACGTGTAACCTATCCGGGCACCGCCCTGCGCCAGCGGGGGGCCGATGAATTCCTTGGCCTGGTACAGGAAGAAGTCGACCTCGCTGCGATAGGACCAGTCGGTATATAGATAAATCTCACTGCTCGGGCCCAATGGGAGGCTGTACCGCAGCGACACGTCCGCAATCCATCTCGCCGCCTGCGGCAGCGGATTGCCGTCGATCAACGTCAGGCCTGCGGGGTTGGACGGGTTCGTAATGGTGCAGTGGAGCTCGGGGCTGATGAATGACCAGTTGAAGCAGGGGCTCACCGCCAGGTTTTTGTCCTTGATCTTGGTGTCATTGAAGCTGCCGCTCAAATTCACCACCAGGTTGGGCAGCGGGTGCGCCTCGAAATCGAGCTCCGCACCCTGGCCGATCGTGTGCGCTGCGTTGATCAACGCCGTCTGGTTCGCGTTGCCTCCGACGGCTGTCAGCTGCTGATGACTCACATCATAATAAAAGACGTCAAAGGCGACGCGGGCACGATGCTCGAACAGATCGGCCTTGACGCCCCCTTCGTACGAGATGTTGTTCTCGGACTGCGCGACTTGAATGGCCTGGGTCCCGGTCGGTGCGCCGAAACTCGGTGCCCGGAAGCCGGTGGCAACACGAGCGTAGAGGTTGACGTCGCGTGCCACCTGGTAGGTGGTGCTCAGATCCCAGCTGACGTTGGACGCGCTCGCGGACTTCGAGAGCGGCCCGGTGAGCGGCAGGGGCACGCCGCTGGCGGTCTGCGCATAGGGAACCGAGAAGGTCTTGTGATCCTCCGTGAAGCGAACGCCGGCGCGCACCTTCAGTGCGGACGTGAAGCTGTATTCCAGCGATCCAAAGATGGCCTCCGCATTGTTCTTCTGCTCCGATATGGTCGTATCCACCAGGGTCGCGCCGGTGATGTCGTAGTCGTTGCCGACCGCTTTCACATCTTCGTCGAAGAGGAAAATGCCGGCCTGTCCCTGCAGCGGGCCGGACAGGTTCGAGACCGCCCGGAACTCCTGGGTCAGCTGGTAATGGCTCTTGATCCCGCCACCTGTCTCGACGCCGAATGGAATGAATCCCGGTCCGGACGGGACGGCCGGATTGACGAGCCCGCCCGGCCCATACCCGCCGTCGATGTCGCCGATCGTGTTGTAGTGCAGGATGGACTCGTAGCCGGTGATCGACTGCAGCGACACGCTGGGCAGGTTCCAGGTCAGATGGACGTTGGAGCCGACGCTGCTGTAGGACTGGCCGTTGTAGCCGTCGCCATAGAATTGCGCGGGATCGAAGCCGGCCACGAGATGGTTGCTGCCGAGCTGGATGATGTTGGCGCGAAACAGCCGCGCCGAGCCGTTCAGTATGCGCCCGTGCACGTTGAACAGGGCGTTGAAGGCGTCGCTGGGCTTGTAGAGCAGCTGCAGGCGAGCCGCCCAGTCGTCATAGCCTTCCAGATGGGTGTTGTTGATGCGGTCCGTGACCCAGTTGTCCCGGTGCTGTCCCTGGGTCGCGGCCCGGAACGCGAGCTGGTCATTGATCGGCAGATTGACCACGCCGTCGAAATCGGCAGTGTTGTAGGTGCCGTCGGACAGGCTGACGGAGCCCGAGTACTGACCGAGTACCGGTTTGGCGGATTCGAGCTTCACGACACCGGCGGGCGAGTTGCGCCCGAAGAGGGTGCCCTGCGGCCCGCGCAGGACTTCGACGTCCGCCTGGTCGAACACCGGGAAGCCCTTCAACGCCGGATTCTCCTGGACCACGTCGTCGTAGACGAGCGAGACGGGTTGCGAGGCGAATGAGTTGAAATCGGTATTGCCGTAGCCGCGGATATAAAAGCGCGGAAATGTCCGGCCATTCGAGGATTCGATGTTCAGGCTGGGCACGGTGAACGCGAGCTGGCGGATGTCCTGGCCGGCACTGCCGAGCGCCTCCAGAGGCGCACCGCTCAGGGCAGATGCAGACATCGGGATATCGAGGAGCCTTTCCTCGCGGCGTGTGGCCGTGACGACCACTTCGTCCACTGTCCCGGCGGCCGTGTCCTCGCTCGGATTATTGGCCGCTCGTGTGCTGCCCGGCGCCAGCAGCATGGCCGTCGCGCAGACCGCCGCCGCCGATATGATCCGGCGTTGAGCGCGCCCGCGACGCACCAGTTGGGTGACGACGCCAGCCAGTGTTGCCGATGAACACGATTCACTGATTTCCATCGCGACCTCCCGCTGTTGCTCGTGCGAGACAAGTCTGCGCAGCGTGCCAGCTTATTGTTTGCCAGTTCGATCCGCGTGGTCTGCCGGATAGCGTGCGCGCGCTGCCGGCGGGGCCGCGGCGCGAACTCGGAATGACGCGGCAGGGACTCGCCCGGTGGATCGTTGCAGCCGGCCGGTAAAACGTTACACTAGACCTGATGAAACGTTACACCACGCACGCGCCCGCTGTAAAGAGGCGGGTGCGCTGCCCAAACTGCGGGCAATCGCAGCCGGCGCTGCGCATTCGCGATGCAGCAACTGGGTCACGCATTCCGCAGCGTCTGACTCCCTGCGGTCCCGGGTTGTTGCGGCAGACATACGCATCTGCGCCCGGGGCGGCAAGCGGCGGCGCATGGCGACGGTAAAGGACATTGCCGCGGCCGTGGGGGTCTCGATCGCAACAGTCTCCAATGTGCTCAACGGGCGGCCCAACGTCGGCCGGGCCAACCGGCAGAGGGTGCTGCAGGTCGCCAAGAAGCTGGGATATAGCCCGAATCGGGCGGCGCAGGCCATGCGCACCGGACTTACGCGTGCGATCGGACTCGTTCTGCCTGATTTGACCAACCCGTTCTTCCCCGAGCTTGCCCAGGCAGTGGAGAACACGGCGCGCAGTTACGGATTGTTGGTGTGCCTCATCGACAGCCAGGGCCGGGTGGACGGCGAGTCGGACGGATTTGCGCTGCTCCTGCAGCATGCCGTCGATGGAATCATCTGGTGTCCACTGGGTCCGCGCCTGCCGGCCAAACTCAAAAAACTGGCGCGCCCGGTGGTATTGATCGATCGTCCGAAGCCTGGGTATGCCGTCGTCCATTCGGACTACGTGATGGGCGGACGGTTGCTCGCGGAATATGCCTTGCGCATGGGCCACACGCGGGTTGGCCTGCTGTCCGGGCCACAGAACCTTGAAAGCGCGCGACAGCGGCGCGACGGTTTCGTCGCTGCCTATCCGCGTGACATCAAGATCGCGTGGGAAGTCAGCGTCGGATTCGATGGCCTTCTGACGCAAGAAGCCGTAGATGCACTCGCCGTCCGCAGGAACGCGACGCTGATCGTTGCCGGCAACGATCTGATCGCCATTAATGCGATTCGCTGGCTGTCGGAACACGGTGTAAGAGTGCCCGAGGACGTATCCATCACCGGCTTCGACAACATTCGGTGGGCGGAGGTTGTCACGCCTCGGCTCACCACGATCGCTCAACCCGTGGGCGCCATTGGTGCCAAAGCGGTTGAATTGATGCAGGAGATCATGTCAGGTGAGAAGATACCCGCCCGACGTACCGTGTTCGATGTGACGCTCATCGAGCGTGACTCGGTGAAGTATCTTGGCCGGCGATGACCGGCAGCGCACCGCATTGGAGAAATCAACATGGCGAGCACACCCAGGATTGCCGTCGTAGGCAGCGCCAATACCGATCTCATCACCTTCGCCGACAGGTTTCCCCGGGCCGGTGAAACGATGTTCGGTACGGGCTTCGATCTCGGCTTCGGCGGCAAGGGCGCCAATCAGGCCATTGCGGCGCGGCTGTGCGGAGCGGAAGTGCTGATGCTCGCGAAGGTCGGCAACGATCTGTTCGGGGAGGCGACGCTCAGGAATTTTGCCTCGTTCGGCATCGATACGGCGCACGTCCAGGTGGTCGAGGGGGTTCCGACCGGAGTCGCTCCGATCTTCGTCGAGCCCGGCGGCCAGAACCGGATCATCGTCGTCAAGGGCGCCAATGAGCGGATCACGGCAGCCGACGTGGACGCCGCCGCCCCCGAGTTACGCGGCGTCGACACGATCATCCTGCAATTCGAGATTCCGCTCGATACGGTCTATCACACCATTCGCTTCGCCCGGGCGCACAACATCCGCTGCATCGTCAACCCGGCGCCGGCTCTGCCGGCCCAGCTGGCTGACCTCACGGGCGCGGATTACTTCATTCCGAACGAGACGGAGGCCGAGCTCATCAGCGGGCGCCCGGTGCGCACGATCGAGGAGGCGGCCTCGTGTGCCGCGGTTCTGCTCGAAAAGGGTTTCCGAAGGGTGGTGGTCACCTTGGGAGCGCGTGGCTCGTTGGTCGCCGACCCGGCGGGCCATTTCCATATCCCCGCCTTCCCGGTCACGGCCGTCGATACCACGGGTGCGGGCGATGCGTTCATCGGCAGCTTTGCCGTGTTTCTCGCCGAAGGGGTCCCGGAGAAGGATGCGGTGGCGCGCGCGAATCTGTATGCGGCGCTGTCCACAACGCGCATAGGCACGCAAAAGTCCTTTCCGCGGCGAGTCGAGTTCGAAGCAGAATGGGCTCGCCGCAGCGCGCCGGCGCGGTGATGGCACGCCAGGTCCGGTAAGAACGGCCAATAGAACAATAACCTCAACGTCGCGGCAACGCGGCCAGGATTCATACGATGTTTGTGGTACATAGCTATCCGCTGGCGGTCGTGTTCTGCGTGCTCACGATGTTGTGTTGGGGCTCGTGGGCGAATACCCGCAAGCTGGCGCACAAGGCCTGGCGCTTCGAGCTTTTCTATTGGGATTTCACCATCGGCGTCCTACTGTTGACGCTGGTCCTCGGCCTGACGCTGGGCAGTGCGGGCACTGCGGGCCGGCCCTTCCTGGCCGACCTGGCGCAAGCCTCGGGCGCCAGCATCGGATCCGCGCTGCTGGGTGGAGCGATTTTCAATCTCGCCAACATCCTGCTGGTCGCGGCGATCGAGATCGCGGGCATGGCGGTGGCCTTCCCGGTTGGGATCGGGCTGGCGCTCCTGATCGGGGTGATCGTGAATTACCTGGCGGCTCCCGTCGGTAACGTCGCACTGCTCTCGACCGGCGTGGTTCTGGTCACCCTGGCGATCGTCCTCGATGCGGTCGCATACCGCCGGTTGCCGGGCGGGGCTGCCGGTGTCAGCACCAAGGGACTGATCCTGTCCGTGGCCTGTGGAGTGTTCATGGGAACGTTCTACCGCTTCGTTGCGGCGGCAATGTACGCCGACCCCGCTCACGCCGAGCCAGGCAAGATGGGTCCCTATGCGGCCGTCTTCGTATTCGCGGTCGGCATTTTTCTGAGCAGTTTCATATGGAACACGCTGGCCATGAAGAAGCCGCTGAGCGGCGCCCCGGTGGGCTTTGCCGATTACTTCGCGGCAAGTTTCAGCACCCACCTGACCGGCATACTCGGCGGCGTGATCTGGGGGGTCGGCATGTCCTTCAATCTGATCGCCTCGGGCCGGGCCGGGTTCGCTATCTCGTACGGGCTGGGGCAGGGCGCGACCATGATTGCGGCCTTCTGGGGCGTATTCATCTGGAAGGAGTTCCGTGATGCGCCAGACGGTACATCGAAGCTCCTTGCGGCGATGTTTGGCTGCTTCCTGAGCGGCCTTGCGCTCCTGGTGCTCGCGCGCACACTGTAGCGACGACACCCGTCCAGAGACACCGGAATGCTCGCGAGACCCGCATGACTGAGGATACGCGCCAGCGTCTCGACTTCGACGACCGTACGGGTGAGCAGCCTGTGGTCGCGAGTTCGCAGGGCCGCGCGCTGGCGGCAAATACGGGAGTGCCGCTCAGCCTCGCTTGGATTGATGGTGTCCGCGTAAACACTAGCGCGGTGGAGCGCCGCACGACCACGCTCGTCGCCCGGCGAACGGTCAAGAAGGAGTGGCAGATCGCCTGGCTGCTGCGGGCAATTACCTGTATGGATCTCACTACCCTCTCCGGGGACGATACCGAGGAGCGGGTGAGGCGGCTGTGCGCAAAAGCGGCCCATCCCGTTTCCGACAGGGTAATGGCCGCCTTGGGCCTGCGGGACCTGCCGGTCCAGGTAGCCGCTGTATGCGTCTATCACCTGTTCGTGGAGACGGCCCGACGCGCCCTGGAAGGAACCAACATCCGGGTCGCAGCGGTGTCGACAGGCTTTCCGGCGGGCTTGAATGCCTTCGAGGAACGGCTCGCGGAGATCCGGCGGTCAGTCGGCGCAGGTGCCCACGAGATCGACGTGGTGATCACGCGCTCACAGGTGTTTCGGGCGGATTGGGAACGGCTGTACGACGAGATCGCGGCGTTCAAGGATGCGTGCGGTACCGCCCATTGCAAGGTAATCCTCGGGACCGGAGATCTGGCCACTCTGCGCAACGTGGCGCGCGCCAGTTGGGTCGCCATGATGGCGGGCGCCGATTTCATCAAAACCTCCACCGGGAAGGAAAGCGTCAACGCCACCCTGCCGGTGGGACTGGTGATGACGCGTGCGATTCGCGAGTATGCGGAGCGAACCGGCATGGCCGTCGGCTTCAAGCCGGCCGGTGGGATCCGCACCGCCAGGCAGTCACTCGATTGGCTCACCCTGATGAAGGAGGAACTGGGCCGGAGCTGGCTGACGTCACATCTGTTCAGGTTCGGGGCGAGCAGCATGCTGACGGACATCGAGCGGCAGCTGGACTTCCACGGCAGCGGGCGGTACTCCGCTTCCTACCATCACCCGCTGGCCTGAACGGCGCGTCCGGCCGTGTGCCACTGAAGGATGTATGCCGAACAACACTTTGGCTGACAAGTTCCGAACCATGGACTATGGGACGGCGCCCGAAGACCCGGCCGTCTCTGTGGCGTGGCTGGATCACTTCAAGCGCCGCTTTGGTCATTTCATCGACGGCGGCTGGGCCGCTCCCGCGCAAGGGCGATACTTCGCGACCTCTGATCCCTCGACCGGTGAGAAACTCGCGGATATCGCCCAGGGCAGCGTGGCTGATGTGGACGCCGCCGTCAAAGCAGCGCGCGCGGCGCTACAGCGCTGGCAGGCGCTGACGCCACACGCGCGGGCCCGGTTTCTGTATGCGCTCGCACGCCAGGTGCAGAAGCACGCGCGGCGGCTTTCGGTGTTGGAAACGCTCGACAACGGCAAACCTATCCGGGAGAGCCGGGATATCGACATCCCTCTGGTGGCGAGGCATTTCTATTACCACGCCGGGTGGGCGCAACTGCTGGACCAGGAATTCCCCGGCTATCAGGCATGCGGCGTCGTCGGCCAGATCATTCCGTGGAACTTTCCGTTGCTCATGCTCGCGTGGAAAATCGCGCCGGCACTGGCCGCCGGAAACACGGTCGTGTTGAAGCCGGCGGAGTTTACGCCGCTCACCGCTCTCGCGTTTGCGGAGTTGTGCAACGAGGTAGGACTGCCGAAGGGCGTCGTGAATGTCGTCACTGGGGATGGGTCCACCGGCGAGGCATTGGTCCTGCACCCGGACGTGGACAAGATTGCATTCACGGGCTCGACGGAAGTAGGCCGGGCGATCCGCCGGGCCACCGCGGATTCGCACAAGAAGCTGTCGCTCGAGTTGGGGGGGAAATCCCCTTTCATAGTATTCGAGGACGCGGATCTCGACAGTGCCGTGGAAGGCCTCGTCGACGGGATCTGGCTCAACCAGGGCCAGGTTTGTTGCGCGGGGTCGCGCCTGCTGATGCAGGAGAGCATCGCGGGCCGGTTGACCAAGAAGCTCCAGGCGCGGATGGCCGCTCTGCGGGTCGGGCCGCCGCTGGACAAGACAACTGACATCGGCGCGATCGTCGCGCGTGTTCAGCTGGAACGAATCGAACGTCTCGTCGCGCAAGGGGTGGCCGATGGGGCCGCCTGCTGGCAGCCGGACCTGCCGCTGCCGTCAAAAGGCCTGTACTACAGGCCGACCCTGTTCACAAACGTCCATCCGACCTCGGTCGTGGCGCAGCAGGAAATTTTCGGGCCGGTGCTGGCGGCTATGACATTCAGAACGCCGGCGGAAGCCGTGGAGCTCGCCAACAACACCGCGTACGGGCTCGCGGGGAGCGTGTGGAGTGAGAGCGTCAATGTAGCGCTTCAGGTTGCCGCGCGAATCAAAGCGGGCGTGGTATGGGTGAACAGCACCAACCTGTTCGATGCCGCATGCGGCTTCGGCGGCTACCGGGAGAGCGGTTTCGGAAGAGAGGGCGGCCGCGAGGGATTGCGGGAGTACCTGGACCCGATCTGGTTCCGGAAGGCCCCGATGCTGAACCGGGGCAGTCCCCGCAGTCCGGACCTGACACAAGCGGCGCAGCCGGCGATTGATCGTACCGTGAAGCTCTACATCGGGGGTAAGCAGGTGCGCCCGGATTCGGGCTACAGTATGGAATGCCGCAGCAGCGAAGGCGTGTTGCTCGGCGAGACCCCTCTGGGCAACCGCAAGGATATCCGCAACGCCGTCGAGGCGGCGCGGCGCGCGCAACCGTGGAGCAGTACCACCGCCCACAATCGGGCGCAGGTCCTCTACTACATCGCCGAGAACCTGTCGCAGCGTGGGAAGGAGATCGCCGCCCGCCTCGCTGGGGTAGTGGGCCGGCGACAGGCGGCAAAGGAACTGCGGCTCGGCGTGGAGCGGCTGTTTTCGTACGCCGCATGGACCGATAAGTATGAAGGCGCGGTCCACTCCCCGCCCTTCAGGAACATCGCCGTGGCCATGAACGAGCCATTGGGTACCGTGGGAGTGTTGTGTCCCGAGCAGGCCCCGTTGCTCGGGATTCTATCGTTGGTGCTGCCACTGGTGGCGGCGGGAAACTGTGTGGTCGCCGTTCCTTCGGCGGCCTATCCTTTGATCGTGGGCGACCTGTGCCAGATCTTCGAGACGAGCGATGTCCCCGGCGGCGTCATCAACCTGGTCACCGGGCGGCCCGCTGAGCTGCTGCAAGTGCTGGCTGAGCACGATGACGTGGACGCGCTCTGGTGCCACGGCGACGAGGATCTGTGTGCCACCGCGAAGCGGTGCTCGGCCGGCAATCTCAAGCAGGTGTGGACGAACGAGGGGCGCGAGATAGACTTCTTCAGCGAACGTCAGGGCGAAGGCCGTTGGTACCTGGACCACGCCTATCAGGTCAAAAATATCTGGGTACCGTACGGCGAGTAACGCATGATTCGATCGAGGTACAGATGTGCAGGAACATCAGGACACTGTTCAATTTCGAGCCTCCGGCCACCGAAGCGGAGATTCGCGCCTCTGCGTTGCAGTTCGTCCGCAAGCTCAGCGGCTTCAACAGCCCCTCCAAGGCGAACGAAGCGGCATTCGAGCGCGCGGTCGAGGATGTGGCGGCGGCGGCGCGGGTTCTTATTACCTCCCTGACTACCACGGCCGACCCGCGTGACCGGGAAATAGAGGCTCAGCGAGCGCGCGCGCGGGCAGCGGAGCGATTCACAACGGGGTGATTGTTGGAGCTTGCGGAATCCTTCAACTCTGCCGTTGCGTAGTGGCGTGCGCGGTGGTACGGCCACGCGTGAACTGAAATCGCAACACCCACTTCCGGGAACTCTGCTGGTCTGCCGGAGCGAATTTCCACTTTTTGGCGGCTGCCAGGGCCAGGCGGGCGAAATACCTGCTGGGACCTGGATTTTCCAGGGCCGCGCTCACGACCTTGCCTGACCTATCGACCGTGACGCGCACCACGACGTTGATACGGCCGCGAATCGTGTCGCGCGCACTGCGCGAAACGTCGGGAATTTCTTCATGCAGCACGGGGGATGGAACGCTTGCCGGCCTGGCCACCCCGGAATCCGCCTGGGCCGGGGGAGCAGGGACCTCGAGAGGCGCGGGTACGGGCATTCCGGGGTTTTGCGAAGCGGCTGAAGGCCTCGCAGCGGGTTGTTGGGGTGTGGCATGACGCTGAAACAGGTGTAAGCCAGCCCAAACCGCGAGCGCTAACGTGATGAGCAGCGCCAGGGCAGGGACGAGCAGGCGCTGTTTCGCCGGCTCCCGCCGACGAGTGGCTGAAGGCCGCGCATTGCGAGGGCCACGTCGAGGAGACGGCATCGCAACCTTCGGAGACGACGCCGCGGTCCTGGGAGTCAGCACCCTAGCCTCGGAAGGCGACATCACCAGCCCGGGAGATGACGCCGCAGCCCCGACAGGCAACACTTCCGGCTGAGCTCCTGTCCTCGCGGACACTTGTGGCGCCGGACTGACCCAGGCTTCGAGATCTGCGAGGGACGCACGGTTGGCTGGATCGCGGTTCAGGCAGCGCCGCACGATGCCTGCGAACGCGGGCGGAAGGCTCGTGGGCAGTGAGGGACTTTCGGCTCCTTTGTCGGGCCACGCAGGCATGTGCTGCGTGAGAGCCTCGACCGTGGTTACGCCCAGACTCCAGATGTCGCCCGCGGCGGAAGCACTGCAATCTCTTGCCTCCGGAGGATCGTACATGGAAGCCTGCGCGATACTTGCAGAGGATTCGCCAGCAGGTCGGATGGTGTCGCTCGCCAGTTTCAGCTGATCACCGACCACGAGAATGTTTGAGGGCTTCAGCTGGCCCTGCACCAGCTCCCTACCGTGAAGGAAGGCCAGCGCGCTCAGGGCGGGAGGCAGCATCTCGCGCACCTCCTCGACAGTAAGCGGCCGCCGGCTGAGAAGCTGCGCCAGATTCTGTTCCGCATATTCCATCACGACGAACAGAAATGTGAGCTCTCCGAGCTGACAGCGGCCCGAGTCGAACAGGCGGATCAAGTGAGGGTGGGAGAGGCTGGTGGCGGTCCTCCAGTAGGCGAGCTGTGCCTCCATCAGAGTCGGAATAGCCGGGACTAGCTTGAGCGCTGCATTGGGAAGGTTTTGTGCCGGATACTCGGTAAGGAATACTCCACTGTGCACTGAGCCACCGAGACAGCGGCGCAGGGGAAACGCACCATTGATTACCTGGCCTTCCCACTTCGTCCAGACCTCGGTCATCGTCAGGCTTACCTCCACAGTTGCCAGGGGCGGCTCGAGAGCATACCCGATGCGGCCAGGGACTGATCAATACCCCCGCGCACCGTGACGTTCGGATGCTGCGGTGGTCCGCGGCGAAGCCGTCTTTGGGTGAGCCCTTCGAGGAGAACGGGGCCGCACTCGCAGGGCCCGGCGGCGGCGCGATTCAGGCCGCAGCGGTAAGTGCGGAGCGAGGGCGGTGGGGCGTGCTGTGATGCCGGCGGCGCCCGCGGCCTGAGAGCCGACAGAATTCAGCCATTTCCACGCCCATTGGGAGCAAGACGTCCGGATCGCGAAAATCCTCCTCGATCGAGGGGCCGTCGGATCACCCGCCTCCACAGACCGGAAAACTGTGGCCGTTGCGCCGCGCGTGCTTCGATTTTGCCACGCTGCCGTGCTAGGGTTGCCGGCACTCATCGAACTCAAACGCGTGCAACCCCTGGTCAACAAGGTCTCCGCCACCCGGCTGCGCAGCGAGCTCGGGCCCCGTTTTTCCGGACCCCTGATGAGCTTCTTTCTACGCCGGGTCAAGGATCGCTCGCAGGCGGAGGATCTCACGCAGGAGGTGCTTCTGCGGGTCATTCGCGCCTCCGACTGGGATCTGATCGAGAATGCGGAAGGGTATGTGTTCAAAGCGGCGGCCAATCTGCTGAATGATCACCGGCGACGGGTGCTGCGCAATCCCACCTTGAGCCCTCAGCCGCTCGAAGAAGCGCTGGAAGAGGAATTCCATAGTCAGCTGGTGGAGGATCGCTCGCCCGAACGCGTCTTACTCGGAGAGGCGACACTTGCGGAGGCTCTGCAGGCGCTGGAGGAGCTTGGCGAGCTGACGCGCAACGTCTTCATCCTGTTTCGGCTGGAGAACATGAAGCAGAAAGACATCGCCGCCTTGTACGGCATTGGGCACAGCACCGTGGAGAAACATGTCATGAAAGCGGTGCTGCACCTTGCAACGAGGTGTGGGCGTAAATGATCGGAGGCGTCGCACCCGACCGACTCTCAGAGGCCGCTGCGTGGCGGACTCGGCTGGGCGAGGCTCATGGCAGGTACGCTCAGGAGCTCGAAGCATGGCTGGCGCAGGACCCGCGCAACCGCGAGGCCTGGCAGCTCGTGCAGACGCCCTGGGAGCTTCTCGGCGAGCAGGCAACTTCGCCAGGGCTCATTCGGCTGCGCCGGGCGGCGTTAGCCCATGCGCACAGAGCGGGGCGGCCGCATTGGACTTCACGTTTCCGCTTTCCAGCCGCGCTGGCTACGGCTGCCGCAGTCCTGATTCTTGCGATGACATCACTCCTCATCTGGCAGGCGCACCGGTTCGACATCTACCGTACCCGGACGGGCGAGCGCCGTGTCGTCACACTCACCGATGGGTCACAGATCGCGCTGGACTCACAAAGTGAAGTCAGGGTCCGCTACAGCGCACAGGCACGCGAGCTCACACTGGCAAAGGGGCAGGCGCGCTTCGATGTAGCCCACGATGTGGAGCGGCCTTTCTCGGTCAGTGCGGGTGGGCACAAAGTCGTCGCCACCGGAACAGCGTTCAACGTCGATTTGCTGGGGTCCGATCTGCTGGTGACATTGATCGAGGGTCACGTCGTCGTGTTGCCTCAGAAGGCCGAGATCCGGCCCTTCGAGTCTTCCGCTGCCGCCGTGGCGTCGGGAGATTCGAGCCCAACGGTCACGACGGCGGCCAGGACGAAGCAGCGGCGCTTCTCATCCCGCATCCTGCTGGATGCGGGTGAGCAACTCGTGATCTCCCCGAGTGCGGGACCCAGGGTCACCAGTGTCAATGTCGACCGCGCGATCGCGTGGGAGAACGGCGAGCTCGTGTTCGAAAACGAGCCACTGTCCACTGTCGTCGCGCGTGTGAGTCGCTACGGGGCACATCCGATCATCATCAGTGACGAGCAGACGTCCAGCCTGCGAATCAGCGGCGTCTTCCACGAGGGCGACGTCGATGGATTCGTGAGTACCATCGTAAGCTACCTCCCCGTGCGCGCAGAGGCGAGGGACGGCTCGATCCGCCTGAGCGCCCGCAAGGCCGGCGAGGGTCTGTGATCGGGTAATTCCTGAATGCGCATTAAGGTTCGGGCAGCTTTTTCGTCGCTCCCCCGGAGGATCTTTCCACTTCCTACGTCTGTGTAGTTAAGTAGCCCCGCAATCTGACGGGGCCGATCGACACACGCACGGAAAAGGGGGGGGATGCGCATGTTGTTCTGCTTAGGATTTCTGAACACGGCCTGGGGCGCGCTGCAGGAAAAGATGTTCGGGAGGTGTGCGCGCCTGCGCCGCGGCCGAAATTGCGGACTGCGGATTCCCGGACTGCTCGTCACCTGGGCGGCGGCGATGCTGTTCGCGACGGCTGCGACGGCCCATCAGCGCACTTTCCATTTCGAGATCGAGCATCAGCCGCTCTCGCAGGCCCTGCGAACCTATGGGCAGATCTGCGGACAAGACGTCATCTTTACCGAAGACGTCGTTGCCGGTGCGGGCACCGCCTTCCTCGCCGGGGACTACACGGCACAAGATGCGTTGAGCCGCTTGCTCGCGGGCACGGATCTCGTCGCGGAACACTCTCCTTCAGGCGCGCTGATGATTCGCCGGCCGCCGCGCGCCGCGAGCCCGGCGGCGACCCAGACTGCGCAGAGTCTCCACAGGATTGCATACGCGGGCGCTGACCTCCCGCTCGATCAGGCGGTTGCCGGGGGCTCACAAAGCGACTCGCCCCCGCAGGGACCGGCGGCACCGGAAGGCGCGGCCAGTCCGACCTCGAAGGTCGAGGAAGTCGTCGTTACGGGCTCGCGCATCTCGCGCCGGGACTACGTGTCCGACAGCCCGGTGGTCACGCTGAGTCAGTCAGCGCTGGCCGCCGCCGGACAGCCGACTCTCGATCGCGCCATCGGCGAGATGCCGCAGTTCGCGGCTGCGCAGGGCACGAGCGAAGTGGGCGACGTGCAGGGTGCGACGGGCTTTTCGGGCGGGCAGGCGTACGGCGATCTGCGCGGGCTGGGCCCGAACCGCGCGCTGGTCCTGCTCGACGGGCGGCGCCTCATGCCGTCCAACCCAAACGGCTCGATCGACCTCAACACGATCCCGATGTCGATGATCGAGAACGTCGAGATCATCACCGGCGGCGCCTCGGCGACTTATGGCTCGGACGCGATTGCCGGCGTCATGAACTTCAAGCTCCGCCAGCATTTCAGCGGCGTCGAGGTCAACGTCACGCATGGCGCAACGACGCATGGCGACGGCGCGACGAACCACGCCAGCGCCTTGATCGGCGGCAACTTCGCCGAGGGCCGTGGCAACGCCGTGGTCGCCTTCGAGTACTCGGAGCGGGGCGTGGTCCACGGCGCTGACCGTCCCTTCTTCCAGAATATCCGCCAACTCGCCAGGCCGCCTGAAGGCATCATTCCGGGGGGCCTCTTTGGCTCGCCCCCGACCATTGCCGCAGTAAACAGCGTCCTGGCGGGATATCCGGGCACTACGCCGATCGCCGGCTCCGGCCCCTATAACGGCTCGCTCGGTGTCAACACCGATGGGACCATCTTCACCGACCTCGCCGCGCCCAACTGCGTGCAGAACTACCGTGGGCTCGGCGCGAAGGGCGTGAATATCAGCAGCAATTGCAGGCAGGTCCAGGTCGCCCTCGGACAGTACTTCGCCATTCAGGTGCCGCTCACGAAATACAATTTCCTCGCGCGGGGCACCTACAACGTTACGGACAACATCTCGGCCTACGGCCAGTTCAGCTTCATGGAATCCTCTGCCCGGGACGAGACCGCGGCCGGCTCCACCGGCCCCGGGAAGTATTTCCTCGTGCCGCTCGACAACCCGTTCGTGCTCGGCAATCCGGCTCTGCAGACCATTCTCGCGTCCCGGCCGGCGAATCCCAGCAATCCCGCGGCGCTGACGCAGCCATTGGCTCTGACCAAGCTGCTCACGATGAGCGGCGATCGGATCCAGACGTTCAAATATGACGTGTACCAGGCTCTCGGCGGCCTCAAGGGTGAGATCCCGGGCACGGATCTCACGTGGGACGTGTACGCCTCGTTCGGCCGCAACCTTTTCAACAACACGCAGCAGAACGATACGAGCAAGGCCGCGATCGCGAGCATCCTGAATGGCACCGCGAACTTCACAGGGTCGGCCGGCACCTGCATCGGCTATGCCTGGAACCCGCTCGGTGTGCAGCCGCTGAGCGCCGGATGTCGCCAGTACGCGACCCGGGAGAATCTGAACACCAACACGATGACTCAGAAGAACATGGAAGGCACGCTGCAGGGAAAGATCATGACGCTGCCCGCCGGCGAGCTGCGCTTCGCATTGGGCGCGGATTACCGCGGCAGCAGTTTCGACTATCGTCCGGACTATGGCCTCGTGACCGCCGACACGCCGTCGTACGACACAGCCGTTCCGACCTCGGGCACGCAGAACGTGCGCGAAATTTTCGGCGAGCTTCTCGTACCCGTGCTCAAGGACAAGCCGTTCGTTGAAGAACTGTCCCTCGACCTTGGTTATCGGCACTCGCTGTATGATGGTTTCGGAAGCGTCAATACCTGGAAGGCCGATCTCAACTGGAAGCCCATTCAGACCGTCGCGGTGCGTGGCGGCTACCAGCGGGCGATCCGCGCCCCGAGTCTGGGCGAGCTCTTCGCTCCTTCGATTACGGGTAATCTCAACATCGGGTCCCCGCCCAACGCGGGCGATCCATGCGCGTCCGGCAGCTCTTTCCGCAATGGCGCGAATGCCGCCCAGGTCGCGGCACTGTGTCAGGCGCAGGGTATTCCCGCGGCCCTGTATCCGACATTCACCTACGGCGTCGACTCCGTGCACGGCACCTCGGGCGGCAATACCACCCTCACGCCGGAGCGGGCCAGCACCTTCTCGATCGGTGCGGTGTGGAGTCCGCAGTTCGACAGCGCCCTGATGCACACCTTTCACGCGTCGGTCGACTATTACAACATCAAGATCACGAACGCAGTCGGCTCGTTGGCTTTGACCGACATCCTGCCGCGCTGCTTCAACTCGGACGGCCTCAGCAACCCGACTTACTCGACCTCTAACATCTACTGTCAGCAGATCACGCGTGACTCCAATACGGGCGACATCGCGCTGGCCCGCGAGGGGCTCCTCAATCTCGCCTCCTACAAGACCGATGGCATCGACACCGAGGTCGATTGGAGCTTCGGGCTCGGCGCCGTGGGCCTGTCGGACCGAGCTGGCAAGATCTTGATGAACTCGCTGGTGACTTACGTGCATTCCTTCGACGTGGCGGCCCTGCCGGGCTCGCCGGTGCTCGACTACGCGGGCAGTATCGGCAACTCACAGGTGAGCCCGGAAATCTCCCACCCGCGCTGGAAAGCGAACACCTCGTTGGGCTACGCGATCGGGCCCGTCTCGGCGATGCTGCACTGGCGCTATATCGCTGCGATGAAGCATCAGGATCTGGTCGTGGATCCCACCGCCACGACGCCGGGTGTACCGGCCTACAGCTACTTCGATCTGGACGCCCACTGGTCCGTTTTCCAGCACCTCGAGCTCACGGCCGGCATGACGAATCTCTTCGACAAGGCTCCGCCGTTCGTGAGCGGTCAGCCGCTCACGACCGATACGGCGACTTACGACATTATCGGGCGGACGTACTACCTCGGTTTCACGGCGAAGTTCTGACCGTTGCGTCCGGCTGTAGAAGGGTGACCCTGGCGAACCAGGGTCACCCTTGGCGTCGTGGCCGAGCTCCTGCACGCATCTTGCCGGGCGGCCGGCCTCTGTGGCTGTCCACCAGCACCTCCCTCACGCTCCATTGAGGACCACGCCGGCTGCTGCGTTATAGACTGCAACCGGGCCAGGCGCCTGAGCGGCTATACACGAGCAGGGGGGGGTGATGCGGAAAGGTTCGGGGCCCGCGCGCTGGTCTTCGAGATTTGCTTTCTATCTCGCCGCGGTGGGTGCCGCGGTCGGGCTCGGCAGCATCTGGCGTTTTCCGTATCTCACAGGGACGAACGGCGGCAGCGCTTTCATATTCGTCTTCATTCTCGCGTGCCTCGCCATCGCGACGCCGCTGCTGGTGGCCGAATTCATGATTGGCCGGCGGTCGCGGCGCAATCCACCCGAGGCGGCCGGAGAGGTGGCCACGAGCTTCGGGCGCTCGCTCGCCTGGAACGCAATCGGCATCCTCGGCACGGTAGCGACGTTTATCATCATGTCGTACTACACCGTGATCGCCGGATGGGTGATGGCCTATGCCTGGAAGTGCGCCTCAGGCGAGCTCACCGGGCTTACCCGCTCCGCGGTTGCCGGGCACTTTCACACGTTTCTGTCGAGCCCCCTGCGAGTCGGGGCGTGGCACCTTGCGTTTGTCGCTCTCGTCGGCAGCATCTCGGCGCGAGGCGTGAATCGTGGCATCGAGCTGGCGAACAGGATTCGCGCGCCCGGCCTGCTGATCCTGCTATTGATTCTCGTAACGTATGCGCTGACGACGGGTGACGTCACGCGTGGTCTCACGTTCGCGTTCGCCCCTGACTTCACCAAACTCTCGCCTAACGTTGTGCTTGCTGCCATTGGTCAAGCCTTCTACGCAACGGGAGTCGGCATGGCGATGATGCTCGCCTACGGCGCCTATGTGCCGCGCGGTGCTTCGCTCGTGCGCTCGGCGCTGGTCATCAGCGGCTCGATCGTGCTCGTGTCGCTGCTGGCGACCTTGATGATTTTTCCCCTCGTGTACCAATACGGCTTGAATCCCGCGCAAGGTGCGGATCTCGTGTTCAACGTGCTACCTACTGCGTTCGCCGAAATGCCGGGCGGACGCATCGTGGGCACACTGTTCTTTCTCTTGTTGGTGCTTGCAGCGCTCACGCCGAGCCTCGCAGGAATCGAACCGATGGTCGCCTGGCTGGAACAGCGCCGCGGCTTGTCGCGCTCGAAGGCCTCGTTTGTTGCGGCCGCGAGCGTCTGGGCGCTGGGGGTGGGCAGCGTGCTGTCATTCAATGCATGGGCGCACTGGCATCCATTCGCGGGAGTCGCCCGAATGCAGACCATGACGGTTTTCGATGCGCTGGATTTCATTTCATCCAACCTGCTGCTCCCGGTGGGTGCGCTTCTCACTTGCATCTTCATTGGCTGGCGTCTGCCTCGCAGCCTCGTCGATACGGAATTGCAGGAGGAGACAACGGGAACGCGCCGTATGATCCTCCTGTTGCTGAGATATATCTGTCCCATAGCTATCGCGGCCGTGCTGGTGGCGGCACTCGCATGAACGCTGACGCGCACCCCCAGGGATGATGAGAAAACATGGGCCAAGCTAAAACCGCCCCTAGAAGTCGGCGCGCGGGCCGGCCGCGCCCGCGGGCGCCGCGGCCGTTTCTGAGTCGTGAAGACTGGATCACCGCTGCCCGCGCGGACCTGGTCGCGGCGGGCGTCAGTGCGGTGAAAGTGGACCGGCTGGCGCGGCGATTGGGCGTGACGCGTGGCAGCTTCTACTGGCACTTCAAGAGCCATGCGGAGCTGTTACGCGAGCTGCTGAAGTCCTGGGAGCACACCAATACCGGGCCTTTCGAGCGCGTGCTTGCCGGCGATGAGACACCGCGTGGCGTGCGGAAGTTTGTCGCGATCATCAAGTTATGGGTGGACGAGAAGGACTACAGCCCCGCGTTCGACACGGCTGTGCGCGATTGGGCGCGCACTTCGCGCGAAGCGGCGGCGGCCGTGCATCGTGCGGACGCCCGGCGCATCGAGATACTGCATCGTGTGTTCATCGACATCGGGTTCGTCGACCCGGAGGCGCTGATTCGTGCGCGGATCGCGTATTTCCACCAGGTGGGCTACTACACACTCGAGTTTCGGGAGAGCCGCGAGGAACGCCGCGCACTTGTGCCGTTATACGCCCGGGTTCTGCTGGGCGGGCCGTCCGATGTGATCGACGCCGCCTTTGCCGAGACCGACATTACGCCGCAAGTGGCCGGCCAGCCCGTCATGGCATCCGCATCTTCCGCAAGCGCCTCCCCCGCGGCTGCTCCTGCAAAGCGCAGACCGCGCTAAATACCCTGATTCGCACAGCACGGTCGCGCCGGCGGCGCGGGCGCGGGCGCGGTTGCGCAGGCGCGCAATGCACCTCTGTACGGCTCAACATGCAGTAGTGTATTGTCCCCGCAATACAGAGGTGTATGGGTGGGTGACGGCGCGGACGTATTCGCCCCGGGGAGGTCTTTGATGGCAGTGGCTGCGGACCGGTTGCAAGGCGTGCGGCGCGCGGGGCAGGGCGGACAGCTGACGGAGTCTTACCAGTGCTTCGATGCGCCATTGCGCGCCTACCTGGCGCGGCAGACACGTTGCAGCCACGATGCAGAAGATCTCGCACAGGAGGTCTTTTTACGACTGTGGCGCGGGGGCGCGCCGAGCGAGATCCATAGCCTGAAGGCTTTTGCATTCAAGGCGGCCACCAACCTGCTCAAGGACCGCAGTCGGCGCACATACACGCGCATGCAGCGCAATGCTGTGCCCGTGGCCGACGTTGACCTGCCGGATTTCGGCGGAGAGCCCAGCAGCGTGGTCGAATCGCTGCAGACGCTGGCGGTCATCGCAAAGGTCATCGCGGGGCTGCGGCCGACGACCCGTGACGCGTTCCTGCAATATAGACTCGAGGCGCGCTCGCAAGCGGACATAGCAGCCAACATGGGTGTCTCCGTCAGCATGGTAGAGAAACACGTGAGCTATGCGATGACCGCGATGCGCAGCGCCGGCGTCGAATGTCAGGATAGGTGAGCGGCAGTGCAGCGCTATTCTCTCGTGAATGTAATTCGGCATGCCCTGCGGAGCAACACTCGCTGGCAGCCGGCCTGGCGCGATCCTCAACCGCAGCGCGCTTACGATGTGATCGTCATTGGCGGGGGCGGTCACGGACTCGCGACGGCTTATTACCTCGCCAGGAAGCATGGCTTGCGGCGCGTCGCCGTGCTGGAGAAGGGCTGGATCGGCGGCGGCAACAGCGGGCGCAATACGCAGGTGACCCGCTCAAATTACTTCTACCCGGTGAGCTCCGCGTTCTTTGACCACTCGCTGCGGCTGTACGAGGGCTTGAGCCGGGAGCTCAATTTCAACGTCATGCTGAGTCAGCGCGGGCTCATCTCGCTGGCGCACAGTGAGCACGAGCTCGAGACGAATCGACGCTGGGCCAATGCGATCCGCATGAACAACGTGGATTCGCAGATGCTGACGCCGGCGGAAATCAAAAAGCTCGTGCCGCTCCTAAACCTCCACTCGCGCTTTCCGGTCGTCGGAGGATTTATTCAGCGACGCGCCGGCATCTCGCGCCATGACGCGGTCGTATGGGGTTACGCGCGCGCCGCTAATGCGCTGGGCGTCGATATCATCCAGGGCTGCGAGGTCGTGGGCTTCGACTTGGCGGGTGGGCGAGTGAACGGCGTGCAGACGTCGCGCGGCAATATAGCTTCCGATCGCGTGGTGATGTCCGTTGCGGGCCACTCATCGGTGCTCGCGAAGCTTGCGGGCCTGCGACTTCCGATCACGACCATGGCATTGCAGGCGATGGTCACCGAACCACTGAAACCCGTGTTGAATGCGGTGGTGATCTCGGCTTCGGTCCACGCGTATGTGAGCCAAAGCGACCGCGGCGAGATCGTGCTCGGCGGCGGCGCGGACGCCTACAATTCCTATGCTCAGCGGGGCGGACTACCTCTGACGCGTTCGACCGTCGCCGCTGCAATCGAGTTGTTTCCAACTTTCAGCCGGCTGCGACTGATGCGCCAGTGGGCAGGTGCCGTGGACGTGACGCCCGACACGACCCCCATCATGGGTCTGACGCCTGTACACGGCCTGTACATCAGTTGCGGCTGGGGCACGGGCGGCTACAAAGCGATTCCTGCCGGTGGCGACACGATGGCCGACACGGTCGCCAATAACCGCCCCCACCCATTGATCAGCCGCTTCGGCCTGGACCGCTTCCCGAAAGGCGCGCTCATCGATGAGGGAGCCGCCTCGGGAGTGGCACATTGATGAGCCGCAGGCGCGCCGTACACAGCCGATCGCCGTGCTCGCTGCGAGCGCCGCAGGCGTCTTTCAGCCAATAAAGAATATGCTTCGAATTTCCTGTCCCCACTGTGGCATCCGCGACGAAGTGGAGTTCGCGTTCGGCGGCCCTTCCCATGTCACCCGGCCGGCCTTCGAGGTCAGCGATGCCGAATGGGCCGACTACCTGTTCAATCGCGAAAATCCCAAGGGCATTCACTACGAGCGCTGGCAGCACGCCTACGGGTGCGGGCGCTGGTTCAACGCCGCGCGGGATACCGTGACTCACGAGATTCTCGCGGTCTACAGGATGGGTGACCCGAAACCCGTGCTCCCGGGCGCGCCGCGAGGGCGCGCGCCATGACGAAACCCGGTGCCTTCCGAGTCGACGGAGCAGGCGTGAATCGCAACCGCCCGCTTCGGTTCCGCTTCGACGGCAGGCCGTTGACCGGTTATGCCGGCGACAGCCTCGCGTCCGCATTGCTGGCAAACGGTGTGCGCACGGTCGGGCGCAGCTTCAAGTTTCATCGGCCGCGCGGCGTGTATGCCTGCGGCATCGAGGAGCCGAATGCGTTGCTGCAGCTTGGGACCGGAGCGAGGGCGATTCCCTCAGCGCGCGCCACTGTCGTCGAGTTGACGGAAGGCCTCGAGGCGTTCTCGCAATCGGGGTGGCCTAGTGTCCAGACCGACGCTGGACGAATGCTGGATTTCACGGCTCCGCTCTGGGCAGCGGGCTTCTACAACAAAACTTTCATCTGGCCTAACTGGCATACGTACGAGGGGCTGGTGCGGCGGATGGCAGGACTCGGGCGCGCGCCGGTCGAGCCAGACCCGGATCGTTATGAGATCCGAAACCTCCATTGCGACGTGCTGGTTATCGGTGGTGGTGCGGCCGGGCTGCGGGAAGCGAGTGCTGCGAGTGAGGCGGGCGGTCGTGTCGTGCTGGTGGAGCAAGCATCTGAACTGGGTGGACGCAGCGCATGGGATGGCTCCGCCATCGAGGGTACGCCCGGGTCGAAATGGGCGAAGCTCCTCACGGAGCGGCTGGAACGCGCACCTGATGTGCGGATTCTGCGGCGGACCACTGCGGTGGGCTACTACGATCGCGACGTGGTTGCTCTGCTAGAGAGTGTTCCGGTGCACGAAGGCCCGGACGGCTCCGGCCCCATGCAGCGGAAGCGCCACCTCAGTACACCGCGAGAGCGCTACTGGATCGTTCGCGCCAACCGCGTCGTGTTGGCGACGGGCGCCATCGAGCAGCCGCTGATCTTCTGCAACAACGATCGTCCGGGGATCGTGCTCGCCGGGGCTGCGCACCAGTATCTGCGTTGCTATGCCGTCGCGGTCGGCCGGCGCGTTTTGGTGGCGACCAATAATGATTCGGCGTACGCGACGGCATGCGGCCTCAAAGAAGCCGGAGTCGACGTCCTTGCGATTGCTGATTCGCGTCACGAGGTGCCGCGCGAGCAGGCTGACGAGATGAGAAGGCAGTCGATTCCGGTATTGCCCGGATCGATCCCCGTGGACACCAGCGGCTTCAGTGCGCTTTCGGGCGTGAGCGTGGGGCGGTTGTCGCGGGACTCGACGTCCGTCGACTCCGTCCAGCACTTCAGGTGTGATGCGCTTGCGATCTCGGGCGGGTGGTGTCCCGCGCTACATCTGTATTCCCAGGCAGGGGGAAAGTTGGTGTATCGCGAGCAGTCCCGTGCGCTGGAGCCGGTGGCGACTCACCCCATTATTACGCTCGCGGGGTCGGTAGCGGGAGAGCGTGACGACGCGCGGACCTCGGCGCAGTCCAAGGCACCGGCGCAACACCCATCGTCGGCTCAACCCATGGGTATTCGCATAAGCCCGGTGGGGAGCACGCTTCGCCAGTGGGTGGACCTGCGCCACGATGTGACAGTTTCGGATCTGGAACTTGCGATCCGCGAGAACTACGCCTCCGTCGAGCACGTCAAGCGTTACACCACGGTAGGAATGTCCGTCGACCAGGGAAAGACTTCGAACGTAGCCGCGATCGAGATCATCGCTCGCTTGCGGCGCATGAAGCCTTCCGACCTGGGCCATACCACGCTACGGCCGCCATATACTCCGGTCACGTTGGGAGCAATCGTCGGTCGGGGCACGGGCGAAAGGTTTTCTCCAAGCCGTCTGTTGCCCATGCACTCGTGGCACGTTGCCCACGGCGCCCTTTTCGAAGACTACGGCGAGTGGCGAAGGCCGGTCGCCTATCTGCGCGGCAGCGAGTCGCGTCACGCGGGTATCGTGAGGGAGGCGCGAGCCGTCCGCGGCGCGGCGGGTCTCTTCGACGGTTCGCCACTCGGCAAGATCGAAGTGCACGGACCGGACGCGTTGGAGTTTCTCGATCACTTCTACATCAATAATCTCGCGACCCTTAAGCCGGGACGCGCCCGTTACGGCCTCATGCTACGCGAGTCGGGCGTCATCTTCGATGACGGCACTATCGTGATGCTGGCGCCCGATCGCTATCTCATCACCACAACGTCCGGCAATGCCGGGCGCGTCGCCGCGTGGCTCGAAGAATGGCACCAATGCGAATGGCCGCAGCTGCGCGTGGCGATCATGCCGGTGACGGATCAGTGGGCGACCGTCTCGCTGGCGGGACCGCGTGCGCGCGAGATTCTTTCCAAGCTCGCGACCGACATCGATCTGTCAGGAGCGGCATTCCCGCACCTGGGGATGCGAGAGGGCCGACTGTTGGGTGAGCCGGCACGGATCTATCGCGTGAGCTTCACGGGTGAGCTGACATACGAGATCAACGTACCGGCCGGCTGCGGGCAAAGTCTGTGGGACGCAATTCTAGATGCAGGCACCCCGGTAGGACTGCAGCCGCTCGGGATCGAGGCACTCTTGCTGATGCGGCTGGAAAAGGGCTTCCTGCATGTCGGCTCGGACACGGATGGAACCACGGTGCCGGACGATGTCGGCTGGGGCAAGGTCGCCTCCGCCAAGAGCGCCGATTTTATCGGCAAGCGCTCGCTGTATCTGCCGGAGAACGCTCGGTCCGATCGTTTGCAGCTCGTCGGGCTGGCCGGGGAGGGTGGGGCCGACATTGTGGTCGGAAGCCATCTGAGATTGGCGGGCTCCAACGAGGTAACCGATGGATGGGTCACTTCTGCCGGCAGAGCGGTTCTGAGCGCAGAGCCCATCGCGCTGGCGGTGCTGCGAGCCGGGCGGCGGCAGATAGGTGCGCAGGTGAGTGTGCACGATGCCGGCAAGGTCACGCGGGCGCGGGTAGTTAATCCGCCGTTCTTCGACCCGTCCGGAGATCGGATGAATGCCTGAGAACGCACACCTATCGGGGGCAACGGAGGTGAACGTGCCGTTGGGCATTACCGCTCTCACCGGACGGGCGGCGCTGCGATTGAAGTCGTGGGTGCCTGGGGCCATGAGCGGCGGGCGCACCGTCGTGCTCGACGGGCGGGAGTTGCCGGCGCAGGTTGGGGGAACGATGTCGGGGCAGATCCGGGTACTGTGCCTCGGACCGGGCGAGTGGTTGATCGTGTCGGATGTAGCCGGCGCGTCGACCGTGCGCGAGCAGATCGAGCAGGAGCTCCAACAGCAGGGCGTGGCCCTCGTCGATCTGACTCACGGGCTCGCCGTGCTGCAGGTGGAGCGTCCCGACATGCGTGAGCTGCTGTCCAAGGGATGCGGGCTCGATCTGCATCCACGCGCCTTTCCACCGGATCGATGCGCAAGTACGCGCTTTGCGCAGATACCGGTAATAGTCGATTGTCTCGATGGACCGCCGCGATTCGACCTGTACGTCGCGCGCAGCTATCTTGGCTTTCTGCAATCCTGGTTGGCGGACGCGACAATCGAATTCGACGTGCCAGGGTCGGGCTAGACCGCCGGGCAAGCCTCAGATCCATTTAAACGCTCGGGCCATGATTCCGAGCAGCGCGCCGGACATCAGCAACCACCAGACCCGGTCGACTGCGCGGCCAATTCTCAACGTCGCGAACGCTTTTTCCACCGTGAGCGCCAGGCTCGTCACCGAGTCTTTGACGGCGTCGATTTTTCCGGACAGTCTTTGATCCACTGTCTCGATCTTGCCGGTCAGTTTCTGATCCACCGCGTCGATTTTGTCGG
>JAQGOC010000006.1 GCA_028293805.1 Gammaproteobacteria bacterium
CCGCCAATCAGCAGGGAGCGGTCAGCGCGCTGACCGTCGGCCAATCCCTGCTCGGTCAGATCCGGGCGGCCAAAGCCGTCGGCCGGCTCGTGATCGATCTGCCCCGCATGATGCATTCGGCTCCGGGATCGCCTGCCGACGTGGTGCTCCGGGACGGCGATGAACTCATCGTTCCGAAGTTCCAACAGCAGGTGACCGTCATTGGCGAGGTCCAAAGTGCGACATCGCACCTGTACAGCCCCGACCTGTCACGCGACGACTACATATCTTTGAGCGGCGGCACCACGCGGCGCGCGGATCGCAGCAAGATCTACGTCGTGCACGCGAATGGCAGCGTGGTGGCGGATGAAGGCAGCCGCTGGTTCCAGACCGGCTCGGACCGGCGGATCAAGCCGGGCGATACGGTAGTCGTGCCGCTCGATACGGAACACATGCCGGCTCTGCCGTTCTGGACGGCTGTGACGACGATCATCTACAACGTGGCGATCGCGGCGGCCGCGGTGCACTCGTTCTAATCAGGGATCCTCGAAGACAATATGGCTCTCAAGGGAATAGTGCTGGCAGGCGGAGCGGGCACCCGGTTACATCCGGTGACGCTGAGCATCAGCAAGCAGCTGCTCCCGGTATACGACAAGCCGATGATCTACTACCCGCTGTCCGCGCTCATGCTGGCGGGTGTTCGGGACATCCTGGTGATCTCGACGCCGGAGGATCTGCCGCTGTTCCGGCGACTGCTCGGCGATGGGCACAAGTGGGGTATTTCCCTGACTTATGCCGAGCAGCCGCGGCCTGAGGGGCTCGCGCAGGCGTTCATCATCGGGCGCCAGTTCGTGGGCCAGGATCGGGTCGCCCTCGTGCTCGGCGATAACATTTTCTATGGGCACGGCCTTCCAGAGCAGTTGCGCGCGGCCGCCGACCACCCTGCCGGAGCCACGGTCTTTGCCTATCGGGTTCGCGATCCCGAGCGCTACGGCGTCGTGCAATTCGATGCGAGCGGCAAGGCGCTCGGTATCGAGGAAAAACCCGCGCATCCGAAGTCGCATCATGCGGTCACGGGCCTGTACTTTTACGACAACGAGGTCCTCGATATCGCGGCTGCTCTGAAGCCCTCAGCACGTGGTGAGCTGGAAATCACGGACGTCAACCGGAAGTACCTGGAGCGCCGCACTCTGCGCGTGGAGCTCCTGGGCCGCGGTGTTGCGTGGCTGGACACGGGTACCCACGAATCTCTGTTGCAGGCTGCGATGTTCATCGAGGCCATCGAGACGCGTCAGGGTTTGAAGGTGTGTTGCCCCGAGGAGATCGCTTTCCGCTCCGCCTACATCGACGCAGCGCAGCTCGAGCAGCTTGCCCTGCCGCTCGCCAAGACCAACTACGGAACCTACCTGCTGGAAATCGCGCGGGGGCAGGCGTGAAATGCAATTCGAACCGACTGCAATCCCCGACGTCGTTCTGATTCGTCCCAAGGTTTTCGGCGACCCGCGCGGGTTCTTCTTCGAATCCTGGGAGGAGCGTAAATTCGCGGCAGCCGGCCTCGACGTGAAGTTTGTGCAGGACAACCACAGCCGCTCGGCTCGCAACATTCTGCGGGGGTTGCACTATCAGATCCAGCAGCCGCAGGGAAAGCTCGTTCGAGTGGTGACCGGCACGGTGTTCGACGTTGCCGTCGACATCCGGCGCAGCTCGCCGACCTTCGGCCAGTGGGTAGGAGTGACCCTCTCCGAGGAAAACCATCACATGCTGTGGGTACCCCCCGGATTCGCGCACGGGTTTCTCGTGCTCAGCGAATCCGCGGACTTCCTGTACCGCTGCACCGATTTTTGGGCCCCCTCCCATGAGCGGGCGATCCAGTGGAACGATCCGGACCTGAAGGTGGCCTGGCCCCTGGCGCAGGGCGTTGAGCCGCTGCTTTCCCCAAAAGATGCGCTCGCGGCCCGATTCCGGGATGCAGAATACTTCCCGTGAAAATCCTGATTACCGGTATCGGCGGCCAGGTGGGACGGAGCCTGGCAGGCAGCGTGCCGGCGCATGTGCAGGTCGTAGGGGTCGCCCACAAGGACCTCGATATTTCCGATGAGGGGGCGGTGGGGAGCTACGTCCGAACGCATGCGCCGGACGTGATCATCAATGCCGCAGCGCACACAGCTGTCGATCGCGCCGAGTCCGAGCCCGAGCTAGCCCGGCGGGTGAATGGCGATGGGCCTCGGCACCTCGCCACCGCGGCTCGCGAAATCGGCGCCCGTCTCATTCATCTCTCGACGGATTTCGTCTTTGATGGGGCATCGTCCGTGCCTTACCGGCCCGACTCGCCCACGAACCCCCTGAGCGTCTACGGGGTCACGAAACTTGCTGGGGAGGCGGCAGTGCTTGGCTTGATACCCGAGCACTCGGTCATTCTGCGGACGTCGTGGGTATACGCCGCGGAGGGCAGCAACTTCGTGCGGACCATGTTACGTGCCATGAATGCAAACGGCTCGGTCCGGGTCATTGCGGATCAGGTCGGAACGCCCACTTCCGCGCGATCCCTGGCGGAGACCCTCTGGGCTATCGTGGACAAACCCGACATCGAAGGCATTCATCACTGGACCGACGGCGGCGTGGCGAGCTGGTACGACTTCGCTGTTGCGATTGCGGAGGAGGGCGCGCACTTGGGGCTAGTCTCGAGCGACGTAAGCGTCACTCCCATCGCAACCGTCGAATATCCAACGCCTGCGCGTCGACCGTCATACAGCGTGCTGGACAAGAGATCGCTCACGGCCCTCGGCTTCGTGCCGGTCCACTGGCGCAAGCGCCTGCGCAGCGTCCTTGGAGAGATCAAAAATGGCTAGGCTGCTGGTCACCGGAGGTGCCGGCTTCATCGGCTCGAACTTCGTCCACTACTGGTTGCAGGAGCACGTGGACGATCGGCTCGTGGTGCTCGATGCGCTGACGTATGCCGGAAATCCGGCGAACCTCGAGTTCGCAGCGGGCAATCCGCACTACCGGTTCGTTCGAGGAGATATCGGCGATTGCGAGTTGGTGGAGCGTTTGTTGCGTGAAGAGTCCATCGACACGGTGGTGCACTTCGCCGCGGAGTCGCACGTCGACCGCTCGATTACGGGACCGGCGGCCTTTATCCAGACCAACGTGCTGGGGACGCACTCGCTGCTCGAGGCCGCACGCAAGGTGTGGCTCGGGGAGCGCACCGTCACACGGCATCGCTTCCATCATGTGTCGACCGATGAAGTTTACGGATCGCTCGGGCCGGAGGACCCGCCCTTCTCGGAGAGCACACCTTATGCGCCGAACTCGCCCTACTCGGCGAGCAAGGCCGGTTCGGATCATCTCGTCCGGGCGTATCACCATACTTACGGCCTGAGTACGACGACGAGCAACTGCTCGAACAACTACGGACCGTTGCAGTTTCCCGAGAAGCTCGTGCCGTTATGCATCGTGAACCTCCTGCGAGGCAAACCTCTGCCGGTGTACGGCGACGGCCTGAACGTCCGGGATTGGCTGCACGTCAGGGACCATTGCCGCAGCATCGATCTCGTACTTGCGGGGGGACGGGTCGGCGAGGTCTACAATGTGGGTGGCCGCTCGGAATGTCAGAATATCGAGCTGGTCCGCGAGCTCTGTGCCATTGCCGATGACCTGTTCGGCACCGACTCGGCGCTGCAAGCGCGTTTTCCCCAATGCATCGCGGCAAATGGGGGGCTGTGCGCCTCCTCGATCGGATACGTGACCGACCGCGCGGGTCACGATCGTCGCTACGCCATCGATTGCCGCAAGATTGAGGCCGAACTCGGGTACCGACCCGACATTTCCATCACGAGCGGACTGCGCGCGACGTTCAAGTGGTACGTCGATAACGAACCGTGGTGGCGTGCGATCCTTGACGGTACCTATCGTGACCTCGCCGTGCGCGGCTGATGGAAAAGACGCCTCTGATGCGCCGCGCGGCGGCTGAGTAGGCTATGACAATCGTCCATGGCAGCCTCGCCGCCATTCGGCGCTTCAGGGGCGAGATTCCTTCGCGCGCTATTTGGAGCGCCGTGGACGCAGGGACTGCCCCCTTGTCATCGCTCGTGATGGCAGCCGGCTTGTTGCGCGCGCTTGGGGCCCAGAACTACGGTCTCATCGTGATGGCCCTGGCCGTCTCCAACCTATCGACCTCGATCAATCCCGCGATCGCGGCTACCACCACCAAATTCGTTTCGGAAGCCGTCGGGAGCGGGACGGCGCGTCATTTTCCGGTGGCGCGGATCATTTCCGGCTCGCTGCTGGCCGTCGTGGTGATCAACGTGCTGCTCGTCGGCGGCGCAATCTGGTTTGGGCGTGCGCTTTCGGGCCTGATCTTCGGTGCGGGCGCAGCTGCCAGCGACACGGAGCTGCGCGCGATCCTGATTCTCGCGGTCCTGGCCATCTGTATCCAACAGCTCGATGCAATATTCGCCGCTTCCCTCCGCGGTCTGGAAAAATTCGCATACCAGGCCATCGCCGAGGTGTGCGCGCGGACGCTGTTGACGCTGGCTGTGGTAGCGGTTGCTTTTGAGACCCGCAGCGTGCACGCGGCTCTGGTCGCTTACTGTTGCGCATACGGCGTGTCCGCCATCGCCCGCGCTATCGTCGTGAGAGTTGCGAGCCGGGAAGAGCGGATTTTCCGCTGGCCCGATAGCGCCGATTTCACGCGGTTACTCAGCTTTGGCGGCTGGATGTGGCTGAATGCTCTCGCCACGGTTGCTTACGGCACGCTCGATCGCATCCTGATCGGAAGGATCGTGGGCGCCAGTGCGGCCGCGCACTTCAGCGTGTACGCGCAGCTGGCGCAGCTCGTGCATTTCGTGCCGACGAGCCTGTTTGCCTTCTCGTACCCGATGTTCAGCAGGCTGCGCTCGGAGCAGGGGCTCAATTCCGCCGCGATCCGGCAGCTGTTCCGCAAAAGCGCCCGGGCCTGCGTGGCAATCGGGGCGGCGATCCTGGCGACGGTGCTCGTTTTCAGGGACGCGCTGCTGGACCTGATGGGCGGAAAGACATTTCAACACAGCGACACCGTGCTGATCCTGCTCGGTCTCAGCTATTTCGTGCTGACGTTCAATGTCGTGCCCTACTATTTCCTGCTGGGCATCGGGCGATCCAAAAGCGTGTCGCTGCTGAGCAGCGGCTCCATGGTCGCGGCCATAGTCTGCATGACGTTCCTGATACCTGCCTACGGCGAAAACGGCGCTGCGCTGGCCCGTTTCGCCTATGCTTTTGGCGCGTTGGCGTTGGTGTACCAGAGCAGGGAGGCTCTTCACACGTGAGGTGCAGTTAGCGATGGCATCCAGAGGCAATCTGCTCGGCCGGCTCGTCAGGAGGGCCGCAGACGGCATCGGCAGAAGGTTCGGAACAGTCGACCCCATGTCTGCCCAAATGGCAGCGATGCTCAGGCACTTTGCCATCGACGTCGTTCTGGACGTCGGTGCGAATACCGGGCAGTACGGAGCCTCGCTGCGCCACGCGGGTTATGAGCGCAGGATCGTCTCCTTCGAACCGCAGAGCCAGGCGCATGCACTGCTCACCGCCAAGGCCCGGCACGATCCGCTTTGGAGCGTCCATCCGCGCTGTGCCGTTGGAAATACAATGGGGCAGGTCGAAATCAACATAGCCCGCAACTCAGTCAGCAGCTCGCTGCGCCCCATGCTGCCTGCCCATTACGACGCGGCTCCCGAGTCGCAGTTCATTGCCGCGGAGCGGGTCGACCTCATCACGCTGGATTCGGTATTCGGGCAATACTGTGCTGCGGGCGGTAAAACCTGGCTGAAGATCGATACGCAGGGGTTCGAGAAGGAAGTGTTGGACGGTGCGGCGGCATCGAGCGCCTCGATCGGCGTGGTGCAGTTGGAACTGTCGTTGATCCCGTTGTACGAGGGCCAGAGCCTGTGGGATTACTTCCTATCCCGCATGCACCGAGAAGGCTACGAGCTCTGGGCGCTGATTCCAGGCTTCAGCGATCTGCGCACTGGCCGGTCACTGCAGCTGGATGCCGTGTTCGCGCGCACGTAGCGCCGCCAAGTATCGGATTGACGTCCGCGAAGACTCGAGCGGGCTTATTTGCGCATGATGCGCGGCAGATATCTCAAGAGGCGGGCCTGGAATAGCAGGTACTGAACGAGGCGGTTTTCCCCCGTCGCGAGCTGGATCTGCCACATCTCGCAAAGGGTCTGCAGGAGGCCCCGGTTCGAACTGCCGCGCAGTCCGAACTCTCCCGCTACGAAGTCCGCGCCGACGGTTTTCACCTGCGGGTCGGTACAGGCGCGCTTGATGAAAAAGCCATCGGCGAGCAGCGGGTAGCGCAACGAGTAGAACCCGAAGCGCTCGTGCAGCTTCGCTCGGAACAGCATTCCTACGCTATGGGAGGTCACCATCCGGTGATGGCCGCGCCAGGCGTGTTCCGGGTGAAATCCACGTCGAATCTGGCGGCCCGCTTTGACGCTGGCGACGACTATGTCGGCTCCATTGTCGCGCGCCGCTGCTTTAAAGTTTGCGATGGCGTCAGGGTAGAGCACATCGTCCGCGCCAACGACGAGGTAAAAGTCGGTGCGGAGAGCCCGGATTCCTTTGTTCAACGCATCATAGATGCCGTGATCGGGCTCTCTTGCCGCATAAGTCACGACGTCGCGAGAGGCTTCGATGAGGTCCCACGTGCCGTCTTTCGAGCCGCCGTCCAGGACTATGAAGTCGAATTGCCGATCCGTTTGCGCCCGCAGGGAAGCGATCAGGCTGCTGAGATCCGCGGCACAGTCCAGTGCGGCGGTGATCACGGAAACGGAAGGATTCACTGAGGCTCCATCATCTCGAGCATAACGCAAGGGTCGGTGCGGTGCCGCCGGCACGTGTCCTTCGGGCGCAGGAGACTTGGTAAGATGCTTTCATGAGCATCCGCGCGATAGAACGGTCGGACATCTGCGCAGTGGTGGTCACGTACTTTCCGAAGGCGGGTTGTGCGGAAAATCTTGCGGCTCTGGCGCCGCAGGTTGGCAAGCTGCTCATTGTCGATAATGGCTCCAGTGCTCAATCGCTGGAACCCATTGAGGCGGCCGCGAGAGAGCTCGATGCCACGGTAATGCGCCTCGGTGCCAATCTAGGCATTGCCACAGCCCTCAACGCGGGGGTGAAATTCGCGGCAGAGCAGGGCTACAGATGGCTCGCCACCTTCGATCAAGACAGTCGGGCTACACCTGGAATGCTCGCGGAAATGGCCGGCGTCCTGGCGTCCTATCCGCATGCGGATCAGGTGGCCGTGTTGAGTCCCTGCCATGTGGATCGCGGTCTGGGATTCACTATCAGGGAGCGCAGCAGCGAGGCCACAGGCTCGGGTTGGCGCGTCGTGACTTCGGTGATGACCTCCGGAAACCTCGTCAGTCTCAAGGCCGCGGCTGCGGTTGGCGGGTTCGACGACTCGCTGTTCATCGACTACGTCGATCATGACTTCTGTCTGCGGCTGCGCCGCCACGGATATCAGATTCTGGAGGCCACGCGCGCCACACTTCTCCATTCCCTGGGTGCGATGGAGCGCCGCCGGTTTCTCTTCGTACGCGTGCACGTCACGAATCATCCCGTCGTGCGGCGTTACTACATGAGCCGCAATCGGTTGATCGTCTGGCGCCGGTATTGGCGTGCTGAGCCCCGGTGGGTGCTGCGCGACGTCCGCCATTTCCTCTTCGAGGCCGCCTATGTCCTGCTCTACGAGAAACAGACTGGCGCGAAGATCGCGGCGATTTTTCGGGGCCTGCACGATGGCTTCAGGAATATCCGCGGCGCATTTCCCGAAGCCTCCGGGTGAGGCCGACCAGCGGTCGCTCGAGGACGACGACATAGACGAGCTTGAGAAGGGTGTACGGCAGCCCTCTGAGGCGATTCCGCAGGCTCACCCGTAACTCGTTTCGCGCGGAAAGGTACTTGGCCTGGTACGAGACCGCGGTTCGTCCCCGCCAGCCGCGGCCGTGATGACAAATGAGCTCCGGCCGGTACGTCAGGCGCCAGCCGCGCGCGCGCAGCCGCAACGACAGGTCGATGTCCTCCTTGTACATGAAGAAGCGGCTGTCGAAAACTTCGTTCCCGCGTAGCACCACCTGCTCGAGCGCCTCGGTTCTGCAGAACATCAGAGCCCCGCACACCGCGGGGAGATCCTCGGGGTCGGTGGCGGGAGCCCCGGTCCATTCGGAGCCCTGTCCCCGATCGCGCCACTTCCCGTACCAGGTCTGGAAGACCCCGGTGGAGTCGATTCGGCCGGTCGGCCTGCGCCGTTCGACGTCGAACTCCAGAAGCGTTCCGGTGAGGCAGCCCACGCGGGCGTTTTCGGGTTGCTCCATCCACAGAAGAGCAGTCTCGATGAAGCGCTCCGACAGGAACGCGTCGGGGTTGAGAAACAGCACGTACTTGCAGCTCCGGGCCAGGGCATATCCAGTATTATTTCCCCCGCAAAAGCCCTCGTTGCGGGTCCCGCGAACGAGCTTGAACGGCGCGCTGCGCGGAATCTCGTCCAGGTACGCGCCTTCCGGGGAGTTGTTGTCGACGATGACCACCAGATCCGGGCACCGGGTCTGTGCCCGCAGCGAGTCGAGGCACATCCCGAGGACGCGCCCGCTGTCATAGGTGACGATGACGACCGCTACTGTGGAAGGGGATAGGGTCACGGAGTCGCGAGGGTAATGGGTCGGACGGGCAAATTCCATTGAACGCACATGCGTAAGTCAGGCGTACTGGCCGCTCTGGTCGTGATGACGTTCATGACCGCGGGCATGGGATTGCCCCTGCTGGGCGAGGGTGGAAAATTCTCCGCCTCGAACATCATGCCAGTGGTGTTCACCGCAATCGCTGCCGTGTTTTTCTTCAGGGCGCGCAATGCCGTCGACCGGCGACTCCTATGGTCCCTGCTCTTGTTCAATGTCGCGTGCTTCACGAGCTTCGTCCTTTTCCTGGCGAGATTTGCGTGGGACCCGAACTTCTTCGTGCTGCTTTTCCAGGACCTCTCGATCCTGTTCTGTGTGCTCCTGTGGTGGTACGCGGACGACAACCCCGCGGAGTTCCGCAGGGCCGTCAGGGCCGGCATTTTCTGGTCCCTCCCGGTCGCCGCCGTCTTCGCCTGGTACGACTCCCACACCGGGGCTCCGTGGCTGTCCTTCGGCATGGACGACAAGTCCCAGGCCGCGGTCCTCATGGCATGCGAGGCCTATATTCTGATCCGATTCTTTGGCGGCAAGCTGGATCGCGTGGTCGGCGTCGGCCTCTACGTGGCCACCTACCTGACGGTATCCAGGCTGCCCGTGTTCTTTCTCCCCGCGATCCTTCTCGCTCTCATGCGGGGGTCGCGCTATGCGGCCGCCATCACGACCGTCGGGGTGTGCCTCGTCGTGTCCGCCCTCGTGATCGCGGGCGATGCCATCAAGGCTATATTCGGCGTCTACGACCGGCTGGCGTCGGTGGAAGCCGTTACGGACTCCGGCTCCACCTCCGCGCACCTGCTGCTGCTCAAGACCGCGCTGCAGATCAAATTCTCCGATCCCATGGCTTTCCTTTTCGGTATCGGTCCGGGCAACTTTTCCAAGGCGCTGACGAGCTTCCCGGTGTCCGTCGCGGAGATCGAAGCGATCGATCCGCAGCTCGTGGCCTTTGCCCGCGAAGGCAAGGCACCGTTGCACTCGATGCCGATGCAGATTCTCCTGGACTACACGCCCGTGGTGTTCTTTCTCTTCGTGTACTTCGTCCTGCGCGTGTTCCGGTTTCTGGCGCGCCGGCGCAATCTCGCGGATCTCACCTTTTTCTTTGGCTTTCTGGCGGCTTCCACGTTCTACAGCCTGCACAACAAACCTTACTTCTATCTGGTTGCCACCACGGCCGCTTTGTTGATCCTGCAGGAGGTCCGTTCCGTCGAGGAGGAGCCCGACGCCAGTCTCGAGTCGGATGGCGACATCGCCCTCAGGCCAACAATCTAGCGGTCGAGCGCGGCGGCCACGAACTCGTCATCGCGGGCGGCAGGCTATTCCTTGCCCCAGGCGACCTTGAGGAAGGCCGCGAACAGCGACAACAGCAGGCCTGCGAACAACCCGATGAGAACCCACATCACCGGCTGCGGCGAGTAGGGCTCCTCGGGCGCGAACGCGGGATCGACAACTTTCAGAGCGTACTCATCGCTCCCGCGGGCCAGCATCTCCTTGTTTATCTCGTTCTGCATGATCGAGAAAATGGCTGTTTTTACCCCCACGACATCCGTCGTGAGCGCCTCGCCGTTGAGATACTTGATGTTCCGGTCAGCCTCCACGATGGCCTTGGCGCGCAGATAATCGTTGGTCTTCTTCACCAGCTCGTTGGCCCACTTCGCCGCGAGCCGCGGATCTTTCCAGAGGATGGTGAGCGTGACGAGGCCGGTCTTGGTGTCGGTGCTCACGTTGGCGATGCTGCGCTTGAATCGCTGGGTGGCCTTCCACACGGTAGGCACTTTTTCCGGATCGCTCACCTTCCACCGCTTTTGCTGCGCGTCCCACTGTTTGGGATACAGCACGGGCAACAGGTCGTTATCGCGGATATAGCCTTCGGTCAGGGCTTCCGATTGCAGTACCGCGATCGACTCGGCCCGGTGGGAGTCGCCGCCCATCGCAAGTCCCGCCAGGGAGGCCAGGCCGCTGAATTGGGAGACCATCGAGCTCAGGCCCCCCGACTGGCCGCTGCCGGGGGTGTTCGTGGTGGCCGATACGATGACGGCGGCCTTGTAGGTCTTGGGAGTCATTTTCGCCGCGACGCCGGCGACGATCGTGAATACCGCGGTGACCAACAACACCGCCCATTTCCGGCGCCGCAGGAGCTGCAGGATCTCCTTCAGGCTGATCTCGTCCTGGGGGATCGGTCTGCGGATTTTCGTGTCCATCAACGGTACCGGGGAGTTCGCGCGAGCCAGGCCGCGCAGAGCGTATGACTATACCCGACGGACCGGGCGGAGGATGCGGAGTAGCGGCGGAAGCGGCTCACGAACACGCTCTCAGCGCCGCGACCACTTCCCGGTTGATCTTTCGGCGCTCCCGGTCGAAAAACCACCCCCATTTATTGAAGTAGCGGCAGTTGTTCTGGATGCCGTACCACGTGCCCAGCAGCGAGCGGTTGCTGAATCGCCGGTACTCATGGGTGATCTTCACGTCCGGAACGTAGAGGGCCTGCGCCACCCCATAGATCCGCCGCGTCAGGTCGATGTCCTCCCCGTACAAGAAGAAGCGTTCGTCGAAGCCTTCGAGGCGATTGCACAGTTGCGTTCGCAACAGCATGAAAGAGCCCTGGAAGTACGGGATGTTCGCGACGCACTCGTGGTCCCACCAGCGCAGTTCGTAAAGCGCGTCGGCCCGCTCCGTCCAGGACGTTCGGGGAAGAAAGCGCCGCAGAAACATGTTGGCCGGTGTGGGAAGCAGCCTGCAGACGTGCTGCAGGGATCCGTCCGGATACAGCACTTTCGGGCCGGCCAGTCCCGCCTCCGGATGGGCGTCCATGAAGTCCACGAGCCGGGTCACGACATCGGGCGAGTAGGTGATGTCCGTGTTCATGACGAGGTTATAACGCGCACGACCGCGGGAGGCGCGCAGAGCGATGTTATGAGCGCGTCCGTAACCGAGATTGCTGTTCGCGAAGTAATAGGAAATGCGCGGGTCGGCGGTCTTCGGCAACGTCACCGGCGTGGGGGAGTTGTCGATGATGCACAGATGCACCTTCAAGGGGATGGCTAGAAACTGCCGCAGCGCCTGCTCCACCTCGCGCGCATCGGTCTTGTACGTGACGATCGAGCCGACGACGTCGTACTCGCTTTCCGGCAGGGAGATCAAATTCCGGGCCTTTGCATGGGAACGGCGGCGCTCAGCATACCTGCTGAGCGCGGCTTCCGGCTCGGCGCCGGGATGTCAGTACGCGCCGTTGCCGCCGAGAACGACGCCCGTCGTCTTCATCAGGATGTAGAGATCCAGGAGCAGATTCTGGTTACGCACATAGTACGTATCCAGCACCACCCGGCGCCGGTAGTCAGTGTCGTTGCGGCCGGTGACCTGCCACAGTCCCGTGATTCCCGGCTTGGCGGCGAGATAAGTGCCGACATTGCGCCCATACCGCAGGAGCTCCTCGCGCACCACGGGGCGGGGGCCCACCAAGCTCATTTCACCCCGGAGGACGTTCAAAAGCTGCGGCAGCTCGTCCAGGCTCGTGCGCCGTAGGAACCGGCCCAGGCGCGTCACTCGCGGGTCGTGCCGCAACTTGTGGTCGCGCACCCATTCGGCCTGCAACTCGGGATTGTTCTCGAGGAGCAGGCGCAGCACCTGGTCCGCGTTCGGGATCATCGTTCGAAATTTCAGACACGCGAACATCCGGCCGCCGCGGCCGACGCGCCGATGCCTGTAGATGACCGAACCGCCACCGCGGCGCATCAAAAATACGATGACCAGGATCAGGGGCGAGAAGACGACCCCCAGTACTACAGCACCGATCACATCGAGGAGCCGCTTGGCGACCACGCCGGCGGACGGGGAGGCGGCCGCGGCAAAACGTCGCGCCGATGTCGCCCAGGAGGGACTCTCGGAATTTTGGAAAGACCCGTGCGGAAGCTCAGCGGCGTTTGGCAGCTCCAGGTTCAGGTTCCCGTCCACCATTGCCTCCGACTGCAGGTGCAGCTCGGTCGCGCTGACCAAATGGGGTCGCCGAACGCGCGCGCGCAGGCGCGCTACACGTTGCCCGGAAGTCTCGTTTGCCTGTTGCGTCGACAACTCAAATCCCCTTGCGAGTCTTGTTTCAATTTTGACTGTCGCAAACAGGCGACATCGGCAGCCGTGGTTCGGTTCAAGAGTTCGCTGCACATTTCACACGCCAACGCCTTGCGGGCCGCGAAGTTGACTCACCGCGGCCGCACGGGAGCCCCTAACCCCACCAACGGTTGTGGAACAGTCGAACGGGCAATTCAAGGGAGCAAATAGCGGGCCTGCGAATGGCACGCGATCTAGCAGGGGAGAAGCGCGGGGCGGGTGCTGAGTGCAAGTCCCGCGAATCAGCGGGGAAATCGAGAAAGGCGCGAGGGCATGCGTCAAGCTGTTGCTCCTTCCAAGCCGCTGCGGCACGCAGCGTGGGATCCTCCCCCTCGACACTTCAGTTTCTTGCAAAGAGAATATACCCAGACCTGAGCCGCCTGACTGCAAAAACTTCACACGTGTTGGGGATTGCCGACGCCGCCGCGATTTAGTATCAACGTGTATCAATATGTTGGTATGAGCACTCATTGCGGCCGGCTCGCGCACTGTCGCCGCAGGTAGTCGAGAGCCCGTGACCTGCGACCTCCATAACGGTTTCATAATGATGGGCGCTGCGGCCGCGGCGCTGCCGGGCCCTTGAGGGCGACCGGACCTTCGGCTAGGCTCCAATCTCTTTATCCATAGTCTTCAAGAATTTACATGCGTGTCACGATTTTCGGCTCCGGCTACGTGGGGCTCGTCACCGGAGCATGCCTGGCGGATGCGGGCAACCACGTAGTCTGCGTGGACGTGGATGCCGGCAAGATCGAGCGGCTCAATCGCGGCGAAGTCCCTATTCATGAGCCCGGCCTCGAGGCCGTCATCAAGCGCAATGCCGAAGCCGGCCGCCTCGAATTCACGACGGATGCTGTCAAGGGCGTCGAACACGGTCTTGTCCAGCTCATAGCCGTAGGTACCCCCCCGGACGAAGATGGTTCAGCGGACCTTCGCTATGTGCTCTCCGCGGCGCGCACCATCGCCACGCACATGGCGCGCTACTGCGTCGTCATCACGAAATCCACGGTGCCGGTCGGCACGGCGGACAAGGTGCGCAAGGAGCTGCAGACGACGCTGGCCGCGCGCGGCGCGAACGTCGAGTTCGATGTGGTCTCGAATCCTGAATTCCTGAAGGAAGGCGCCGCGATAGCGGACTTCATGAAGCCGGACAGGGTCGTGATCGGGACCGATAATCCACGCACGACGGAGCTCATGCGGGCTTTGTACGAGCCGTTCATTCGTAACCACGACCGCCTGATCGTGATGGACATCCGTTCATCGGAGCTCACGAAGTACGCGGCGAACGCGATGCTGGCCACCAAGATCAGCTTCATGAACGAGCTCGCGAACATCGCGGAGCGCTTCGGCGCGGACATCGAGAAGGTCCGGGTCGGCATCGGCTCCGATCCCCGCATCGGCTATAGCTTCATTTATCCCGGCACCGGCTACGGCGGCTCATGCTTCCCGAAAGACGTGCAGGCGCTGATCCGTTCCGCGCAGGAGGTCGGCCACAAGGCGGAGATCCTGACCTCCGTCGAAGCGGTAAACGAGCGTCAGAAAGAAGTGCTGGTCCACAAGATGCAGCAGCATTTCTCCGAATTGCGGGGCCGCACGCTGGCGTTGTGGGGCCTCGCGTTCAAACCCAACACCGATGACATGCGCGAGGCGCCCTCGCGTACGATCATTGATATGTTGCTGAAGGCCGGCGCGCGCGTACGAGCGTACGATCCAGTTGCTGCCGGCGAGGCGAAGCGCATCTACGCGAATCGCGCGGACATGGTGTTGTGCAAGACCGCTTATGAGGCCGCGGAAGGCGCGGACGCCCTCGCCATCGCTACGGAATGGCAGGAGTTTCGCAGCCCGGATTTCGATCGCCTCAAGGAAATTCTGAAAGCGCCGGTGATTTTCGACGGGCGCAATCTCTATGATCCGGCCATGGTGGCCCGTTTCGGTTTCACCTACTACGCCATCGGCCGGGGCCGGCCCTCGCTGCCGGCCCAAGCCTGATTTTCCGCAGGATTCCCGATGCTCACTCCAGTCATCCTCTCCGGCGGGGCCGGTACACGCCTCTGGCCGCTCTCCCGCGAGCTGTATCCGAAGCAGCTCCTGGCCCTCACCGGCGAGCGCACCATGTTGCAGCAGACCGCCCTGCGCCTCGAGGGGCTGTCGGCGACCCCCCCGGTCATCGTCTGTAACGAGGCGCACCGTTTCCTGGTGGCGGAGCAGCTCCGCCAGGCGAATGTCGAGCCGCGCGCCATGGTGCTCGAGCCCTTCGGCCGCAACACCGCACCGGCGATCGCGCTTGCGGCCCACGCAGCGCTCAAGGCCACGGTGGCGGGTGCGAATGCCGATCCGGTGCTCCTGATCCTTCCCGCCGACCATGTCATCCGGGACGTACCCGCGTTTCAGAAAGCTGTCCGCGCGGCGTTGCCCGCTGCGGAGCAGGGCAAGCTGGTCACCTTCGGAATCGTGCCCAACGCTCCGGAGACGGGTTACGGCTACATTCAGCGCGGCGAGGCCGGGGGAGCCGTGCATCGAATCGCGCGCTTCGTCGAGAAGCCCTCGGCGGAGAAAGCTGAGCAGTTCGTGAAGTCCGGTGACTACTACTGGAACAGCGGCATGTTCATGTTCCACGCGCGCCGCTATCTGCAGGAGCTCGAGCGCCTCGCCCCGGAGATCGCGAAGGTCTGCGAAGCGGCTGCCGCCAGCGCGAAGACGGATCTCGATTTCACGCGCATCGATGCGAAGTCCTTCGAGTCATGCCCGTCCGACTCCATCGATTACGCGGTCATGGAGAAGACCTCCGATGCCGTCGTGGTGCCGCTCGATGCGGGCTGGAGCGACGTGGGTTCCTGGGCAGCCCTCCATGAGGCGAGCGAGGCGGATGGTCACGGCAATGTCGCTCGGGGCGATGTGATCGCCGAATCCTCGGAAGGCTGTTACCTCTACTCCGAAAGCCGCCTCGTCGCGGTGGTCGGCCTCAAGGACCACGTCGTCATCGAGACCAAGGACGCCGTCCTCGTGGCACCCAAGGATCGCGTGCAGGATGTGAAGAAGCTCGTGTTCCGGCTCAAGGAGCAGGGGCGCTACGAGCACTCGCTGCACCGGGAGGTCTTCCGCCCCTGGGGCAGTTACGACAGCATCGAGAACGGCCCCCGCTTTCAGGTGAAGCGTCTCAAGGTGAAGCCGGGCGCGACTCTGTCGCTGCAGATGCATCACCATCGCGCGGAGCATTGGATCGTGGTGTCGGGCACTGCGCGCATCACGCGGGGTGATGAGGTCTTCCTGCTCGAGGAAAACCAGTCCACCTACATTCCCATCGGGGTTCGCCACCGGATCGAGAACCCCGGCAAGATCCCGGTGCACATCATCGAGGTGCAATCCGGCTCGTATCTCGGAGAGGACGATATCGTCCGCTTCGAAGACCGCTACGGGCGGCAGGGCACGACCACCTGAACAGGGTTGCCGGCGCGCGAGCGGCCTGCAATCCTGCCGCTCCCGATGGAGGCGCTGCATGACCAATCTGAATTCGTTCAAAGCTTACGACGTTCGCGGCCGGATCCCCGACGAGATCAACGAAACGCTCGCCTACGATATCGGGCGGGCCTACGCGGCGTTCGTCAAGCCGAAGAGCGTGGCCGTCGGGTATGACATCCGGCTCTCGAGTCCACAACTCGCCGCGGCCTTGAAACGCGGGCTCATGGACTGCGGCGCCGACGTGCTCGACATCGGACTGTGCGGCACCGAGGGTTCGTACTTCGCGACGTTCGCCGAAGAGCTCGATGGCGGCATCATGGTGACGGCGAGCCATAATCCGCCCGACTACAACGGCATGAAGTTCGTCCGCGAGCAGTCGCGCCCGATCAGCGGCGATACCGGCCTTTTCGACATGCGCGCCCTCATCCAGTCCGGCAAGCTGCCCTCGAAGGTGGCCCGGCCGGGCACCGAGCGGCGGCTCGATACCAGCAAGAAGTACCTCGAACACCTGTTGAGCTACGTGGACCGCGCGAAGCTGCGCAAGCTCAAAGTGGTGGTGAACGCCGGCAACGGCGGGGCGGGGCTCATCGTCGATCAGCTCGAGCCGCACCTGCCGTTCGAGTTCATCTAGGTGAATCACGATCCTGTCGGCAAGTTCCCGAACGGCGTCCCGAATCCGATGTTGCTGGAAAACCAGGCCTCGACGGCGGATGTCATCCGCCGGACGGGCGCGGATGTGGGACTTGCCTGGGACGGCGACTATGACCGCTGCTTCTTCTTCGACGAGCACGGCCAGTTCATCGAGGGCTACTACCTCGTTGGCCTGCTGGCGGAGGCCTTCTTGAAGGGTGAGCCGGGAGGGCGGATCGTCCATGATCCACGCCTCACCTGGAACACTATCGATATCGTGCGCCGCTGTGGAGGGGAGGCCGTGCTGTGCAAATCCGGCCATGCGTTCATCAAGCAGAAGATGCGGGAGGTCGATGGCGTCTACGGGGGCGAGATGAGCGCCCACCACTACTTCCGCAAATTCTCCTATTGCGACAGCGGCATGATCCCGTGGCTGCTCGTGCTGCAGGTCATGTGCGAGCGGGGTCTGTCTCTGTCGCAGCTCGTCGGTGAGCGCATGCGGCTCTTCCCGGCCAGCGGCGAGATCAACCGGCACCTGAACACGGACGCCAAGTCCATACTGGCCCGTGCGCAGCAACACTATGCAGCGCAGGCGCAGACGCTCGATTTTACCGATGGCCTGTCCATGGAGTTCCCGGACTGGCGCTTCAATCTGCGCGGTTCCAACACCGAGCCGCTCGTGCGCCTGAACGTGGAGTCCCGGGGAAGCGAGGCCCTCATGCGGGAAAAAACCGCGGAGATCCTAGCTCTCGTCGATGCGTGAGGCGATCCTCCGGGCGTGCGTTTGGCGCAACATCGCGCGGGCACGTAAATTGCTCAGCAGCCGGGCCGGTGGTTCAATCGGGAGATACATTGGAGGACGCAAGCAAGCCATTACGGGTGCTGATCGCGGAAAATCACCGGGATCTGAGCGACGTGATGAGCCAACTCATCGATACCGAACCGGACATGCAGTGTGTCGGGCAGGTATCGGATGCGACCGAGGTTCTGGGCGCCGCCCGCAACGCATCCGCGGATGTACTGATCCTGGACCTCATGCTGCAGGGGGGTAGCGGCCTGCCGCTGGTCGAGGAGCTCACCGCCGCCATGCCGGATTTGCGGGTCATCATCTTCAGCGGCCTTGCCGATAGCGAAGAGGTGGCGCGGGAGGTCAAGCGGCGTGGCGCCGCCGCGTTCGTGACCAAGGGCTGTGATTTCCAGATCCTTCTGGAAGCGCTCCGGCCCGGAGTCCCGGCTACCTGACAGACCGTTCGGGCGGCTGCCATCCGGGATGGAAAAAATTCACCGCCCGGGTCGAGAATTCACGCCAGACGCTGCTTGAGGCTCGCCACAGCCCGTTCCGAGGCGCGTCCGTCCCAGCGGTCCGGCCTTTTGCCCGGCCGCCATTTACCCTGTAAGGCTTCCCTCGCCGCCGCCACGAGATCCGCCGGCTTCAGCAGGCGATTCGTTCCCTCGGTAATCGTGATCGGGCGCTCGGTGTTCTCACGGAGCGTCGCGCAGGGAATGCCGAGGTAGGTCGTCTCCTCCTGCACCCCGCCGGAATCGGTGATGGCGATGGTGCAGCCGGTGACGAGATTCATGAACTCGATATAGCTCAACGGCTCGGTCGGGCGAATTCCGGGGCTGCCCGTGATCGACCCCAGCAACCCGAAGTCCTCGAGGCGCTTGCGGGTGCGCGGATGGATGGCAAACACCACCTTCATTTCCTTCGAGAGCTCGACCAGGGTCGTGACGAGCTCGGCGAGCTTGTCGCGTGCGTCGACATTGGAGGGCCGGTGGAGAGTGACCACCGCGTAGGGCTCGCTGTCGAGCTTCAGGTGCCGGCGGGTATCTGCGCCCTCGATTTTGTCGCGCAACATTTCGAACGAGTCGATCATGATGTTGCCGATGCAGACGATCTTCTCGTCCGCAACGCCTTCCGCCCGCAGGTTCATGTCTGCGTCCGGCGACGGTGTCCACAACAGATCGGCGATCGCATCGGTGACCAGGCGATTGATTTCCTCGGGCATTTGCCGATCCCGGCTGCGTAGGCCGGCCTCGAGGTGGATGACGTGAATCCAGAGCTTGGTCCCGACCAGTGCGCACGCGGCGGTTGCGTTCACGTCTCCTACGACGATGATGGCGTCTGGCCGCTCGCGCATGCACACCGCTTCGTACGCGATCATCGTGCGGCCGGTCTGCTCGGCATGCGTGCCGCTTCCGA
>JAQGOC010000384.1 GCA_028293805.1 Gammaproteobacteria bacterium
CGGCAAGCCGCTGCCCCGGAAAAAACCGCCATTTCCGATCGAGCAGGGGTTGCACGGCTTTCCCACCTTGATTCAGAACGTGGAAACCGCTGCACATCTGCCTCTAATCGTAGCGGCCGGCGCGTACGCCTATCGGGCGCTCGGCATCCATGGCAAGGGCGTGACCCTATGCACGCTCGGCAGTGAGTTCCTGCGCCCCGGAATCTACGAGATTCCAATTGGCACCCCGATCCGCGAAATGCTGGATGTTTGCGGCGGCGGTTTGCGCGACGGCTCGAAGATCAAGGCCGTTCAGCCGGGCGGACCCTCATCCGGATTGCTTGATTCATCACGATTCGAGCTTGCGCTGGACGCCCAGGTATTGAGAGAGAACGGGTCCGCGCTCGGCTGTGCCGCGATCAGAGCCTACTCGGAGAACGACTGCATGGTTCGCGAGATCGGACAGATCCTGCAGTTTTTTTCACATGGCTGCTGCGGCCAATGTCCCCGCTGTCGTATGGAAACCAACATGCTGGATACGATCGTGAAGCAGGTTCTCGCAGGCAGGGGTACCTGGAAGCTCATCGAGCAAGTTGACAGGATCATCGGGCTGGCTCGGGGAGAGGGGATCTGTGGCCTGATCACCATGCCAGTGGCGCCGCTGCAGAGCGGACTCAGCTTGTTCCGGAACGAGTTTGCGGCGCATATCGAGGGTGTGTGCCGGCTTTGTGGCGCTCGGGCCAGCGATCCCCGCATCGAGCGGCCGACGGAGGCATGACTATGTCCGGAGCGAAAGCTTCTGCAGGCAACGGCACCTCCCCGCTACGGGGAATCAGGGTCTTGGAGCTCGGCTCCCTGATCGCAGGACCGTATGCCAGCGCACTGCTGGCGCAGTTTGGTGCCGATGTCATCAAGATCGAGCCACCTGGCGAAGGCGATCCGCTGCGCAGCTGGCGCAAGGTACACAATGGCACGTCGCTCTGGTGGTATTCGCAAAGTCGTAACAAGAAATCCGTGACACTCGATCTGAAGCGCACGGAGGCTCACGAGATCGTGCGTCGCCTGGCATCTGCCGTCGATATCGTCATCGAGAACTTTCGTCCTGGCACACTCGAGAAGTGGGGCATCGGCTGGGAACAGTTGTCCGCAGTCAACCCCAAGTTGATCATGGTCCGGATCTCCGGCTATGGACAGACGGGGCCCTACCGCGATCGTCCGGGTTTCGCCGCTATTGCCGAGTGCATGGGCGGCTTGCGCTATACGTCCGGATTTCCGGACCGTCCTCCGGTGCGCGTAGGTGTCAGTCTCGGGGACACGCTGGCCTCGCTGTATGGGACGCTTGGCGCGATGATGGCGATGCACCATCTCAAGGTCAATGGCGGCAAAGGGCAGTTCATTGACGTCGCGCTCTACGAGTCGGTCTTCGCGATCATGGAGAGTGTCCTGCCGGAGTATCAGATGTACGGGCATGTGCGCGAGCGGAGCGGCGCTGCGCTGCCGGGTATAGCGCCGTCGAATACCTATCTATGCGGCGATGGCAACTATGTTGCGATAGCCGGAAACGGCGATGGGATTTTCAAGCGGCTCATGCATGCAATGGGGCGGGATGATCTTGCCGGCGACCCGCAGCTTGCACGGAACGAGGGCCGCGTGCGCCACAGCGAAAAGCTGGATGCCGTGATCTCCGCTTGGACCGGTCGACACGATTTGCAGTACGTCCTGGACACGCTCGAAACTGCCTCGGTGCCAAGTGGACGCATTTACACGGCAGCCGACATTGCTGCGGACCCACATTATCACGCGCGCGGGATGATCGAACGTCACCCTCTCTCCGATGGCGCGTTTGTTGACTTACCTGGAATCGTGCCGAAGCTCAGCGCGACTCCGGGCGAGACGCGTTGGATCGGTCCGTCCCTTGGTGCGCACACCGAAGAGGTTCTGAGGTCGATCGGTATCGAGGCTGCCGAGCTGGAGCGTCTGCGTTCGGCAGGCGTCGTCTGAGCAGCGCACGGAAAATCATATGACCCAACCAGCACGCAAGCGTCTCTATATTCAAGAAGTATCGACGCGCGACGGATTCCAGATCGAGCCTCGGTTCATTCCGACCGCGCAAAAAGTCGGGTTGATCGATGCGCTGAGCCAAATGGGGCTCGCAAAGATCGAAGTGACTTCGTTCGTGTCGCCCAAAGCCATTCCGGCGTTGGCCGATGCTGCGGAGGTGATGCAGCAGATCAGGCGGGTCCCCGGGGTCGAATTCTCGGCGCTGGTGGCGAACGTGCGGGGTTGCGAGCGGGCCTTGGCTGCACGGGTCGATGAGATCAACATCGTGATGTCGGCGAGTCAGACCCACAATCGTGCCAATCTGCGCATGACGTGCGAGCAATCGCTCGGGGTGATTCGCCAGATCGTGCCGATCGCGCGCGGGCAGACCGCAGTCAATGCATCGATCTCGACCGCTTTCGGGTGCCCATTCGAAGGTGACATTCCCGCTGCTCGCGTGATGGAGCTCGTGGACCAGCTCGCTGCATTGGGCATCGAGCGCCTCGCGTTGTGCGATACCACTGGGATGGCCAACCCTGTGCAGGTGAGGCGCGTGTGCGCAGCAGTAGTGGCAGGCTGGCCGGAACTCACGTTCACAGCACACTTTCACAACACTCGCGCGATGGGACTGGCCAATGCGGTTGCGGCGCTGGAAGCAGGCGTTGACCACTTCGACGCCTCACTCGGCGGCTTGGGTGGATGCCCATTCGCGCCAGGCGCCACGGGTAATGTGTGTACAGAAGATCTAGTCCATATGTTCGAAATGATGGGCTACAACACCGCCGTGGACCTGGACGCGTTGATCGGCATAGCGCTCACGTTACCGGCTTTGGTGGGGCACGACGTGCCTGGCCAGGTGATGAAGGCTGGAAGATCGAGCCGCCGCTATCCAGCCCCTGATGGGACCGAGTCGCCTGCCGCTTCGCTGCACCGAAGGTGCGATTAGGGAGGCGCTCGATGGGTCCGCAAACTCTTTTTCACAAGCTCTGGCGGCGCCACGTGGTCAAGGAGCCACCCGACGGCATGGCCTTGCTGTATGTCGACCGTCAATTGGTGTACGAGGTGACGAGCCCGCAGGCCTTCGAAGGGCTGCGGCTCTCGGGGCGCAAGGTATGGCGGCCCGAGACGGTGCTCGCAACAGTCGACCACAATGTGCCCACGACTGCGCGGCATCTCGAGGTCGCCGCTCGCGCGCGAGAACTTCGGCTGCGGCTCGAGCCGCGGACACGCGGCACGGGCACTGCTCGACTTCGGCGCTCGGGCGTTGATCGCTCCCTCTTTCGCCGCGTTGCTCCGCGCTACTGCGCGGCTCGTGAAACAAAGTGCCGGCCCCTGAGAACCGCGTGAATCTGTGCAATGAGGGATAACGCAATGCTCTCGGGTGAGTTCGCGGCAATATCGAGACCTACGGGACCGTAAAGGCGCTCGCGCATCGCGGCCGAGACCGCCGCTCCGGCCTCGGCGAACAGACGTTCACGCCTCGCCGCAGGCCCAAGCGCGCCGATGTAAACGGGGGGATCGCGCGCCAAGTGGCGCAGGTATTCCACATCGGACGGGAGGTGATGGCTCATGATCACCGCCGCGTCGAACTTGGACAGATCGAGCCGGTCGGTCAGCTCCTCGGGTCGACCCAAAATGACGCGGGTCGTACCTGAAAAATTCTCCGGCGACGCGTATGCCGGCCGATGATCAAACACGGTCACGCGCCAACCGAGCGAGGCGGCAAAAGCGGCAACGGGGATTGCATCCGGTCCTGCGCCACAAATCAGTACGGAGGGCGGAAGCGTGACCGGGGCGACGAAGAGCTCGAGAACGCGGCCACTGAAGTCGATCCTGTGTATCCCAGGTCTGGCAGAACTGATGCTAGCGAGTTGCACTGATAGCGGATCACTGTCGATGATCCCTGCATAGCCGTGTCGGCCTAGCTCGGCGGGCAGTGCCTGACCGCCAATCACAGTAGCGATCATCCCGCTATGCTCCTGCTCCCAGCATTGTAGGAAGTAGGGCAGGGGCGCGTAGCCGTCCTCAGCGGTCGCCTGTTGCAACCAGACCTCTATTGCGCCCTCGCACCCCAGGCCAAGGCCCCAGACGGGATCATCGGACTCGCGCGTGTCGAAAAGGATTCTGGCAGGCCGGTCGTGCGCGAGCACTTCGGCGGCTCGCTCGCGCAGGTCCGCCTCCAGGCATCCACCGCTGAGAATCCCACTGGCAGCCCCACTCGGAGAGATCAATATCCGCGCGCCCGCCTTTCGATAGGTGGAGCCTTCGCTGCGGACGATAGTAGCCAGAACCAGCGCAATGCCCCTCCGACGCGACTCGACGAAGAGTTTACACAAACGCGGGAGGTCGCCGTCCATCAGTCTGGGATCAGCAAATAAATTAATTAAACAACCAAATTCTGATCTATAATGGCACCCTTCGCAAGCGCGTGCGGATGATTGGCCGGTGTGCGCTGCGAAACCCTTAAGCAGTCAGGTTGCTTGCATGGCTATAGAGCAGTTCGACCTCGATTTCGAGGGCATGAAGATCCACTGTTATGAGGGAGGATCGGGCTTTCCGCTCCTGCTCCTGCATGGCTCAGGCGCAGGTACCTCGACCTCTTCCAACTGGGCTCTGGTCCTGGACGATCTGGCGCGGCACTACCACATCCTCGCCGCCGACCTGATCGGGTTCGGGCTCTCTGCGTGCAAGTCTGCGCCGCCGTTGTTCGATTTGAGCCTGTGGAGTCGCCAGGTACAGTATCTGTTCGACCGACTCTCCGCCGGCGCGAACGCGGGGGTCATTGCGCACTCCCTCTCGGGATTTCTCGCTCTGCGTCTTGCCGCCAGCAACCCAAATCTCACCAAGGTCGCGGTCACGGGTTGCCCGGGGGCTCACCTGAAATTGACCCGGGCCCTGGATGTCGCCTGGTCGGTTCCCGACTCACTGCAGGGGCTGCGTACGATGTACTCCTACGTCATCGCCAATCCCGCAAGTCTTACCGACGAGTTCTATGAGGAACGCTTGCGCCTGCTGAATTCCTCCGGATACGCAAAGTACTTCGCGGCCATGTTTGCCGGCAACAAGCAGGAGTATCTCGATCAACTGGTGCTGCCGCCCGACGAACTCGCCAGGATCGCAGGGCAGGTGCTGTTCATTCATGGAGCAGGGGATCGGATTGTCCCATTTGCCCAAGGCACGTTGCCGCTGATGCAGTTCATCCGCGACGCCGATGCCGTGCTGCTTGGAAACTGCGGCCATGGTCCCGCGCTCGAGCAGCCAGCGAAGTTCATGCGTTCGATTCGCGAACTGTTCGGTTGAGGAGGGTCGTCAATGCGCGTGCTCCATCTACGTGCGTTATCTCGAGGAAGTACGTGCGGTAACGGATAGATCTGCACGTCGGGCGGCACGTAGCATGAGGCGAGAATGTCAGGGTTCAAAAGAATTCATCTGGGAGAACGGACATGGCAACGCCCATCGTTAGCACGCAGCGAAAGCCGCAGGACATCATCGCGGAGGCTCTGAGCCTATCGCTCAAGGGACGGCAGTTTCCCGGGACCATCTACACGTCTGCGGAATTGTACGAGCTCGAGAAGGAGCGGATCTTCCGCAAGGATTGGCAGATCGTAGGCCGCACCGAGCACTATCCGAACGCAGGCGACTACAAGGTGCACCGCATTGTAGGGGAATCCGTCATCGTGTGCCGGAACGAGGCGGGCGAGCTGAACGCATTCCGCAATGTCTGCGCGCATCGCGGTGCGGAAGTCGCCAATGGGGAGGGAAATACCAAGGCGTTCCGCTGTCCCTATCACGCGTGGGTGTATGGATTGGACGGCGGTCTGAAACGCGTGACCAACGCGGAAGACATTCAGGGCTTCGAAATTGCGAATTGCCGGCTGGCGCCGGTGCGGTTACAGACCTGGGGCGGCTTTGTCTTCATCAACCTCGCCAAAGAAGGACCCGGCCTGCTGGAAAAATATGGGGACATATTGGGCAAGTGCGACTTCCTGCGCACCGGCGAGATGCGGGCAGCACGCGTATCCGTGCTCGAGCCACAGTGCAACTGGAAGCTCATCAACGAGAACGTCTTCGATCTGTATCACCTGAACGTCGTGCACGCGAACTCGTTCGCGCGCGACTTCAATCCACGCGACTTCAAGCTGTACCCCTTGTCGGGCGGCAGCTTCTATGGCGCCTATCGGAGCCGCTCGCTTTGCAACGCGGCCGGCAAGAGTCTGTTCGGATCGATCCCGTGGCTCGAGGGGGATGAGAGCTCTGCATTCGCCGCGCAGGTCCTCCCGACGTTCTCGATTCTCGTGCGCCATGACGCCGTCTACGCTCTGATGGTCGAGCCGCTGGGGGTAGAGCGGTGTCGCCTTACTATATACACGCTGTTTCCACAGGACTGGTTGGATCGTAAGGACTTCGATGCAAACGCCAATCAGTACAACGACTTCATCAGGCTGATTTTTGCCGAAGACATCGACATGCTTGCCGCACTTCAGACCGGAATTTCGTCGGAGGCATACGTGCCCGGGCCGGCAACCGAGCTGGAGGCGCCGGTGCACTATCTGACAAAGGACATTCTGCAGCGTCTCGCCGAGGGAAGCGCTGCGTGAGGCAGCGCAGTTTCGACCATAGGCTCACACGAGGACTCTTTATATGACCGCGTCTGCAAGTAAAAGCGCGATGATCGAGTTGTTCCGGAATGAGCTGGAGTTGTGCGGCGTCGGCCCCGGTCAGAAGGTGGCCGTTTTGTCGCAGGGATCGCAGTTGCGACAATACGCGACTGCGTTTCTTGCGGCAGCGCGCGACTTGGGTGCCGAAGCTGAAGATGTAAATGTCCCGGGCTCTGACTCTGCCGATGCGGCCCAGCGCCTGAGGGCGCTGGGCGAGAACGCCTTGTCCGCACACCCGGAGGCGATGCAAGCGTGCTTATCGGCCGATCTCGTTGTGGATCACCTGCTGCTGCTGTTTTCCAAGGAACAGCTGGCGATTCAGAAGGCGGACACGCGTATCCTCACAGTCGTCGAGCCGTTCGAGGTCCTGGAGCGTTTGTTTCCGCACCAGGAGCTTCGCAAGCGGGTCGAGGCAGCGGAGGGTCGACTGAAACGAGCGCGGGAGCTGCGCTTTACCAACGCGCTAGGCACCGATGTGACCTTCAACCTCGGGAGGTGGCCAGTCCTGACGGAATACGGGTTCACGGACACCCCTGGCCGCTGGGACCATTGGCCGGGCGGCTTTCTCGCGACGCTCGCGAATGACCGCGGCGTCAGTGGTCGAGTGGTCATGGCGCCGGGCGACATCATTTATCCTTTGAAGAAATTCGTTGAGAGCCCAATCGAGTTTCTGATCCGCGACGGGTACGTGACGCAGATCGGCGGCGCGGCTAGCGCGGACGAGCTGCGCAACTACATGGAGTCTTATAACGATTCACGTGCCTACGCGGTTTCCCACATCGGTTGGGGACTGAACGAACGGTGTCTGTGGGATGTCGACTTGCCGGGGATCGGCATGGACGGCCGCGCCCACTATGGCAACGTACTCTTTTCACTCGGTCCGGACACCGAGTTCGGTGGTACTAACGATACGTCGTGCCACCTGGATCTGCCTATGAAGGGTTGCACGCTCTATTTGGATGGCGAGCTGATCGTGCAGAACGGGCACCTGGTGCCGGAAGACATGCGGGTCGAGGGCCGATAGAGCCGCGTTCTCATTTCCAGGTATCTCGCGAGAGTCGTATGGCAGTTGAAGGGCAGTCTGAGGGTGCGCCGCGGCGATTTCGGGTCGGCCAGATTGTGCCGAGCTCGAACACGACAATGGAAACTGAGCTCCCGGCAATTCTGCGGGCGCGAGAAGCCGTTGCACCCGAGCGATTTACGTTCCACTCGAGTCGCATGCGTATGCATCGAGTTTCGCGAGAGGCACTCGCGGCAATGGACGCGGACTCCGACCGTTGCGCTCTCGAGCTGTCGGATGCGCGAGTCGATGTGCTCGGCTACGCGTGTCTCGTCGCCATTATGAGCAACGGCAACGGCTATCATCGGTTGGCCGAACGGCGGCTCGAGGCCGTCATGGCATCAAATGGTCATCGAGCTCCGGTGGTTACCAGCGCAGGTGCGCTCATCGAGGGCCTCAGAGCTCTGGGCGCAAAGAAGATCGTTCTCCTTGCTCCTTACGTGAAGCCGCTGACAGCGCTAGTCATCGACTACATAGAGCGGGAGGGCATAGAGGTCCGCGACAGCATTTCTCTCGAGATCGAGGACAACCTGGCAGTGGGTGCCCGCGATCCGCTCGCTCCCGCCGAGCTCTGCAGGAAGCTGGACACCCGTGGGGTGGATGCAATCGTCGCGTCCGCATGCGTTCAGATGCCGTCCCTGGCATCCCTGGAAATCCTGGAGAAACAGCTGGGACTGCCCGTCGTATCGGCCGCGGCGTGTACTGCGTTTCAGCTGCTGCAGCGATTGCGCCTATCTCCGGTCGCGCCCGGAGCCGGGATGCTGCTGGCCGGCTCGCACAAGGTCGAATCGTAATGACGCAGCGGTTTCAGTTGGCAATGGTTTATGCATAGGAGCCGCGGCGCAACGAGACTCGACGGCGACAGAATATGACACCTGTTCGCGCGAAGCGCGCGGCATGTAAGGCTGGTTCGGATCGCTATGACTGGATTGGCTTTGTTCCGATCCCATGCGCCATCGCCACGCGCGGCGGGCGTCTGGTCCGGGTAAACCGCCTTTTCTCCGCCGTGACTGGCTGCGGCGAACCAGCACTGCCCGATGGGAATATCGCCGGCCCGCTCGAGTTGCCTGAATATCTGCACTGCGTGGGGCGTTTGCTTACCGGCGAGCTCGATCGAACATCGATGACGGTGAACTGCCCTCGCGACGCAGATGGCAGCGTCGCGCTCCAACTCAGCCTGGCACTCGAGTCGTGCTGGACGGAGCAGCCTGCGAACCTCATTGCCGTTGCAGAAGAGATCAGCGACGCGCCGCGGCCGGACGGTGCTCTGCGGGAAAGCGAGCGTCGCTTTCAGGCGGTGGAAGCTGACCTCACCAACAAATCGGAGCTGCTGCAGAAGATTTTCGACAACGTCCCGGTCATGATCTCCTTCTCCGATGTCGGCGGACGAGTTCGCTGGGTCAACCGCGAGTGGGAGCGAATTTTAGGATGGACCCTCTCGGAGGTGGGCCACATTGACATCATTGCCCTCGCGTATCCAGACCCTTCCTACAGCGAGGAGGTGCGGAAATTCCTTCGCGAAGCGCCGCCTGGCCGGCGTGACTTTCGACCCCGGCTGAAGGACGGTCGCATGCTTGACACCTGCTGGGGCAGTGTGAGGCTCTCGGACGGCAGCGTTGTAACGATTGGTCAGGACGTTACCGAGCGCGTGCGCGCCGACCGCGAGCGTGAGAGGCGCACCGCGCAACTGCGTAAGGCACGCAGTCGGCTGCAAGCGTTATCGACGCAGCTGGTGCAACTCCAGGAGGAAGAGCGGCAGTCGATCGCTCGCGAGCTACACGACGAGGTCGGCCAGTTGCTCACAGGACTGCGGTTGATGATCGAGCGGGAGGAGGGGGCCGATACGACAAGCCCGCGCGCTGAAATGATGAGGGTCGTTCAAGAATTGATCCAGCGCGTACGCGACCTGTCGATGAGCTTGCGACCGCCGATGCTCGACGAGCTCGGCCTGCTGCCGACTCTCCTGTGGCAGATCGGGCGCTTCGAGCGCCAATCCGGCCTCCAGGTGGAGTTTCGCCACGCCAAGCTCGACCGACGATTTGCTACGGAAACCGAGCTGACCGCCTTCCGAATCATTCAGGAAGGGCTCACGAACGTCGCCCGCCACGCCCGCGTCGGTCACGCCAACGTAAAGGCTTGGGCTGACGACAAGAGCCTGTGGGCACGCCTGGAAGACGAGGGCCAGGGATTCGACGTCAACGCAGCGCTCGCCGCGCACTCGAGCGGACTGTCGGGAATGGCAGAGCGGGCGCGCCTGCTGGGCGGCCGGCTGACGATCGAATCGGCGCCCGGCCGCGGCACGCGCATTACTACCGAACTGCCCGCCAAGCGGCGGTCCGGGGACCGGAACACGAAATGAAGCCGGTGAGAATCCTCCTCGCCGATGATCATCAGGTCGTTCGTGAGGGTGTGCGAGCGCTGCTTGAGCGTCAACCGGAATTTACTGTGGTGGGTGAAACCTCCGACGGGTTCAAGGTTACCGGTCTGGCTGAGCGCTTGCGGCCCGACATCCTGATCGTCGATCTGGTGATGCCGGGTCTGGGCGGTCTGGATGTCACACGCGAAGTGACCAGACGATGCGCCGGCACACGCGTCATCGTTCTATCGATGCATTCGAGCGATGCCTACGTCCTGCAGGCCCTGAGGGACGGTGCTTCGGCGTTCGTGCTCAAGGACGCGAGCTCGGCTGAGTTGATCCGGGCGGTGAACGAGGCTCTCGCCGGGCGCAGGTACCTGAGCCCGCCGCTGTCCGAAAAGGCTATCGAAGCTTACGTCAAGCGTGCTCAGGGAGCGGAGCTCGATGTGTATGAGACGCTCACGCCTCGGGAGCGCGAGGTCTTACATCTCACGGCCGAGGGGCTCAGCAATCCTGCAATTGGCAAGCGCATACAGATCAGTCCAAGGACGGCGGAGACACACAGGAGCCGCGTCATGCACAAACTCGGCTTGCGCAGCAAGACCGAGTTGATCGCGTACGCGGTCAAGCGAGGCCTCATTTGAACGGGTCCGGTCTGTTCACGTACGTGTGTTCCCTCCGGAAAATACGTGCGGTGACGGATAGCTCAGTGCTTGGGAGCAACTTACGATAAGCGCGTCCAGCCTGGCGCGGGGACCTTGAAAACAAACACTCGACCGCCTTCGAGTTAGAAGCGCGGAGGGTCCTGCCGGGAGTCGGTCAGAGCATCGGTCGCTTTCGTCCATTAGAAATCAAGGGGGCACACGTGGGGATACTTAAGGTCACCCGGCTGGGGTTACTCGGCATGCTGCTGGCGCCTATATCGCCCGGTGCTCTCGCTCAGGCGAATTCCGGAAGCGGGTCGGACTCTGCGCTCGCGGAAGTCATCGTCACGGCGCAGAAACGTGAGGAGAGCATCAGAGACGTTCCGGCATCGATCGCGGTGTTCAGCGGTACCCGCCTGCATGAGGCCAACATTAACTCGACGATGGACCTGCAGATGGCTACACCCAGCCTGAGCATCAGTCATATCGACGCCCAGCAGTTCATCTTTCTGCGCGGCCTCGGTTCGGATCTCGAGGGCATCGGCACGGAAGGAAGCACTGCCGTCAACATCGATGGCGTGTACCTCGCGCGTCCGGGAAGTACCTTCGCAGACTTTCTGGATATCGAGCGGATCGAAGTAGCCCGCGGGCCGCAGGGTACGCTCTATGGGCAGAATTCCGTAGGCGGCGCCATCAACATCGTGACCGTGAAGCCGAAAAAGACGTTCGCGGCGGACGCTAACTTAAGTTTCGGAAACTATGACGAGCGCCGCTATGAAGGGGAGCTCAACGTTCCGATCGTCACCGACGAACTCGCAGCCCGGTTCGCAATCCTGAAGTCCCGGCACGAAGGCTATACTCAGAACGTAAATGCCCTCAACAACAACCACCTCGGTGGAGCCGATAACGTGGCCGCCCGTGCGTCTATCCTGTATACGCCTACGTCCGATCTGAGCGTACTGCTGTCTGCCGACTACGCTCGGGACCGCGGCGACATCACGCCATACAAGGCTCAGGCAGCTGGGTTTGCCGGCGACTATGGTGCGGTAATCCCCGCCGATCCGTTTAGAATCAACAGCAATTTGCCGACCTTTCTACATACTGATGACGGCGGGTCGACACTGACCGTGAACTGGGATCTTGGAGCTGCGACGTTGACCTCGCTGAGCGCCTATCGGCGCAACAACGAGGCTTTCCTGGAGGACGTCGACGGCACGGAAATCGCGGGCATGGAAGTACACTGGCGCCAGCATCAGAGTCAGGTGTCGGAGGAGCTCCGGCTCTCCTCCACAACCGGCGGACGTTTCGATTGGATGACGGGGCTCTACTATTTTCGCGAGAACAGCTCGGCGGACGTCCTGCTGCTTTTCGGTCCGCAGTCGCCGGTAGCCGGCCCGCCCGGATCGAGCTACGGGCTGCGGTTCCCTTCAGCGGCGCATACCACGGTTTACGCGGCTTTCACGCAGGAAACACTGCACCTGACGCAGCGCCTCAGTCTGACCGCCGGGCTGAGATACGGCTACGAGCAGAAGCGTGCCAAGGTGAACGACCTGGAGGGCGAGGCGTACGACTCCCTGGTTCTATTGGGTGCGACGGACGATTCGAGGACCTGGAGGTCGTGGACCCCGAACTTCATCGTCGGCTTTCAGTTGACGCCTCTGACGAATCTGTATGCGAAGGCTTCCAAAGGGTTCAAAAGCGGCGGATTCAACGCCTTGACGCTGCAGCAGCCCTTCGAGCCGGAGAGCATCTGGTCCTATGAGGGAGGTGCCAAAGCAGAATGGCTGGATGGCCGGATGCTGGCCAGTCTGGCCGGGTTCTACTACACCTTGTCGAATCAGCAGCTGAATACCTATGTCTCGCCTGTCACGAACATTCGCAACGCGGCCGAATCACGGGGACACGGTGCCGAGCTCGAAGTCACGGCGCGGCCGGTGAGCCGCCTCGACATGAGCTTGGGGCTGGCGTACCTTGTGGCCACGTTCCAGCGGTTCAATACGACCAACCCAAACGACCTCGGGCTCGGTGTAATCGACTTGGCAGGCAATTCCCTCAGGAACGCGCCGAAGTGGTCGTCCAGTCTCTCGGGACGCTACAAATTCCCGCTGCGTGACGGAGCGACTCTGTCGCTGGGCGGCAGCGTCGAGTACCGTAGCCGCGTATTCTTCGATCAATTCAACGACCCGGCTGTGGCGCAGAACGCGCTTACGCTCCTCAACGCTCGTCTAGGGTACACATCACCGTCGGGACGTTGGGATGCCGCGCTGTTCGGGAACAATTTGACCGACAAAGCTTATCGGGTTGCGTCATATAGAATCGACGTAACCGGCGGAAACGTTCTCAGCTTCATGGCGCCGCCGAGGACATGGGGCGTGCAGATTGGCGTGAGATTCTGAGCGATGGAGATGCCTCTTACGCCGCTCGAGTTCGCGCGCCGTGCACGGAAGCTCTATCCGCACCGTGAGGCGGTGGTTGACGGCTCGCTGCGGCTCAGTTATGCGCAGTTCCTGGACCGGTGTGACCGCTGGTCTTCCGCTTTGCAGCGGCTCGGTGTGAAGCAGGGCGATCGCGTCGCAATAATTTCACCCAACACGCACGCGATGCTGGAAGCATTCTATGCGGTGCCGCAACTGGGCGCCATTATCGTTCCCCTGAACTATCGGCTGACGGCGGCGGACTTCCAGTATTTGATCGAGCACAGTGGCGCCTGCGTCGTCTGCGCCCATTCGGACTACCTGGAAGCAGTCGACAGTGTTCGCGAGCGTCTTCCCGCTGTGAGGCACTTCGTCGCTCTGGAAGGAACGCGACCCGGATGGTTGGACTACGAAACCGCACTCGAGTCGAGCTCGACGGACTTCGTACCCCCCAATATTGCAGAGACCGATGTGCTCGCGATCAATTACACCAGTGGGACCACATCGCGCCCGAAGGGCGTAATGATCACCCACCGGAGCGCCTGGGTGAACTCAGTCGGTACTCTGGTGCACATTCCCATGTCACCGGCCGATCGCTACCTTTGGACGCTGCCGATGTTTCACGCGAATGGGTGGACATTCGTCTGGACCGTTACGGCAGCTGGAGCAACCCATTTGTGTCTGCGCAAGGTCGAGCCGCAGAGGGTCTACGCGCAGATTGCCATGGAATCGGCTACAGTGTTGTGTGCAGCGCCGACAGTGCTGATTGCGATCGCCAATGGGCCAGCAGAGCAACGCAGGCAAGTTCGCCGAGGTGTGCGCGTGCTCACCGCAGGCGCGCCTCCAGCTGCAGCCACCATAAAGCGCGTGGAAGGCGAGCTCGGCTGGATCATTACGCACGCGTACGGGCTTACCGAGACGGCGCCTTTCATCACGATTTGCGAGAGTCGCCCGGAGCACGCAAGCCTGGATGCGGATGAGGGGGCGATGGTCAAGGCGCGGCAAGGCGTCGAGCTCATTACGTCCGGTGAGCTATGCGTCGTAGACGACCAAGGCCGTGAGGTTCCACACGACGGCGAGACACTTGGGGAAATCGTCGCGCGGGGCAATGTGGTCATGAAGGGCTATTACAACGATCCTGTTGCGACCGCGGAGGCGCTCAAAGGCGGGTGGTTTCATACGGGAGACGCTGCGGTAGTCCATTCAGATGGGTACGTTGAAATCCGCGATCGCTTCAAGGACGTGATCATCAGCGGTGGAGAGAACATCTCCTCGATCGAAGTCGAAGGCGTGCTGCTACGCCATCCCGCCGTGCTCGAAGTGGCGGTCGTAGGCGTCCCCCACGAAAAATGGGGTGAAGCGCCAAGTGCCTTCGTTGTCCTGCGAGCAGGCGCCACAGCCTCTGCAGCAGAGTTGCGCCAGTTTGCACGTGACCATCTTGCGCACTTCAAGGCGCCGCAGGAGATCAACTTCGTGTTGGAGCTGCCGAAGACCGCGACTGGAAAGATCCAGAAATATCTGCTCAGAAATCGAGCGAGCGCGATCAACAGGCAATGACCTGCGTGATTCAGCCTGGGTTTTTGTGGTTCTTTCAACTCATTTCGCGTAGCGAAAACCGACTTGCTGCAGCTCTGGCAACGTGGCGGCGGCGCCGGGGATGAGGACCACGCCAGGGACCAAGTGGTTGGTCAGTTCGGCCGCGCGCCTCATGCGACAGCTTGCTTCGTGATCCCATTGTTCCGGGTTGGTGAGGGTCATCGGCGCGGACGTGTCCTCCAGTGATGATCGTCATGGTCGCGGCTCTTTTCGGCATTCGCAGGCCATGGATGCGCGGCATATCCACACAATCGATTTGGCGGCGAGTGCGTGTCGGGTAGGGGTCTGATTTCCGTCAGCCTGATTACTGGTCCGTGTCCGGTATCGGACATCGTGTTACAGCTGTAGCATTGACCGGACGGTGCAGGGGGGTAGGGGGTAATTTGCCCTAGGCTTACGTAAGCTGACATGAATTGCTCACACTTTTGCGGGCAACGCGAGTCACAATGGCCATCACGCTTTTTCGGAGTCCGCACGCGCGAACAGGGCAGCGCGAGCCGCGGCCTGAGAATTCATGCAGTGGAAGGGGCAAGCACGATGCTGGGCAAAACTGTCGTCATTACGGGTGCGACTTCGGGGATAGGCGAAGTTGCGGCCTGCAGACTCGCGCAGCAGGGTGCACGAATCGTTTTAATCGCTCGCGATCGCAGTCGCGCAGAGCCGGTGCTGCAGCGTCTCAAGGCCATCCCTCCCGGCCGGAATCACATTGTTCACTATGCCGATCTTTCTCGTCTCGCCGAGATGAAGCGGGCAGCCGAAGTGATCGTAGGGAGTGAGAGGCGGATCGACGTGCTCATCAACAATGCGGGTGCGCTGTTCGCCACGCGCAAAGTGACCGAAGACGGTCTCGAGACGACCTTCGCCACGAACCACATGTCCTACTTCGTCGTGACGAACCTGCTCATAGAGCGGCTGAAAGCTACACCAGGTGCTCGCATACTGTCCACGGCGTCAGACGCCCATAAGCGTGCGACGCTGGATTTCGATGATCTGCAGTCAGAGAAGCGTTACAGCGGTTTCGGCATGTATGGCCGCTCCAAGCTCATGAACATTCTGTTTACACGGGAACTTGCACGTCGCCTTGCAGGAAGTGGCATAACGGCCAATTGTCTACATCCTGGGTTTGTCGCCACTCGGTTTGGGGACACGAGCGGCGGGTTGACGTCACTGGTGGTGAGGGGCGCTAAGAGGTTTGCACTGACGCCGGACGAAGGCGCGAAAACGATCGTTTATCTTGCCTCTTCGCCCGAGGTCGACGGCATCACTGGAAAGTACTTCCATAAATGCACGCAAGCGATGCCGACGGCGGAAGCGCAGAACGATGCGGACGCACGCAGGCTTTGGGACATTTCGACGCAACTGTCGGGCGTGGGTGGTTAGCCTCCAGGCACGCCGTGGTCATGGAGATTCCGGCAGCGGAGAAGATTCGGCCTACGCTTGATGTGGCCTTGCCGCCGGCCCACCTTGCACTGGGTTTCCTCAGCAGCGAGGAGGGGTAATACGGCCCAATGCCGATGCGGCCCGGCTACGTTCGGGCGACTTTCGGCCGGATTGCCGCCCAGGCCAGCGCCATGATCGGGGCAATCGATCGAGGAGGACACATGAACAGCTCGTCGGCGCGGTGGCGAACCGATGGAGTGCGGATTATCCGTCCCGGGGAGTTCGATTCCAATATCGCTCAGACACCGGGTTTGCATCGCCTCGCGGCGGTGAGGACCGAGAACACGGGTGCGACGAAGCTCTGGGCCGGCACCTTCACGGTTGAGGCCAAGGCGAAAACCGGCCCCCATCACCACGGCGACCTGGAGACCGTGATCTACGTTCTGAACGGAGTCGTACGACTGCGCTGGGGCGAGCGTCTGGAATTCGAAGCCGAAGCGGCGGCCGGTGATTTTATCTACGTGCCGCCCTACGTTCCGCATCAGGAGATCAATCCGAGCCCCGATCTGCAGCTGCAATGCGTGTTGGCGCGTAGCGGCCAGCAGGGTCTGGTGTTCAATCTGGATATCGAGGGTGTCGAGACGCCCGAGCTGGTGCGATGGATCGACGACCTGCATAACTGACGAAATGAAGGTCGAGCCGGCCGACGCTTCCGGCAACCGCTTTATGCGCTCACGCTGCTTCCGATCGCCTCGGTCGTGCCGGCGCCCGCGATGCCGAGTGTGAATATCCATGGAGTTGATGCCGGATCAGGCGAGCCGATGAGCACCTCGCCCGGCCCGGGCGCAGGCACCGGCAGCTCCCGGCGGACGATGACCCGCCATAGCGATCGATCTGAACAGCTTTCACGATTGCCGCCCTCCCGTGGCGTAACGCTCACGACGTGCAGATCAAGCGCGTGACCATAACTCGCCGGCATCGCGAGCACCGGAAGAATAGACGGGATCCTGGACCGCGATGTCGAGAGCCGCAGCAAATCCTAAGCGCCTGCGTCGGCGCGTCCATGAGGAGAGTCAATTTGTCTATAGCGATAGCGTAACGCGAATGGCTCGATCGCCATCTGAATTCCAGGCTGGCGGCGATCCGCGGCACAATGACCCGCGTCAATGCGGCCAGACCTCCGCCCGCGCTAAGGTATTGGAAGACCCAAACAAACCACCTACCGGAAATCCTCATGGCCGCAAGTCCGACCGAAATTCCCAAGCCTGCCACTGTCAATGAAATTCGCGGCGCGCGGTATCAGGATCGCGAAGCGCAGCCCAGTGACGAGAAGCGCACGCTCGCGGCGCTCGAGGAGCTCGCCGATACCACTGAAGCAATACGGCAGGAAATCGTGCACTTCGAGAATTTGGTCGAACGGCTCATTCTCTCCCAGCGCGCTCAGTTTTAGCTGCTGCCCCCCGGCACGCCGCTCGCCGCGTGGCTGCCCAATGTTGGCCGGATATCCGGCCAGGTATGCAGGAACGGCCTCGCTTTGAGCCGATCACGTGCGCTCGGAAGATCGCCCGCCGCGGGGCACAAGCGAGAGATCAGTAGCTCCGTAAAGCATTCAGAAACGGAGCTAACCACCTGATTCTGGCGGCTCCGTGAGTTGGAGTCGCATGAGCCTTCCGCTCATTCAAAGTATCAGAGGCCGGGTAATCTCGCGCAAAATGAAGATCGACCGCGCCTGCCGAACGCTCGGAATACGGTAAAGCTTCTCGCGCAGGAAGTGCTCGTAGTCGGCGGTACTCGAGGCCGCTACCCGCAGATAGTAGTCAAAGTCGCCCGCCACCACGGCCGCCTCGATCACCTGCGGTAGCTTCTCGATCGCTTTGCCGAAGTTCTCCATCGCATCGCCTGCATGCTTGTGCTTGTCGAGGGTCACTTCGACGACGACCGTCTCCGGCAGACCGATCGCTGCCCGGTCTATAACCGCCTTATAACCCTTGATGATGCCGCCCTCTTCGAGGGCGCGCACGCGCGTCCAGCACGCAGATGCTGAAAGTCCGACGCGACGAGCCAGGTCGGTGTTCGATAGCCGTCCATTGCGCGACAGCTCGATGAGGATCTTGCGGTCGATGTCATCCAGACGAGCCACGTTCGGAGAGGTCAGATTGTTCATATGAGACTGTCGTGCGACATGGGGTTCGTCGAAGTATCTCCGATGAAAGGGTGAAAACACAAAAGATTCTTTGGTAAAGCCCCGCCGGCCTGCGGCATATTCGAAAGCACATTCGGCGGGCGCCGGACTACTCTCAGGACATACAACAATAGCGGCGCGGGGAGTACCGATGAAATCAGGTGTGGAGTGCATGGCCGTGACTGCAGCGACGCTCGCGGCACTGATGCTGGCTGCCGGGGCGCAGACTGCCAGGGCCGCGGACGAGACATCATCCGTGGGCGCTCTCGAGGAGGTCGTGGTCACGGCACAAAAGCGCGAGCAAAATTCGCAGGACGTCGGGATCTCGGTCTCGGCCTTGAGCGGCGATGATCTGCGCTCCCTCGGGGCCACGAGCGACACCGACATCCCCCGAACGATGCCGGCGATCATTCTGACCCAGCCGAACGGCCCGTCATCGTTCAGCCTATCCATCCGCGGCGTGACCCAGAACGACTTTGCCGACCATCAGGATCCCCCGGCGGCGGTGTTTGTCGACGATGCCTATGGCAGTCAGATGGCAGGGCTCGCTTTCCAGCTCTTCGACATCGATCGCGTCGAGGTGTTGCGTGGACCACAAGGCACCTTGTTCGGGCGTAACGCGACCAGCGGACTTGCGCAATTCGTCTCGCACCGTCCCACAGACGACTTCAACGGTTATGTCAATCTGGAGCTGGGCGAACGCAATCTCACGCGCGTCGAAGGTGCCGTAGGTGGCCAGCTCGTCGAGGGCGTGGACGGCCGCATCGCATTCGAATCCAACCATTACGACCCGTTGTTCAAGAACGCCCTCGGCAATCCCCCCTCGGAGAACGGCAACGACTGGGCGATGCGCGGCCAGCTGTTGTTCAAGCTCGCCGATAAGGCCACGCTGCTGTTCATCGGACGGTTCGCGGAGGAGGACGTTCGCGGCGGGGCCTGGGAGAGCACGCCATCGAGATTCGACCCTAATACGCCGGGCTCCGCGGTATTCCTCGCGCCAGGCGAGAACTACTGGGGCACATGCGGGGGTTGCAACGCGCTGGGTTTCCCCGCCTCAGGCGCCTTCAATTCGTATGACAACTTCTCGGGCTACGCGCGGATCCGTACCCATGGCCTGACGGGCAAGCTCACGTATGACCTGGGCTGGTCGACGCTCACCGCGATTGCCGACTACCAGAAGCTCACGAAGAATTATGCTGAGGATTCCGACACCACACCGTACACGTACTTTCAGTTCTTCAACGGCAGCAACGTCAACCAGGAGTCCGCGGAAGTCCGCCTGAACGGTGGTGACGACAAGTTGAACTGGACGGCCGGCGCGTATGCGATCCGGATCGACGGCAAGTACTACGAGGGTTGGAACGGGCCCTACAACTGGACGCCGAACGAATTTGCCGGCAGCTGCGGCGCCTTCGGCTGCTGGCCGTATGGCACGAATCCATTCTATCAGGTCCCTGGCCAGGACGGCGGCACGCCGCAGACCTTCGCGCCCTATAACTTGGTGACGAAGTCGGCCGCGGCATTCGCGCAGGTGGAGTATCGGGCGACCGATCTCAACGGCCTCACGCTCGGCGCGCGCTGGTCAACGGACAAGAAGAATTACGACTACACCTGGTATCCGCAGGAGCTGTTCCCCACGAACCCGACCCAGCCCGTGCAAAGGCTCACGCCGCTCAACGGCACCGGGGCGCTCGTCGGCTACAGCAGCAACCTGACGTACAACTTCTGGAGCGGAAAGGCGGAAGTCGACTTCCATCTGGCCAAGGACCTGGTGACCTATGTGAGCTACAACCGCGGCGTGAAGGCTGGCGGCTTCAACGCGCCGCTGTTCCCGGACACGATCGGCGACTCCTCGCTGATCTCCTTCAAGCCCGAGACGCTCATCTCGTACGAGGCTGGCGTGAAGTCCGAGTTCTTCGATCACCGGCTGCGCCTGAACGGCGCGGTCTATTACTACGATTATCGCAACTACCAGGCGCTGACGTACACCGGCCTCGAGCAGCTGATCCGCAACGCCAATGCGCGGCACGAGGGTGCCGAGTTCGAAATCGATGCGCAGCCGACCGAGGCCTTACGGATCGGCTTCGGCATTGCCTATATCGACGCGCTCGTGAAAAACATCGACGCGCGGGGCACCGGTGTGCTGGGAACCTACACGCCAGCTAACGCGTCGAAGTGGAGCGGCAATGCCATGGTCCGCTACACCTGGCCTCTGTTCGGCGGCCACTTCCACGCGCAGGTGGATGGCAATTACCTGTCGAAGTTCTTCTTCGCCATCTCCGATACCCCTGTCCTGCAGCAGGGCGGCTACGGCCTCATGAACCTGCGGCTGGTCT